>DASPSF010000111.1:0-14591 GCA_035624075.1 Steroidobacteraceae bacterium | reverse complement strand
CTCGGCCAACCGGCCTCGGGCGGCGAGCGCGACGCCACGCGCATACAGATAGCCTGCGGCCAGCCCGGGTGCACGCGCGCTGGGCGCTGTCAGCGCGATCAGCTCATCCCAGAGCCCGAAGCGCACCAGCGCCGAGTACTGCGGCGTGAGCTCCCAGCCTGAGCCGCCTGCGGCGAGCACCTGCTCCACGGGACGCGTCGCGGCGAGCTGTTGCACGGCCGCGAGTGCGTCGGCCTTGCGGCCCTCCATGCTGGCCACATAGGCGGCGTGCGCCGGATCGGCCGTCAACGCAATCGCCTGCAGAACCCAGACCTGGAGCATCGTGCAGTCCCTGGCACGGATAGTTAGGTACTCGCCTAACTATCGCGATTTGGGACCCTCCACGCTCCCCCACCCCTGGCCGGAGGCGGCCAGCCGCTCGAGCAGCGGCGCGGGACGCCAGCGCGCCCCGTGCGAAGGCGCGAGCCTTTGCATCGTCTCGATGACGCGCTGCAGGCCCGCCTGCTCGGCCCAGTACATCGGGCCGCCCCGCCACGCCGGGAACCCGTAGCCGTTGACGTAGACCACGTCGATATCCCCGGCACGCAGCGCGATGCCTTCGTCGACGATCTTGGCGCCCTCGTTCACCAGTGGATGCAGCAGCCGGTCGAGGATCTCCTCGTCCGGAATCTGCCGGCGCCGGATCTTCAGGTCACTCGACACCCCCTCGATGAGCGCGAGCACCTCGGGATCGGAGATGCGGGTGCGCCCGTCATAGCGGTAGAAGCCCTTGCCGGCCTTCTGCCCGAGGCGCCCCTGCGCCACCAGCCGCTCGAGGATCGGCGAAAAACGCTCGTCGGGCGGGAGCTTGCGGCCCTTGCGGATGAGGAAGCCGACGTCGTTGCCGGCGAGATCGCGCATCGCGAGCGGCCCCATGGCAAACCCGAAGCCTTCCATCACGCGATCGATCTGCTCCGGGGTCGCGCCCTCCTCCAGCAGGAACTCCGCCTCCGACCCGTAATACATCACCATGCGGTTGCCGATGAAGCCGTCGCAGTTCCCGGCGAGCACCGTCACCTTGCCGAGGGTCTTGCCGAGCGCCATCACGGTGGCGAGCGTCTGCGGGGAGCTGCGCGCGCCGCGCACGTTCTCCAAGAGGCGCATGACGTTGGCGGGGCTGAAGAAGTGCGTGCCCACCACCCTGTCCGGGCGCGTGGTCACGGAGGCGATCGCATCGATGTCGAGCGTCGAGGTATTGGTGGCGAGAATGGTGTCGCGCGCCGCCACCCGGTCGAGCCGCGCGAATACCTCCTGTTTGACGCTCAGGTCCTCGAACACCGCCTCGATGACGATGTCGGCCTCGTCGAGCTCGCCGTAGTCGGTTACGCCCCGGATCAGCGATACCACCTGGTCGGCGCGCTGCTGCGTCAGGCTCCCGCGCGCCACCGAGCCAGCGTAGTTCTTGCGGATCATCGCGAGGCCGCGCTCGAGCGCGTCCGGCGAGAGCTCGAGGACCCGCACCGGTATGCCAGCGTTGGCGAAAGTCATCGCGATGCCGCCTCCCATGGTGCCGGCACCGATCACCCCCGCGCTCCTGATCGGCAGCGGCTTCACCTCGGGTCCCACACCGGGAATGCGGCGCGCCTCGCGCTCGGCGAAGAACAGGTGCGTGAGCGCGCGGCGCTGCGGGCTGTCGCGGCATTCGATGAAGCAGTCACGCTCGAAGCGGAAGGCCTCCGCCTTCGGCCGGGTGCAGGCCGCCTCGATGCAATCGATGATTTTCCAGGGCGCGAGCTGCCCGCGCGCCCGCACGGCGATTTTCTGTCTGAATGCCGTGAACAGCGTGCCGCTCACCTCGGCGATGTGCCTGGTGAGCTCGCTCGTCAGCCGCAGCGGCCAGCGCTCGCGCGCCGCCTGCCGTCCGAGCTCGGCCGCGGCGGAGACCGGATCGTCCGTGATCTTGTCGATCAGTCCCAGCTCGAGCGCGCGCGCCGCCGGAATCTGCCCCCCGGAGGTGATCGCCTCGAGCGCAGCCTCGGGGCCGGCGAGGCGCGTGAAGCGCTGCGTGCCACCGGCGCCCGGTATGAGGCCGAGCTTCACCTCCGGCAGGCCCACGGTCGTCGCCGGCGCCGCCACGCGCCAGTGGCAGGTGAGCGCGAGCTCGAAGCCACCGCCGAGCGCGTTGCCCTCGAGGGCCGCGACCAGAGGCTTCCCGGTCCCCTCCATGCGTGCCTGCACGTCGAGAATCATCGGCGCCTTGAGGGCGAGCCCGGAGGCGATCTCGTTGATGTCGGCGCCCGCGGGAAAGATGCCGTTGGCACCGGACACCACCACCGCGACGATCTGCGGATCCGCGGCTGCCCGGGCCAGGCCCTCCATGAGTCCCTCGCGCACCGCGAGGCTGAGCGCGTTGACCGGCGGGTTGGCGATCTCGAGGATCGCGACGTCGTCGGCGATCGAAAAGTTGACTGCTGGCACGCGTGACTCCCGTAGTGGCCGGGCCATTGTACGGGCTCCGGTTAAACTTGACCCATGGAACGCGTGGATGCGGTGGTAATCGGCGCGGGCGTGGTGGGCCTCGCCATCGCCCGCGCGCTGGCGCTGCGCGGGCGGGAAGTACTGATCCTCGAGGCCGCGGAGCGCTTCGGCAGCGGAGTGAGCTCGCGCAACAGCGAGGTGATCCACGCCGGGATTTATTATCCGCGCGGCTCGCTCAAGGCGCGCTTCTGTGTGGCCGGGCGCGAGCGGCTCTATGACTTCTGCCGCGAGCACGGCGTCGAGCATCGCCGCTGCGGCAAGCTGATCGTGGCGAGCAGCGAAAGCCAGCGCGCCGGGCTCGAGCGGATCCGCGCCGGGGCGCTCGGCAACGGCGTCGAGCTCGTGCCGCTCGAGCGCGCGCAGGCGCTCGCCCTCGAGCCCGAGCTGCGCTGCGCTGCGGCGCTGCACTCGCCCCTGACGGGGATCATCGACGCACATGGCTATATGCTGGCGCTCCTCGGCCAGGCGGAGAGCCGCGGCGCCCTGCTGGTGTGCAACAGCGAGGTCACCGGGCTCACGCTCCATGCCGGGGGGTTTGGCATTGCCGTGAACGGCGCGCCCCCCTCACTCCAGGCCCGCACGCTGGTCAACAGCGCAGGTCTCTCGGCGCCCGCCGTGGCGCGCTTGATGGAGGGCTTTCCGGCGGAGCGCGTGCCGACCGCCTGGCTTCTCAAGGGGAGCTACTTCGCTCTGAGCGGGCGCGCCCCGTTTGCGCGGCTCATCTATCCGCTGCCCGAGCGCGACGCGCTGGGCGTGCACCTCACGCTCGACCTCGCGGGCCGCGCGCGCTTCGGACCGGACGTGGAGTGGGTCGAGGAGCTCGATTACGCGGTGGATCCGCAGCGTGCCGCGGCTTTCTATCGCGCCATCCGCGAGTGGTGGCCGGCGCTCGCCGACGGCTCGCTCGAGCCTGCCTACTCCGGCATGCGCCCGAAGATCACCGGGCCCGGGGAGCCCCCGACCGACTTTCGCATCGATGGGCAGGCCGAGCACGGCGTGCCGGGGCTCGTTCACCTCTTCGGCATCGAATCGCCGGGACTCACCTCATCGCTCGCGATCGCCGAGCACGTGGCGGCGCTGCTGGCGTGACCGCGTTCCGTCAGCCGGCGGGAGCCGCCTCCACCTGGATGGCGAGCTTCACGGCCATGTTGAAGCCGTACTTGTCGCCGTAGTTGACGCCGAAGTCGGCGCGATTGAGGGTGCCCGAGGCGTCGGCTCCGCAGCGCTCCTTCTTCGAGAGCGGCGTCACCTTGCACACAAAGCTGTTGATCGTGAGGTTCACCGGCTTGGTCACGCCGTGCAGCGTCAGCTCACCATGCACCTCGGTCGGGGCGCCGTTCTTGAAGTTGCTGAGCGTGCCCTTGTAGATGGCAGTCGGGTACTTCTGGGCGTCGAGCATCTCGGGCGACTTCACGTGCTCGTTGAGCTTGGCATGGCCGAAGTCGATGGAGGTCGTATCGACGGTGATGTCGACGGTGCCGGTCCCGGCCTCGCGATCCAGCACGATCGTCCCGGAGGAGCTGTCGAACTTCCCGCGCCAGACGGACATGCCGCCGAAATGATCGGCCTCGAAGCTCGGGTAGGTATGGGCCGGATCGACCTGGTAGGTAACCGGTGCGGCCAGGGCGGCGCCCG
This sequence comes from Steroidobacteraceae bacterium, assembly GCA_035624075.1. Classification (GTDB taxonomy): domain Bacteria; phylum Pseudomonadota; class Gammaproteobacteria; order Steroidobacterales; family Steroidobacteraceae; genus 13-2-20CM-66-19. Next base: position 10,439 of record DASPSF010000111.1, on the reverse strand, counting down.
CAGCGAGGCTCGCGACGGCGAGCGGCAGCACAATCTTCATCACGAACCTCCGATGGTTCACTCAAAGGGGGCGGTTAGCCTACCCCTGCGCCGGGATGAGCGGCCACCCTCCTTTGTAGGGAGGCGCGCTCCCGGAAGTCAGCTCAGCGGCCGGGCCTTGAGCCCGAGCGCCCGGGCGACGACTTCGTGCGTGATCTCGCCGCCGTGCACGTTGAGTCCGGCGGCAAGCCCCGGATCCCGCTTGAAAGCCTCGCGCCAGCCAAGATCGGCCAAAGCGCGTGCGTAGGGGAGCGTCGCGTTGGTCAGCGCCAGCGTCGAGGTGCGCGGCACGGCACCCGGCATGTTGGCGACGCAGTAGTGGACCACTCCGTCCACTACGAAGGTGGGATCCGCGTGCGTGGTCGGGCGACTGGTCTCGAAGCAGCCGCCCTGGTCGATCGCGATATCGACCAGCACCGCGCCGGGCTTCATGCCCTTTACCATCGCGCGTGTCACCAGCTTAGGGGCCGCCGCGCCCGCCACCAGCACCGCGCCGACCACCAGATCCGCATCCTTCACCAGCCTCTCGATCGTCTCGGTCGTCGAATAGGCGGTCTGAATGGCTGCGCCGAACTGGGTCGAGAGCTCCCGCAGCCGATCGACCGAGCGGTCGATCACGGTGACGTCGGCGCGCAGCCCCACGGCCATCTCGGCCGCGTGCGTGCCGGATACCCCGCCGCCGAGGATCACCACGCGCGCCGGCGGCACGCCAGGCACGCCGCCGAGCAGCACGCCGAAGCCGCCCTGCGCCTTCTGCAGGCTCGCGGCTCCGACCTGGATCGACATGCGTCCCGCGACTTCGCTCATCGGCGTGAGCAGCGGCAACGACCCGTTGGCGCCGGTCACCGTCTCGTAGGCGATTGCGGTGGCGCCGGATTTCATGAGCCCCCTGGCCTGCTCGGGATCGGCGGCGAGGTGCAGGTAGGTGAACAGCACCTGCCCCGGGCGCAGCATCTGGCATTCGGCCGGCTGCGGCTCCTTCACCTTGATGACCATCTCGGCGCGCTGAAACACCTCGGCGGCGTTCGCCGCGATGCTCGCACCGGCGGCGCGGAACTGCGCGTCGTCGACCCCGATGCCGTTGCCGGCGCCGGTCTCGACGAGCACCTCGTGTCCGGCGGTGGTCAGCTCGCGCACACCGGCCGGTACCAGGCCGACCCGATACTCATGCACCTTGATCTCGCGCGGAACCCCGATGCGCATGGCGCTCTCCCCGTTATTGATTTGCGATGCGCGGGATTAGAACCCGCGGCCGCTGGCGCCCGTTTGCGTAGTCCCAGCCCGAGGGCTCGGTTTTGTGGCAGAATCTGCCGATATCCGCAGTTTCGATGAAGGATTCTTGTGCCATGGAGCTCGACCGCTACGACCGCGCCATCCTGCGCCTTCTGCAGGAAGACGCGCGTATGACCAACACCTCACTGGCCGCGCGGGTGAGTCTCTCGGAATCGGCGTGCCTCAGGCGCGTGCGGGCGCTGGAGGAGTCAGGCCTGATCGAAGGCTATACGGCCATGGTCGATCAGCAGCGCGCCGGATTTGCGGTGAACGTGTTCGTCAGCATCACGCTCGACCGACAGAGTCAGACGGGACTCGAGGCCTTCGAGAGCGCCGTGCGGCGCGTGCCGGAAGTGATGGAGTGCTATCTGATGACCGGCGAGCACGACTATCTGCTGCGGCTGGTGGTGACGGATCTCGCCGACTTCGAGCGCATCCACAACCAGCATCTCACCCGCTTGCCGAGCGTGGCGCGCGTGCAGTCGAGCTTCGCGATGCGCACGGTGACGCGCTCGCGGAGCCTGCCCGTGAGGTGAGAGGCGCAGGGCTTGCGCGCAGCAGGACAGCGCAGCGCAATGTCCGAAGCCGAGCCGATAATCAACGCCCGTAGGCGGGCAACCCCCGGGCAAACTCGCGCAGCGCGGCGATGCCGCTGTCTTCCGCGCGGCGGCACCACTCGCGCAGCTTAGCGAGCGAATGGCTGGCCGACGTGTCCTCCCATGCGAGCTGCAGTCCGTCGCGGTATTCGACCACGCGCCGCAGCACCTCGTAGCGCTCGAGCAGCTCGCGCAGCCGCCGCCGTGCCTCCTCGGCCAGCAGGGACGGATGGCGGATCAGCAGTCGCGGCGTGCCCGCCGGCACCGCCGGCTCGCGGCGCTTGAGCTCACGGCATACCGGCAGCACCACGCGCCGCGCGTAGGCGCGCAGCACGTGCAGCCGGTTGGTAAAGAGCGCCTGCACTGTATCGGCGTCGACCTCGCGGCGCCGGCGCTCGAGATGCGGGCGTGGCGCCACCCAGCGCACCCGCGCGAGTCCGAGCGCGCTGAACAGGCGTATCCAGAGCCAGCCGATGTCGATCTCCCAGCGCTGCACAGCGAAGCGCGCCGAGCGCGGGAACGCGTGGTGGTTGTTGTGCAGCTCCTCGCCGCCGAGCAGCAGTGCCCAGGGCACCAGGTTGGTCGCGGTCGAGGGCATCTCGAAGCTGCGATAACCGACCGCATGGCCGAGCCCGTTGATCACGCCGCCGGCGAAGAATGGCTGGGCCGAGAGGTGGACCGCGATCATGATGATGCCGGGCGCGCCGAACAGCACCAGATGGGCGATGACGAACAGCACGATGCCGAGGTAGGTGTGACGGCTGTACACGTGCCGCTCGAGCCAGTCGTCCGGCGTTCCCCGGCCGTAGTTCCTGATGGTCTCCGGGTCACTGCCCGCCGCCCGATACAGCTCGAAGCCCTCGAACAGGACGCGCCGCAGGCCGAACACGACCGGGCTGTGGGGATCGCCCGGCTGGTCGGCGTAGGCGTGGTGCTTGCGGTGCACCGCCACCCACTCGCGGGTGACCGCGCCGGAGCTGAACCATAGCCAGAAGCGGAACAGATGCCGCAGCGCGGGATGCAGGATCAGGCCGCCATGGGACTGATCGCGATGCAGGTAGAGCGTGACTCCGAGAAACATCGTCTCGATGGTCACGAAGGTCACCAGCACGTATCCCCACCAGGGCAGGTCGATGAGACCGTACGGGGAAAGACTCATGGATTCTCCGTCGAATTCTTATGTTGAGTCTGGCCGGTAGGGTACGGCAATTCCGTGAGCCCACGCGAGTTTTTCGCAGCCGCCGCAGCGGCAATTCACAGTTTCAGGCGTCGAGCACGATCTTGCCGATATGTGCGTCGGACTCCATCAGCTTGTGCGCACCGGCCGCATCCGCGAGCGGGAAGCGCGCATGGATCAGCGGCTTGAGGCGTTTGGTCGCGAACAGCGGCCAGACGTTCTGGCGCAGCGCCGCCGCCAGCCGCCCCTTGCTCTCGACCGACTGGGCACGCAGGGTGGAGGCGGCCAGCTGCAGGCGCTTCATCATCATCGGCCGCAGGTCGATCTCCGCCTTGGCCCCGCCCATGTGGGCGATCACCGCGATGCGCCCGCCCATCGCCGCGGCCGCCACGTTGCGCGCGACGTAATCGCCCCCGACCATGTCGAGTATCACGTCGGCCCCGCGCCCGTCGGTGGCGCGCAGCGTCGCCTCGACGAAGTCGCCCTCGTGATAGTTGATGGCGTGATCGGCGCCGAGCTCGCGGCAGGCGGCGCACTTGGCGGCGCTGCCCGCCGTGACGATCACCCGCGCACCGAACGCCTTGCCGAGGAGGATCGCGGTGGTGCCGATGCCGCTCGCGCCGCCGTGCACCAGCAGGGTCTCGCCGGCGCGCAGCCGCGCGCGCTCGAAGACGTTGTACCAGACGGTGAAGAAGGTCTCCGGGAGCGCGGCCGCCTCCTCCAGCGTCAACTGGGTGGGCGCCGGCAGGCATTGCACCGCCGGTGCCGTGGCGTACTCGGCGTAGCCGCCGCCGGCGAGCAGCGCGCACACCCGCGCGCCGACCGGCGGGTCGCTGACTCCCTCGGCCGCCGCCACCACGACGCCCGCCACCTCGAGGCCCGGAATATCGCTCGCTCCCGGCGGCGGCGGATAGGCGCCCTTGCGCTGCAGGACGTCGGGCCGGTTGACGCCGGCGGCCGCGACCTTGATCAACACCTCGCCGGGCTTGGGCTGCGGCACCGGGCGGCGCGCCGGCCGCAGCACCGTCGGCGGGCCGGGCTCGCGGATCTCGACGGCCGTCATGTTGACTGGGAGCACGCGCGGATGGTGCGGTCGCGCCCATTGGCGCGTCAACTCATCGATTGGCTAGCTCTGCAGGTGCTGATCCTCCGGCGCCGCGTCCCGTCCCCGCCCGCAGCGCTCCATGAAGCGCTCGCGCAGCCGTGCCCGCTCCTCGGGTGTCAGGCTCTCCCAGCGCTCGCGCCACATGTGCCGCCGCCAGTGCCCGTGCGATCCGCGCCAGCCCCGCAGGCCGCCGAAGAGGATGCGGCACAGCACCAACAGGGCCAACGCCTGCCAGTAACCGATCACCGGACCGTGGAACACCGGCGGCACCAGCTCATTCCACAGCACCATCACGACCCAACTGAAGAGCGCGATGAACACGATCACGGCGGCCGCGATCGCGACTCCTTTCGCAGCTCCCCGCACCACCCAACCTGCCCGACTTCTCACGATTCTCTCCTCATGCTCATTCGGTCAACCAGTCCTCGTATACCGCCTGCAGCCGCTCGCGCAGCTGCAGCACCGCATAGCGCTTGCGCGACAGCAGTGTGTTGATGCTCTCGCCCGAGCGCTCGGCGAGCTCGCGGAAAGTGACCCCGTCGAGCTCCTGCGCGATGAACACCTCGCGTTGCTCTCGCGGCAGCTCCGCGAGCGCCGCCTCGATCTCATCGAGCAGCAGCGCGCGCATCGCCGCCGTCTCGGGGGTGCCGTCGGCGGGCGGCAGCAGCTCGTCCAGCACCCGCTCCTCATCCGCGCCTCCGGCCGCATCCAGCAGCCGCTCCGGACGCTTCTTGCGGAAGCGGTCGATGATCCGGTTGCGCGCCACGCGCATGAGCCAGGCGCCGATCTGCTCGACGGGCTGCGCCAGGCGTTCCGCCGCGATCAGCTCGTAGAGCGCCTCCTGCAGGATGTCCTCGGCCTCGGCCGCGTCGTCGATGCGGCGGCGGATGAAGGCCAAAAGAAGTCCGCGCTCGCGCGCGACCGCAGCGTCGAGTTGCTGGTTGCGGCTCATCGGGATACGAATCGCTGCGGCGTCCATCTCCACTGAGGAGAGACGATTCAGTGGACGCCGATATTGTGCCGATCAGCCGCCGGCGCCCGGGCCCTGGACGGCGAGTGTTCCCGAGCGGCCCGCCACGCTGCCAGCGGTGATGCTGTGGTGCGGCAAGGACCGGAAGTCCAGCCGCCCGGCGTAGGCCGCGAGGTCGGTCAGCAGCGCGCCGCGCGACCTCCAGGCCTTGAGCAGCCGCTCGAAGGCACCGAGGTAGGCGCCGCCCTCGAGCTCGGCGTGGAGTGTGAATACATGGTCGCGGCCGCCGTCGCGATCGGTGAGGGCGAGCAGATGGTCGACCGGATCCTCGCCCCCGAGATCCTCACGGCCGATGAGCTCATCGAACGTCGGCAGCGTCGTCGGCAGCTGCGGCACCTTCGCGCCGCCGCCCTCGACCAGCGGCAGAAACGGCCCGGTGCCGCGGGTGTCGGAGGCGTAGCGGAATCCCAGTTCCTCCTCGAGCGCCGGAACGTAGCGATTCATCTGCCAGCCGGCAGCGCCGTGCACCTGCGGGGTACGCCCGAAGATCTCAGTGAATTCCTCGCGGGCCAGCCCGAGCTCGCGCCGCGTCCAGGGCTCGCTCGCGCGCGCGACTCCGTCCTGCCAGCGGATGTGGTCCCAGGTGTGCACCCCCACCTCGAAGCCTCGCCTGGCGGTGGCCTGCATGAACGTCCGGCAGCGCCGTCCGATGTGCGGCCCCGGCAGCAGCACGCCGTAGAGCAGCGTCTTCACACCGTAGTGCTCGACCACGGAGGTGCGCTTGACCTTGCCGAGGAAGCCGCGCCGGAATACGCGCTTGATGGCGCGGCCCGTGTGGTCGGGACCCAAGCTGAAGAGGAAGGTCGCGCGTGCATCGAGCCGCTCGAGGAGATCGGCGAGCCGCACCGCGCCCTCGCGCGTGCCGCGGTAGGTATCGACGTCGACCTTGAGGGCGATGAGCGCCACGGCGGCAGCAGGCGCGGCTACTTCAGCCGAGCGGCGCGGGCCGCGAGCCGAACGCGCGCGACAGCCGGGGGACATCGATCGGCCCGCGTGGGTTTACCACGCTGAGCAGCTGCAGCACTCCACCGCCACCGCAGGCGGCGTACAGGCCGCCGTCGGCCCCGAACAGCCACGCGCCTTCGCGCGGCGTGGGCTGTTCGCTCAATCGGGTGCGGTGGATCTCCCAGCGCTCCCCGGGGGTGTCGGTAAACGCCCCTGGGAACGGCGGTGCGACGGCGCGCACCAGATCATGGATCTCGCGCGCCGGGCGCGACCAGTCGATGCGGCCGTCCTCCGGCGTGCGACGCCCGAAGTACTGTCCCGGAAGTATCGTCTGCGGCCGGCGCGCGGCGGTGCCGGCGATCAGCTTCGGCAGCGAGCGCGCGAGGATGATCTCGGCGGCGACCGTGACCTTGGTGAACACCTCGCGGGCGTCATCGTCGGCGAGGATTGGAACGGCGAGCTGATCGACGATGTCGCCGGCATCCGCTTTGTCCACCATGTAGTGGAGCGTCGCGCCGGTCTCGCTCTCGCCCTTCAGGATCGCCCAGTTGACCGGTGCCCGGCCCCGGTACTTCGGCAGCAGCGAGCCGTGGATGTTGAGGGCGCCGCGGCGCGCGCTCGCGAGCAGTCCCGCGGGCAGCAGGGAGCGGTAGTAGAAGGAGAACAGGAAATCCGGCTGGAGCGAGCACACCCGGGCCTCGAGCTCCGGCGTTGCGGCGCTCGCCGGTTTGATCACCTCGAGCCCGTAGTCGGCGGCGGTCTCGGCGACGCTCGCGTACCAGCGGTTCTCCTTCGGATCGTCGGCCACGGTGACGACGAGCGGAATCTCCACCCCTGCCGACAGCAGCGCCTTGAGGCAGCGGACTCCGACGTCGTGATAGGCGAAGACGACGGCCTTCGGGCCGCTCACTCCTGCCCTCCCCGTGCGCGCGGCAGTGGGGACGGCAGCGCCGTGACCTCGGCGCCGTGGTCGGGACGCAGCTCGCGCAGCTGCGCCGGCTCGGCATCCCCGCCGAGCACGGCCGCGACCAGGTAGCGCGGCCGCTGCCGGACCTGCTCGTAGATGCGCCCGACGTACTCACCAACCACCCCGAGGCCGAGCAGCGCCATGCCGATCAGGAAGAAGGCGATGCCGAACAGGGTGAACACGCCCTCGGCCTCCGGGCCCACGATCAGGCGGCGCAGGGCCAGGTAGGCGACGAAGACGAGCGAGAAGAACGCGATCACGATCCCTGCCATGGAGAAGAACTGCAGCGGCGCCACCGAGAAGCCGGTCATCAGGTCGAAGTTGAGCCGGATGAGACGCAGCAGCGAGTACTTCGACTCGCCCACGGTGCGCTCGGCGTGCGCCACCTCGATCTCGACCGGGTGGCGCGCGAACGTATAGGCGAGCGCCGGCACGTAGGTGCTCACCTCGGTGCAATGGTTGAGCGCGTCGATGACGCTGCGGTGATAGCCGCGCAGCATGCAGCCCTGGTCGGTGATGCGGATCGAGGTGGTGCCCTCGCGCAGCCGGTTCATGAGGCGGGAAGCCGCCTTGCGCCACAGCACGTCCTGGCGCTGCACGCGGATCGTGCCGACGTAGTCCGCGCCCGCGTCCATCGCCGCCACCAGCTTGGATATCTCCTCGGGTGGATTCTGCAGGTCCGCATCGAGGGTGATCACGTAGTCGCCGCGGGTGTAGGTGAAGGCGGCGAGAATCGCCCGGTGCTGGCCGGCGTTGCGCGCCAGCACCACGACCCGCGTGACATCCGGCCGCCGCTGATACTGCGCGCGCAGCGCCGCCACCGAGGCGTCCTTGCTGCCGTCGTCGACGAACACCACCTCGTAGCTGCGCCCGAGCGCATCGAGCGCCCGGTACAGCCGGTCGAAGAGCAGCGGCAGGCCCTCCTCCTCGTTGAAGACCGGAATCACAACGGAGACCACCGGGTTCATTTCTTAACCGCTCCGCGCACCACTTCGTTCACCGCTCTGACGACCCGCTCGATGTCGCTGAGCTCCATCGCCGGAAACAGCGGCAGCGTGACGGTCTCGCGGCCGATGCGCTCGGCGTTGGGAAACTGCCCCTCGCGGTAGCCGAGCGCGCGGTAGGCGCTGAAGGTGTGAATCGCCGGGTAGTGCACGCCGATGCCGATGCCGCGCTCGCGCATCGCCTCGATGAAGGCGAGCCGCGTGATCGATAGTGACTCGAGCGGCAGCAGCGGCGTGAACACGTGCCAGCTGTGGCCCTCGTCGCCCCGCTCCGGCAGGCGCAGCGGCGCCTCCTCCTTCCACAGCTCGAAGTAGCGCGCCACCAGGGCGCGCCGTTTGGTATTGAATTCCTCCAGGCGCTTCAGCTGCCCGAGGCCCACCGCCGCCGCGACGTCCGACAGGTTGCACTTGCCGCCGGCGAGCAGCGTATCGAAGGAGTCGGGGCCGGTTTTCAGCTGCCCGTGCCAGCGCTGCAGCTCGATGCTGCGCAGCTCCGCCGCCGAGCCGCCCGAGATCGCCCCACCTTCGATGGTGGTGATGTTCTTGTTCGGATGGAAGCTGAACACCACCAGGTCGCCGAAGCTGCCGATGCGCTTGCCCCCCCACGACGAGCCGATCGCGTGCGCGGCGTCCTCGATGACGCGCAGCCGGTGGCGGTTGGCGATCGCATAGAGCCGCTCCATGTCGACCGGCATCCCGGCGAAGTGCACCGGCATGATGGCGCGGGTGCGGGGCGTGATGGCCTCCTCCACCTGGGCGAGGTCGAGGTTGCGCGAATCGAGGCCCACGTCGACGAACACCGGGCGCGCGCCCACCCGCACGATCACGTTCGCGGTCGCGACGAAGCTGAGCGCCGGGGTGATGACCTCGGCCCCCGGGCCGATCCCGCAGGCGAGCAGCGCGATCTCGAGTCCCGCGGTCGCCGAGGTCTGGGTGCGCACCGGCCGGCCGCCGAGATAGTCGGACAGCGCGGTCTCGAGTGCCGCCACCTTCGGGCCGCTCGCCAGCCACCCGGAGCGCAGCACCTCGGCCACGGAGGCGATCGTCTCCTCGTCGATCGAGGGACGCGTGAACGGCAGGAACCTTTCCAGGGTTTTCGCCGAATCGTTCATGAGCGCGACACCAGCACGACCCCCAGCACGATGATGGCGATGCCCCCCACGCGCTGCACGTTGGGCACCTCGCCGAGCAGCCACCACGCGAGCCCGATGTTGATCACGTAACCCAGCGACAACAGCGGGTATGCCTGGCTCACCGGGACGCGCGACAGGCCGACCACCCACACGATGACACTCAAGCCGTAGGCGCACAATGCGTACCAGAGCGAGGGCACGGTGAGCAGCTCGAGCCCGCGCCGCAGGACACCGCTGTCGGTGGCGACCAGGGGGCCGGTCACCCGGGTGGCGGCCTTGAGCCCCAGCTGTGCCAGCGCGTTCAGCAGCACGCCACAGAAGAGGATCGAGAAATCACTGAGTTTCACAGACGACTCACTGCGACGGTGTAGTTATCGGCGGCAATCACACGGCCGGGAAACCCCGCCCGCCGCCAGGAATCCCAGATCCCGGGGTCGAAGAATGCCACGGCGTCGCGGCTCGCGCCCCAGCGGGCCTTGAATGCCTCGACGCCGAGGTCCTGCCGGCCGGGCTCGGACTCGAGGCCGAAGGCGAGCTCCCCCTCGTAGTCGACCAGCGTCAGGAGGCGGCCGAGGTAAGGGGAGACGGTCTCGCGGTATTGCCCGACACTATATAAAGCGGTCTCCGGCCCTATCGAGGGGCGCGCCGCGGCAACCAGGTCGCGCGCCGAGCGGGCCGGCGGAATGACTGCGTAAGCACACAGCAGGCATTGCCACGCGAGGATCGCCGCCACGGCACTCACCAGGGCCGCGCCCGCGGCGGAGAGCCACGCGCGCCGCAGCGTCGCCGCGACCGCGGCGAGCGCGACCGCGCTCCCGGCCACCGCCCAGGCGAGCCCCTCGTGCGGCACGAAGGCGTTGCGCCGCGCGCTATAGATGAGGAGTGCCGCCGCGACCACCACGATGAGGCCGGCCCCGATGCGCGCGGCCTGTGCGGCCAGCGGTACGGGCGCGGCGGCATGCGCGCCGGCGAGCGCGGCCAGCACCGGAAACATCGGCAGGATGTAGGGGGCGAGCTTCGACCCCGAGGCCGAGAAGAACAGCAGCGTCACCACGGCGTAAACCGCCAGGAACCGGCGCGGCCTGAAGCCGGTGGCGGCTGCCGGCGCCTCGCGCCAGGCGGGCACGATGGCGCGGCCGAGCGGCACCATCCACGGCAGGACCCCGAGCAG
>DASPSF010000090.1:0-31380 GCA_035624075.1 Steroidobacteraceae bacterium | reverse complement strand
GCCGCCTCGCGCAGCGTCGGGCCGTGCCATTCGATCAGGAAGGTCTTGATGGCGAGGCGCGCCGCCGGCGCGGTGGTGATCAGTGACAGGTCGCGCAGGCCCCCGAGCGCCATGTTGAGCGTGCGCGGGATCGGCGTCGCGGTGAGCGTGAGCACGTGCACGTTGGCGCGCAGCGCCTGCAGCCGTTGCTTGTCCCGCACGCCGAAGCGCTGCTCCTCGTCGATGATCAGCAGCCCCAGATCCTGGAAGCGAGCATGCGCGTGCAGGAGGCGGTGAGTGGCGATCACGATGTCGACCTTGCCCTGCTCGAGCGCCTCGAGCGTCGCCTGGGTCTCCTTCGAGGTGCCGAAGCGCGACAGCGCCTCGATGCGCACAGGCCAGTCCGCGAAGCGGTCGCGGAAGTTGGCGAGATGCTGCTGTACCAGCAGCGTGGTCGGTGCGAGCACCGCGACCTGTTTGCCGGCCGCGGCCGCCACGAACGCGGCGCGCATCGCCACCTCGGTCTTGCCGAAGCCGACATCGCCGCACACGATCCGGTCCATGGGGCGTTCGCTGCCCATATCGGCGAGCACCTGGCGGATGGCCTCGGACTGATCCGCGGTCTCCTCGAACGGGAAGCCGTTGACGAACGCCTGGTAGTCGGGCTCGCTGGCGGCCAGGGCGAGGCCGTGCTGCGCCTTGCGGCGCGCGTACAGGTCGAGCAGCTCGGCCGCCACGTCGCGGATCTGCTCCGCCGCCCGCCGCCGCGCCCGGGCCCACTGGTCGGTGCCGAGCTTGTGCAGTGGGGCGGTCTCGGGCGCGCCACCCGTGTAGCGGCTCACCAGGTGCAGCGCCTGCACCGGCACGTACAGGCGATCGCCGTCCTGGTACTCGAGGACCAGGAACTCTCCCGGCTGCCCGGCGATGTCCATCGCCTGCAGACCCGCATAGCGGCCGACGCCGTACTCCTCGTGGACCACCGGCGCGCCGGGGTTGAGATCGCGCAGATCGCGCAGGATCGCTTCCGGATCCGAGGCGCGCTTGCGCCGCCGCTCCTGGCGGGCGCGTGCGCCGAACAGCTGCGCCTCTGCGATCAGCGCGATCGGCGGCTCGGTGAGGGTCAGTCCCTCGATGTCGGGTGCGATGGCGAGCGCGAGGCGGGCGGTGCCAGCGGCGAAGGCCTCCCAGCCCGATACGCTCGCCACCTCGTGCCCGTGCGCGCGCAGCATCTCGCCGAGCATCTCGCGCCGTCCGGCGGAGTCGGCCGCGATCAGCACCCGCCCGTGAAACTCGCGCACGAACGCATCGAGCGGCGCCAGTGGCCGCTCGGCGCGCATGTCGAGGCGCAGCTCGCGCGGCGCGGCGGTCGGAAAGTTGCGCAGCGTCATGGTTTCGCCGCCGAGCTCAGTGTCGGCTTTAAAAGCATCGACGCTGACGGTGGCAAAGCGACCCAGAGAGCCGTCGAGCTCCGCGGGCTCGAGGAACAGCTCGCGCGGTGCGAGCACCGGGCGCTCGAGATCGTGCCGGCGATCCTGGTAGCGGGCCTCGATCTCGGCCCAGGCACTCTCGAGCGCCTGCGGCAGGGCGGCATCGCGCACGATCACCGCGTCCGCCGGCAGGTAGTCGAACAGAGTCGCGAGCGTATCGAAAAACAGCGGCTGATAGAACTCGATGCCGGCCGGCGCGAGCCCCTCGCTCACGCCGCGATAGAGCGCGCTCTTCGAGGGATCGCCCTCGAAGCGCGTGCGGTAGCGGCGGCGGAAGTCGCGCACCGCCGCGGCATCCAGCGGCACCTCGCGCGCCGGCAGCAGCCGCACCTCATCGAGCGTATCAAGCGAGCGCTGAGTCTCCGGATCGAAGGTGCGGATGGCCTCGATCTGGTCGTCGAACAGGTCGATGCGCAGCGGCGCCGTGCTGCCCATCGGGAACACATCGAGCAGCGAGCCGCGCACTGCGAACTCTCCCGGGCTCACCACCTGACTGACGCTCGCGTAGCCCGCCTCGATCAGCCGCTGCCGGAAGGGCTCGAGGGCGAGGGACTCACCGCTCGCGAGCTCGAACGCGCGGCCCTGCACGTAGTGGCGCGGTGGCAGGCGCTGCATCAGGGTGTCGGCGGAGACGATCAGGCAGCCGCGCTTCACGTGCGGCAGCTCGTAGAGAGTCTTCAGCCGCTCGGAGGTGATGTCGGGATGCGGCGAGAACAGGTCGTAGGGCAGCACTTCCCAGTCCGGCAGGCGCAGCAGCGTCAGCCCGTGGCCGGCGAAGAAGCGCAGCGCGGCGCTGAAGCGCTCGAGCTCGCGCGCCGCATCCGCGATCACCACGTACAGCCGCGTGTCGGCGGCCAGGCCTTCCGCGAGCGCCAGCGCCGCGGCGCTGCCGTACAGCTGGCGCCATTCGAGGCGCGGCGTGGCCGCGCCTGGCAGCGGGGGATTGAGGAGCGAGCTCATGTCTCGGGCAGCTTACCCGAGCGCGTCGCTTTCAGGTGCCGGCCGGACCCGCAGTGAGCTGCATGCGGTGGCTGAGCGGCACGCAGAAGATGTCGATCGGATGGGCGCGGCCGCGCAGCTGCATCGGTGGCAGCGCCGTCGCGCCGACGTCGAGGCCGTGGGCATCGAGCGAGCGTTTGAGGGCGCTCGAGAACAGCATCTCACCGGCGCGTGCCCGCTGGCAGAGCCGGGCGGCGACGTTCACGGTGTCGCCGATGATCGTGTAGTTCATGTAGGCATCGGAGCCGACGTTGCCGGCGACCACGTCACCCTCGTTGATGCCGATGCCGAGGCCCGCCTCGACCTGGTAGCGCTGCTGCCAGGAGCGCGACAGCTCGGCGAAGCGCGTCAGCATCTCACGCGCCGCGCTCACCGCGCGCTGCGCGCTGTCGGGCTGCTCGAGCGGCACGCCGAAGCCGAGCATCAGGCAGTCGCCGGCCATGTGAAACACGGTGCCGTCGTGCTTGAAGGTGATCTCGGTGAGCAGCGAGAAGAACTCGTTGAGCAGCGGCACCACCAGCTGCGGATCGAGCTGCTCGGTGATGCTGGTGAAACCGCGCAGGTCGGCGAACAGCACGACGGCGTGGGCGCGTGCCTCGGCGGCGGGGCCGGCCGGCGAGAGCAGCGTATCGCGCAGCTGCGCGTCCTCGAGGATCTTGTCGGCGACGCGCGGCGAGACGTAGCGGCGGAAGGTCTGCCGCAGGAGCTCTTCCCGGCGCCGGATCTCCGCTTCCAGCTGCGCTGCCGCCTTCTTTTTGCGCACGCTGCTCGCGCGCAGCAGGGCCTCTATACGGGCCCTGAGGGGCTCATCGACCACGTGTTCCCCGAATTATTCTAGTGAGGGGAAGCCTAGCACGCGGGACGCAGGCACGCTGCGCAAACGCGCAGCGTCCAGGAGCAACGACGGCCGAGTCTTGACTTAAGCCGACGGTGCCGCAGCCGGCGCAGCCGCAGGGGCTGCGGGCTCGGCGTCGCCGTCGGTCACGACCGAGTGGATGACGCGGTCGCCTTCGAAGAACACCGAGAAGCCGCTGTAGTCCCAACGCGTGATCGGCGGGGTGTGCGCGCTGCCGCCGCCGACCGCCGGATGGCGGGTGACCGGGGCGCCGAAATGCTGCTCGACTTCACTCATGGTGAGGCCGCGCTTGGGGCGTTCGACCTGGGATTCGCGCACCTGTACCTGGTCGTTGACCACGACGGTGTCGGCGAGCGCGCCGCCGCTGACTGCGCAGCCGCACGCGAGCGCGGCGAGGATTCGTATCTGCATGAGGTATCCCTCCGGGGCGACTATAACACCGCCGGCAATCTGTCAAAGCGGGCAACATGACTTATCACCCTCAATCTGTGACGCAGGTCTGAAAAGCGGCCTTTCTGTGGTTAAATCGCCGCGTGTTTCATCCACTGCCGCTCTACGTGGGCCTGCGTTACGTGCGCGCCCGGTCGCACAGGTTCTTCGTCTCGTTCATCACCTGGGCGTCGCTGATAGGGGTATGCGTCGGGGTGGCGGCACTGATCGTCATTCTCTCGGTGATGAACGGCTTCGAGAGCGAGCTGCGCGATCAGCTGCTGTCCCTCGGATCGCAGGTGCGGGTGATCGCGGCCGCGACGCCGGGCGGGCCGCCGCCGCCATCCAACGCGCTCGACTGGCAGGACGCGGCGCGGCGTGCGCGCGCGGTGGCCGGGGTGGCCGCTGTGGCCCCGTACGCGGAGCTCACGGCGATCGCGGTGCACCAGCCGGAGATGGTGCCGGTGGTGCTGCGGGGCATCGACCCGCGGGAAAGCACCACGGTGAGCGAGCTCGGCAGGGTGATCACTCACGGCCACCTCGAGGACCTGGTGCCGGGCTCCGGGCGGGTCATCGTCGGGGAGCTGGTCGCCGAACGCCTGGGTCTGGTGCTGGGCGACCAGCTCACGCTGCTCGTGCCCACGGTGAGCGCCGACGGCACCCCGCAGGCGAGGCTGCGCGGTTTCACGGTGGCGGGTGTGTTCGAGGTGGAGCTGCAGGATCACGATGGCTCGCTGCTGTTCGCGCCGCTCGAGGACGTGCGTGCGCTCACCCCCGCGAGCGCGAGCGCCCAGGGGCTGCGCATCCGCGTTACCGACGTGCTGGCCGCGCCGGCCATAGCGGCGCGACTGCGGGCGGCCCTGCCCGCGACTTACGAGGTACGCGACTGGACCGAGGACAACGCCAGCTACTTCCGCGCCACCCGGATCGAGAAGACCATGATGTCTCTCATCCTGCTGCTGATCGTCGCGGTCGCCGCCTTCAACATCGTCGCCATGCTGGTGATGGTCGTGACCGACAAGCGCACCGACATCGCCATCCTGCGCACCTTCGGCACCGCGCCGCGCCGGGTGATGGGCATCTTCATCACCCAGGGGCTGGTGATCGGCTGGCTGGGGGTGGCGCTCGGCGTGGCGCTCGGTCTCACGCTGGCGCTCAACGTCGAGACCATCGAGCCGTTTCTGGAGCGCACCTTCCACTTCCAGATACTCGACCCGAACGTCTACTACAACAGCGTCATCCCCTCCGAGGTGCACGCCGCGAACGTGCTGGCGATCGCCGCGGCGGCGCTGCTGCTCACCGCCCTCGCCACGATCTACCCGGCACTGCGCGCGGCGCGCACCGCGCCGGCTGAAGCGCTGCGCTACGAGTAGCGATGGCGGGCGCTCCCTACGAGTGGCTGATCGGCACGCGCTACCTGCGCTCGACGCACCGGCGCGGTTTCGTATCGTTCGTGGCGCTCATGTCGGTGTGCGGACTGACCCTCGGCGTGGCGACCCTGATCGTGGTGCTCTCCGTCATGAACGGCTTCGAGCGCGAGCTGCGTACCCGCATCCTCGCGGTCACCTCGCACGCCACGCTCACCGGCATGTCCGGCACCCTCGCCGACTGGCAGACGCTCGCCGAACGCGCCCGGCGCCAGAGCGGGGTGCAGGCGGCGGTGCCGTACGTGGAGAGCGCGGCGATGCTCGAGAACGGCTACGCCATGGCGGGCGCCACGGTGCGCGGCGTGCTGCCGCAGGAGGAGCGCACCGCCACCGGCCTGGCGCAACGGCTGACCGCGGGCCGCCTCGAGGATCTGGCGCCGGGCGGATACGGCATCATCCTCGGCTCGGCGCTGGCGCACGAGCTCGGCGCACGCCCCGGTGGCACGGTGGTGGTGATCGCCCCGCAGGGTACCGCCACGCCGACCGGGGTGGAGGCGCGCATGCGCCGCTTCCGGGTGGTGGGCATCTTCTCCTCGGGGATGTACGAATTCGACCGGGGACTGGCGCTCATCCACCTGGCGGACGCCGCGCGGCTGTTTCGCCTCGGGGACGAGGTTACCGGACTGCGCCTCGCGCTCACCGACCCGCTGCGCGCGCCCGAGACCGCGGTGCGCGTGGCGCGCGCGCTCGGCGGCGACTTCTACGTCAGCGACTGGACGCAGAGCCATGCCAACTTCTTCCGCTCCATCGAGATCACCAAGTCGATGATGTTCGTGATCCTGCTAATGCTGGTCGCAGTCGCCGCCTTCAACATCGTCGCGACCCTGGTGATGATCGTGAAGGAGAAGCAGACCGATATCGCCATCCTGCGCACGCTCGGCGCCGCGCCGCGCAACGTGCTCGCCACCTTCGCCGTCCAGGGGGTGCTGATCGGGCTCGCCGGCACGCTGCTCGGCGCCGCGCTCGGTACGCTCGTGGCCGACAACCTCGAGAAGCTGGTCGGCGGCCTCGAGCGCCTCACCGGGGTGCAGTTCATCGACGCGAGCGTCTACTACCTGAGCGATCTGCCGGCCTATGTCGAGGGACTCGACGTGCTCAGGGTGTGCGGCGTGGCCTTCGTGCTGTGTGCGCTCGCGACCGTCTATCCGGCGTGGCGCGCGGCGCGCACCGCCCCCGCGGAGGCGCTGCGCCATGAGTGACGCCGTTCTCGAGGCGCGCCAGGTGCACAAGAGCTTCCGTCAGGGCCCGGTGCTGCTGCCGGTGCTGCGGGGAGTGACCCTCGAGGTGGCCCCTGGCGAGCGCGTCGCGATCGTCGGCGCTTCGGGCTCGGGCAAGACGACACTGCTGCAGATCCTCGGCGGGCTCGATGCGCCCACCAGCGGCACGGTGCTGATCGCCGGCCGGGACATCCATGCGCTCGGCGAGGGCGAGCGCGGCGTGCTGCGCAACCGCGCGCTCGGCTTCGTCTACCAGTTCCATCATCTGCTGCCCGAGTTCTCGGCGCTGGAGAACGTGGCGATGCCGCTCCTGGTACGGCGCACGCCGGTGCCCGCGGCCCGCGCCGCGGCGCGGCGCCTGCTCGAGCGCGTCGGTCTCGGCGAGCGCCTGACGCATCGCCCGCACCAGCTCTCCGGCGGGGAGCGGCAGCGCGCCGCGGTGGCGCGCGCGCTGGTCACCGAGCCGCAGCTGGTGCTCGCGGACGAGCCCACCGGCAACCTCGACGGTACCAATGCCGAGAGCGTCTTTGCGCTCATGCTGGAGCTCAACCGCGAACGGGGTACCAGCCTGGTGGTGGTGACGCACGACCTCAGGCTCGCGCGCCGCATGGAGCGGGTGTACGAGCTCGAGCAGGGAACCCTGGAAGAGCGCGTTTAGTTAGTCTGAAGCTCGCATCGGACGTCCTGTCACGATGCTCGCGGCGGCGCGCCAAAAGCGCGGTTTCGGCGCGCCGCTCGCCGCCTGCGGCGGCGGGCACATCCATGTGCCTTGGGAGCGAATTCGTGCCGCGCTGGTTGCTTGCGCTATGGTGGCGCCCTGTGCCTAACTCGCAGGTGCCGTGTGGCGGGTACGGTAGCGGCTCGCCACGTGCCAGCGCCACACCAGCTCGAGCGAGAGCCAGCCGAGCACGCCGCAGACCGCGGCGCACACCAGGCAGCCGACCGCGAACGGCTGCCACACCGGCGCGAGCGCGTGCTGGAACCAGTGCCAGTCGGGGACGAACCTGAAGTGGTGCGGTGGCACCCGCAGCACCGCCACGCCGACCCGGTAGGCGAAGTAATAGAGCGGCACCAGGCTGAAGGGATTGGCGACCACCCAGGTGGTGCCGTAGATCACCGGCAGGTTGACGCGCCAGACGAGGGCGACGATCACGGCGAGCAGCAGGTGGATCGGCAGCGGCACGAATGAGATGGCGACCCCGGCGCCAAAGGCGTAGGTGACCGCCCGCCGGTGCAGCGTCCACAGCTGCGGGTCCGCGATACGCTCACCGCAGATGCGCACCGGCCAGCGCGTGCGCAGCGTGTGGGGCGCCGGAACGATTTTTTTGAGAAACGCCCGCGGCATCGAGGTCAGGGACTCTACCAGAAGGGCCGGGGGCGGGAATGTGCCGCGGTTCCGGTATGATGCCCGGTAAGCGAAAGCCGCGGTCGCGGTCGTGTGGGGTCGTTCGGAATGTGGGAAATAGTGCGGGCCGGCGGCCCGCTGATGTGGCCGATCATCCTGTGCTCGATCGTCGCGGCCGCCATCATCCTCGAGCGCCTGTGGACGCTGCAGGACAAGCGCGTGATGCCGCGCGAGCTGCCGCAGAAGGTATGGCAGCTCATCGAGGCCAACCAGGTCACGGATAAGGTGATCGCGGGGCTCGAGCAGAACTCGCCGCTTGGGCGGCTCCTGGCCACCGGCCTCGCCAACCGCCACCGGCCGCGGGAGATCCTCATGGAGCGCCTGGAGGACACCGGGCGCCACGTGGTGCACGAGCTCGAGCGCTTCATCAACACGCTCGGCACGATCGCCGGAGTGTCGCCGCTGCTCGGCCTGCTCGGCACCGTCACCGGCATCATCCGCTCCTTCAACGCCATCGAGGCCGGCGGCATGGGCGACCCGCGCGCCCTCTCGGGCGGCATCGCCGAGGCGCTGATCTGCACCGTCGCCGGCCTGTGCGTCGCCATCCCGGCACTCATCTTCTACCGCTATCTGCGCGGCCGGGTCGAGGGCATCGTGGTGGAGATGGAGAAGCAGGCGATCCGCATGGCGGACGCGCTCGAGGCGGCGCAGGCGCGCGGGCGCGGCGCTGCGGCCGCCGCCTGATGCGGCGCGCCCACGGAATGTTGCCGTGAACCTGAAGCCTGGTCGGCCGCCCGAGGAGCCGGAGATCAACGTTGTCTCGCTGATCGACGTGGTGCTGCTGCTGGTGGTGTTCTTCATTCTCTCCAGCCGTTTCACCGAGGAAGGGCGCCTGCGCGTGCATCTGCCGCACGCGAGCGCCGTGCCGGTGGAACGGGTCGGCGGTGAGCCACTCATCGTCAGTGTCACCGAGGCCGGCGGTTACCTGGTCAACAGCCATGAGCTCATCAACTCCAGCCCCGAGACGCTGCGGGCGGCGCTCCTCAAGGAGGCCGGCGCCAGCCGCTCGATGCCGGTGACCCTGCGCGCCGACGCGCGCGCCACCCACCAGTCCGTCATCACCGCCATGGACGTGCTCGGACGGCTCGGCTTCGCCGAGATCAACGTCGCCACCGTCAAGGAAGAGGCGGCGGGCAAGCCTTGAACGACGGGGGTTTGAGGACCTACCGGCGCCTGCTCGGCTACATACGGCCGCATCGCGGACACTTCATGCTCGGGGTGCTCGGCGCGGTCGTGTTCTCGGCGACCATGGCCAGCTTCGCGCTGCTCGCCAAGAAGTTCGGCGACGGCACCTTCACCCATCAGGATCCGCGCACCATCGTGTGGGTGCCGCTGGCGGTGGTCGGGCTGTTCTTCCTGCGGGGCCTCGGCGACTTCACCCAGACCTACTTCATGGGCTACGTCGGCCGGCATATCGTGGCCAGGCTGCGCAGTGACGCGTTCCGCCGCATCCTCGATCTGCCGATCGGCTTCTTCGACCGCAACTCGTCCGCGGCGCTGCTGTCGCGGCTCACCTTCAACACCGAGCAGATCGGCCAGGCGACCACCGACTCGGTGGTGGTCGTGGTGCGCACCACGCTCACGATCGTCGGCTCGATCGGCTTCCTGCTGTGGCTCAACGCGCGCCTGGCGCTGCTCGCGCTCACCATGGGCCCGCTGGTCGGCTGGCTGGTCTCGGTCATCAACCACAAGTTCCGCCGCTACAGCCGGCGCATCCAGGACTCGATGGGCGACGTGACGCGGGTCGCCAAGGAGAGCTTCGAGGCGCCGCGCCTCATCAAGGTCTACAACGCGCAGCAGCATCTCGCGCAGGTGTTCGATGCGGTCAACGAGCACAACCGCCGCTCGAACATGAAGCTGATCCTCACCAAGGGGTTGTCGAACCCGGTGGTGCAGCTGCTGACGGCCGTCGGACTCGCGGTGGTGCTGTCGATCGCCATCGCGGACGCGGTGCACGGCCGCACCTCCATGGGCGATCTGCTCGGCTTCTTCACCGCGCTGGTCAGCATCGCGCAGCCACTGCGCGACCTGGTGGGGGTCGCAGGTCCCCTGCAGCAGGGCATCGCCGGCGGGCAGAGCCTGTTCGAGCTGCTCGATGAGCCGGTCGAGCCGCAGGGCGGCAGCTACCGCGCCGCGCGGGTGCGGGGGGCGGTGCGGTTCGAGCACGTGTCGTTCGCCTACCATGCCGCCGAGGGCAGCGAGCGCGGCGGCACGGCGGGAACCGCGGTGGCGCCGCCGGGCCGGCCGGTGGCGCTCGCCGACATCTCGCTCGAGGTCGCCGCCGGCGAGACGCTCGCGATCGTCGGGCGCTCGGGCAGCGGCAAGTCGACGCTGGTGAATCTGCTGCCGCGCTTCTACGACGTGCGCGCCGGCAGCGTCGCCGTCGACGGCCGCGACGTACGCGAGTACCAGCTGTGCAACCTGCGTGAGCAGATCGCGGTGGTCAGCCAGGACGTGGTGCTGTTCGATGACACCATCCGCAACAACATCGCCTTCGGGCGCGAGGTGTCGGATGCCGCCCTGGAGCGCGCCGCCGAGGCGGCCCACATCCTGGAGTTCGTGCGCCATCAGCCGGACGGGTTCGATGCCCTGGTGGGCGACCGCGGCATGCTGCTCTCCGGCGGCCAGCGCCAGCGCATCGCCATCGCGCGCGCGTTGCTCAAGGACGCGCCGATCCTGATCCTCGACGAGGCCACCTCGGCCCTCGATACCGAGTCCGAGCGCCACATCCAGGCGGCGCTCGCCCAGCTGCTGCGCGACCGCACGACGCTGGTGATCGCGCACCGCCTGTCGACGGTCGAGCAGGCCGACCGCATCATCGTGCTGGATGCCGGCGCGATCGTCGAGCAGGGCACGCACGCCGAGCTGCTCGCCCGCGGCGGCCTGTACGCGCAACTGCACCAGCTGCAGTTCTCCGACTGACGGAAGTTCGCGGTGCGCCAGCGGCTCGAGCGACTGTGGTACGAAGGCGGCTCGGCGGCGCTGCTCGCGCCGCTCGCCTGGATCTACGCGGCGCTCAGCGGCGCACGCCGCGGCGCCTATCGGCTCGGCCTGCTGCGCGCGCGCCGGCTGACGCAGCCGGTGGTGGTGGTCGGCAACCTCACGGTCGGCGGCACCGGCAAGACGCCGCTCACGATCTACCTGGCGCGCGAGCTTACCGCCGCGAAGCTAAAAGTGGGCATCGTGTCGCGCGGCTACGGCCGGCGCAGCGGCGAGGCGCGCTACGTGCACGCCGACTCGGACTGGCGCGACGTCGGCGATGAGCCGGTGATCATCGCGCGCCGCACCGGCTGCCCGACGATGGTGGCCGCGGACCGGGTGGCCGCCGCCCGTACCCTCATCGCGCGCGGCGCGGACGTGATTGTCTCCGACGACGGGCTGCAGCATCTGCGCCTGCCGCGCGACGTCGAGATCGTCGTGATCGACGGCAGCCGCGGCTTCGGTAACGGGCGCCTGCTGCCCGCAGGCCCGCTGCGCGAGCCGCTCGCGGCGCTCGGCCGCGCCGACGTCGTGGTGGTGAATGGCGGGCCGGCGCACGGCTCGCTCGAGCGCATGCTGCCCGCGGCCGCACTCAGCATGCGGCTCGTGGCGCAGCCGGCGGTACGGCTCGACGGGCGCGGCGTGCCGAGTGAGCTCGCCTCGTTCCGCGGGCGGCGGGTGCACGCCGTGGCGGGGATCGGCAATCCGCAGCGCTTCTTTCGCGAGCTCACGGCGGCGGGACTGGAGGTGATCGCGCATCCCTTCCCGGATCATCATCCCTTCACCGCGAGCGAGCTCGCCTTTGGCGACGAGCTGCCGATCCTCATGACCGAGAAAGATGCCGTAAAATGCGCGCCGTTCGCCAACGCACGGCTGTGGTGCGTGCCGGTCAGCGCGGCGTTCAACGACCGCGATGCGCGCGAGCTGCGCGCGGGGTTGCTGGGCAAGTTGCGCGCACGCAGCGGAGGTTAGAGCGCCGATGGATCCGAGACTCCTCGAGATACTCGCCTGCCCGGTGTGCAAGGGGACGCTCAAGTATGCGCGCGAGGCGCAGCTGCTGGTGTGCCGCATGGACCGGCTCGCCTTTCCCGTTCGCGACGACGTGCCGGTGATGCTCGAGGAGGAGGCTCGCCAGCTCGCCGCCGACGATCCGCTGCTCGAGCGCTGAGCGTGCGCGTCATGTTCCGGGTCGTCATTCCGGCGCGCTATGAATCGGTGAGGCTGCCCGGCAAGGCGCTGCACGCGATCGCCGGCAAGCCGATGATCCAGTGGGTGCACGAGCGCGCCTGCGCCGCGGGCGCCGCCGAGGTGCTGATCGCGACCGACGATGCGCGCATCTACCAGGCGGCGCGCGGCTTCGGCGCTGAGACGCTGATGACGGCCGCGACCCACGCCTCGGGTACCGACCGCATCGCGGAGGTTGCGCGGGCGCGGCGCTGGGGGGAGCGGGACATCGTAGTGAATCTGCAGGGCGATGAGCCCCTGATGCCCCCAAGGCTCATCGCCCAGGTGGCACAGTTGCTGGAGTCGGCGCCGGCTGCCGACGTTGCCACGCTGGCAACGCCGATCGGATCGGTCGGCGAGCTGCTCGACACCAACGCGGTCAAGGTGGTGACGGCTGCGGACGGGCGGGCGCTCTACTTCAGCCGCGCGCCGATCCCGTGGAACCGCGCGGGTGCCGGCGCGGGGCTCGCGAGCCCGACCGATGCGGGCGGCGCGCGGCGGCACGTCGGGATTTATGCCTACCGGGTCGGGGCGCTCACGCGCCTCGCGGCGCTCGCGCCAGGCGCGCTCGAGCTGCGCGAGAAGCTCGAGCAGCTGCGCGCACTCGAGAACGGCCTGCACATCCAGGTCGCCGACGCCGCCGAGCCGCCCGGGCCGGACGTCAACACGGCCGCAGATCTCGAGCGCGTCGCCGCGGTGCTCGGCAACACGAGACCAGCGGGGTAAAATCCGTACACTTGCCTATTGAAAGCGAGGCTCCGGGATTAACAATTGCTCACACTGAGTGGAACTTAAACCCTTGGCGCGCCGTCCAATTTCGTGCCAGGGCGGAGGGCCTTGAGTGTCAACGTTGAGCCCACACCTAACGTTTCTGTGAAGGGCCAATTCTCTTTCTCGGACATGGAAACACTTCTCATGATGAACCCTACAGTTAAGTACCGCCGCGCCGGTCTCGCAGCGCTCGCCGTGAGTGCCGCGGCGGTTGTCCTCGCCGGCTGTGTGGCCGCCCCGCCGCCGCGTCCGGTCTACGACGCGCCACCGCCGCCGCCGCCGCCGCCGATCAGCCAGGTGTATGCGTACCCGCAGCACGGCCAGTCGCCGGAACAGCAGGACCGCGATCACTACGAGTGCAGCACCTGGGCGACGCAGCAGACCGGTTTCGACCCGAGCGCGCCGGGCGTGCCTCCGCATGATCGCGTGCAGGTCGTCTCGGCGGCTCCGCCCCCTGGAACGAATACGGCGATCGGCGCGGTCGCCGGCGCGATCATCGGCGCTGCGATCGCACCGCGCTGGCAGGCCGCACCCGCGGCGCTCGCGGGCGCGGTGGTGGGTGGCGCGATCGGCAGCTCGGCCGATGCCGCCAACGCGCAGGCGACGCGCACCGTAGTCGTCCAGGATCGGCGCGCCGCGGCGGCCCAGGAACAGCAGGCGCTGAGCTATCGGCGCGCGATCTCCGCGTGTCTCGATGCGCGCGGCTACACCGTGAAGTAAGTGCGGGAACGATCATGAAGAACACAGCGATGTGGATACGGGCCTGTGGGGCGCTGATCGCGACGCTGGCGCTCGCCACGACGGGCGCGCAGGCGCAGGATCGGGATCACGGAGGTTTCCGCGCGGGCGGCCGCGCTCCGGAGCATATCGATGCGCGCTACGCCCACAACCACTACTACCCCGACCGCGGCAACTACGTCCGCGCGCTGCCGGGCCACCCGTACGTATTCGATCGGCCGGGCGGTCGCTTCTATTATTCGGGCGGCGTGTGGTACCGGCCGTATGGGGCGAGCTTTATCGTGGTCGGCGCGCCGATCGGCCTGTTCGTCCCGGTGCTGCCGCCCTTCTATACGACGATGTGGATCGGCGGCGTTCCCTACTACTACGCCAACGACACTTACTACGTGTGGAGCCAGGCGAACAGCGGTTACGAAGTGGTCGAACCGCCCAACGACCAGGGGGCATCGCCCGATGCTCCGCAGCCGCCGCCGCAGGCGCAGGGAGACAACCTCTTCATCTACCCGCAGCAGGGCCAGAGCGCCGAGCAGCAGTCACAGGATCAGTACGAGTGCCACAAATGGTCCTCGTCGCAGACCGGCTTCGATCCGACTCAGGCCGGCGGCGGCGTGCCGCCCGATCAGGCGGGCGCCAGGCGCGCCGACTACCAGCGTGCCATGATTGCCTGCCTGCAGGGACGCGGCTACAGCGCGCGTTAGGGTCGCCAGACGTTCAGCACTTCCTCGGTGGTGCTGACGCCGCCGAGGATTCCCCCCTCGCCCCGGATACAGGCGAGCATCGCGGCGTGAATGCCGGCATTGCCCGCGGCGCAGGCGTCACCGACGGTCAGGCAGTCGAAACCACGGTCCACAGCCTCACGCAGCGTGGAGTGAACACAGACGTCCGTGGTCACTCCGGCGAGTGCGAGCGCACGGATACCCGCCGTCTGCAGCACGTGCTCGAGGTCGGTGGCGTAGAAGGCGCCGAAACCGGGCTTGTCGATGACCACTTCGGCGGGAAGCGGCGCGAGCTCGGCCACGATCGCGTGACCCGGCTCGCCACGGACGAGGAGTCTGCCTAAAGGTCCGGGGCTTCCGATGGCCGCTCCGGCGCGCGCCGCACGCCGAGCCTTGACGGCAGGCAGATCGGAAAGGTCCGGCCGGTGTCCTTCCCGGGTGTGAATGACCGGAATCCTGCGGTCACGTGCCGTCTCGAGCAGGCGGCGAACGTTCGGGATGATCGCTCGCAGTGGGCTGACGTCGACGCCGCTGCGGGCGATGTAGCCCTCAGGATCGAGAAAATCCCGCTGCATGTCGATGATCAGGAGCGCCAGCTTGTCGGCCACGGCCCGCTCAGATCGCCGTCAGGAACGAAACGCCGACCGCGCCGATGAAGCCACTCGCCCGCGACTCGTCCCTCGATACGGACCCGTAGTCGTCCGCGAGTACCCGAGCCACGCGGTAGCGGTGGTAGTTCGCAAGCAGCGGGCGAAAGGCGATGACCTGGGTGCGGGTGTGGGGATCTCCGTAGAGAGTGCGATGGAGCGCCGGGAGCCCATACCACGGCACGCCAGTCTGCGCGTGATGCGCGTTGTGATAGGGGAAGTTCAGCACCAGGAGATTCAGCCAGGGACGCCGTTCGCTCAAGAGATTGGAAAAAGTGTTCTCATACTCGTATTGGCGATTGCGTCTGGGGTCCGGTGGCGCCGGTGCCGGAGAGCGCGAGACATAGATCTCGTAGGTATGCTGGAAAGCGTCCATGAAGCGCAGCACGTGCAGAAAGAGCAGGTACGAGAGCGCATAGAGCAGCACGGCCCTGATCGACAGCAGCGCCAACGCGCCGAATGCGGCGAGCCGGATGGTCAGCACGGCGGTCACCGTCACGCGCTCGCGAAATGTCCCATAGACGAACGGGGTCGAGATCACCAGGACGCGCATCAGGACCTCAACGGCAGGAACGTAGGCCCATTCGAGCGCGAGCACCCCCCGGCGCAGCCAGACCGGCGACTGCATCAGTACGGCGCGGTAATCGAAGGTCACGACATCGAGCCGATCGACGTGATGGCGCAGGTGTTTGCGCTTGATGTCCGGATAGCTCGCGACACGTGCGCCATTGATCCAGCCAAGCAGCGCGCCCAACCGGTCATTCGCCCGGGCGCCGGGGAATACCAGGTTGTGGGTGCAGTCGTGCAGCAAATAGGCTGAGCAGACGAGGGTGTGCGCCGTGAGGAGCACGCCCAGCGCGCCTGCCCACAGTGGCGGCAGCGTGAGCAGCCAGACCCCTGCCGGCCAGCCGAGGAGCACGTAGCTGACGACGATGGCGTTGGGCCAGGCGTGCCAGGGGCGCCAGGGGCGCGTGTCCGCACTCATTTCCTCATTCTCCCGGATGGGCCTGCAGCTCAATCACGAAGCGTGCGTCGTAAGTGTCGGCAATCGCCGGCACATGGTCGATCTGCCCCTCTTTCTTCAGGATCGCGCCGATCAGCGCACCGCTTGCGTAGAAGGAGGGCAGCGCCGTACCGGGCCTGAAGACTTCCCCGAGGTTCGCCAGCGAGGGGTTCTCGACGTTCGAGAGCTGTTCGCGGGCATCCGCGGCACTGATCTCGAGCGTCCTGCTGATGATCGCGATGGCCTGCTCGGGCTGCTGCTGCATGAAGGACAGCCCGTCCATCGTGCCGCGGATCAGGGCATCCACCAGCTTCGGGTTGTCCGTGATGGTGGCCGCACGCACCACGAGCACGTCGGTGATGATGCCGCGCGCCTCGCGTGAAGAGAGCAGCACGTGGTAGAGCTTGCCGCCGCCGAGCTTTAGGATCGTCGAGACACTCGGCTGGTACGTGACCCCGGCATCCACTGCCCCGGTCGCCATGATCGAGACCACCCCTTCCGGGGTGGAATTGAGCGCCCGCACGTCCTTTTGCGAGAGCCCGACCTGGGCGAGCGCGTAACCCAGGAGAAAGTCCGAGGGCGAGAGAGGTTGGAAGGCAATCCTGCGTCCCTTCAGGTCCCTGACTGAATGGATCGCGGCACCGGCGACGATCGCGTCACCGCCGACCGAGTAGTCGAGCGGCATCACCACCTTGAGCTTCCATCCTTTGGCGTTGGCGGTGATGACCTGATCGTAAGTCAGGGTCGAGGCATCGAGCTCACCTCCCTCGAGCGCCCCCGACATGATCGAGTTATCGCTGAAGGTGACGAGCCGCAGGTCGACGCCGCGCTTGCGGTAATAACCCTGGGCCGAGGCGCAGTAGATCGGCCCGTAGCCGATCCAGTTCACCACCCCGAGCGTCGGCTGCCGCGCGTACAGCAGCTGCGGGAGGAGCATCGCGAACAGCGCGAGCCAGAGTGCGCGCCTAATCGACATCGATCCCTGCCGCCTCGAGCTGCTGCGCCAACGGCTCGAGTCGCACGCGGTGGTGCTGCCAGAGCGAGACCGAGGAGTCGTACAGCGGCCGGCGCACCTGCGCGGCGCTGGCGGTGGTGCTCGCGCGCTCATTCAGATGGAAGTTCGCGCAGGCCTCCTGCCACTCGAGGCCACAGAACTCGAGGAGCCGCCGGGACTCACCAAGGACGTCTTTGACCAAGTCCTCGTAGCGCAGCTCGAGGATGGCGCCGGGGAGCTTCGCCGCCCAATGACGCATCAGGCGGTCGTAGGCTACGTAGTAGCGGCCGAGCTCGTCCAACTGGTAAGAGAAGGGATAACCGTCCTTGAAGAGTGTCTTGTACATCGCGTAGCAGGCCGCGAGCGGCGAGCGCCTCACGTGCACGATCCGGGCGTGAGGCAGCGCGCGCCGGATCAGTCCGCTATAAAGGTAATTGAGCGGCATCTTGTCGGTGAAGATGCTGGCACTGATGCCACCTGCCTCGACCAGAGCGAGGTAATCGTTCCCGAGCGCTGCAAAGTCGACGCCCGCCGAGTGGACGATGAGCTCCTGCCGTCCGAGCTGCGGCTGTCCGGCGCGTCGCCTCACCGCCCGCGTCAGCGCCAGGGTGAAATGCGGGAGCTCCCCGCCCGGCGTGACTCGCGAGTGCGATCCGAGAATCCGCTCGACCAGCGTGCTGCCGCTGCGGGGCAGTCCGACGATGAAGATCGGCGCAGCGGGATCCGCCTCGCTCGCGGGGGGCAGTGGCTCCACGGAGTCTGAATGGGCGCGAATGATCCACTCGACCGTGGCCACATCGGCGCTGACGTCGTAGCGCAGGTGCTGCCGCCTCAGGCGCGCTCCGCGCTCCAGATGCACGAAGGCCTGGCCGTGCTCACCGAGATCCTCGTATTCCTTGGCAAGCGCGTAGCGCAGCGCTACTGCACCCCGCCAGTCGGTGTGCCCTTCGGCGAGCAGTGCTTCGAGCTCCGCTACGTGATTGTGCTCCCGCGTCTGCAGACGCAGCTCGGACCGGTTCAGATAGGCTTCGTAGTCATGGCAGGCGAGCGAAATGACCCGGTCGTAGTCCTCCTCGGCGCCCTGCAGGTCCCCGAGAAAGCGCCGCACCGTCGCCCGGTTAAATCGGAAATGGGGCGTGCGGGGGGCGAGGGCGATCGCCTGCCCGAAGGCCTCGAGGGCAGCCGGCTGATCGTGCGCGCGGCTGAGAAGATTGCCGATCGCATCGAGCACGCGCGGATCCGTCGGGCGCGCTTCGAGGGCCGCGGCGGCGGCCTCACGAGCCTGCGACGCCCGGCCGAGCACCAGCAAGCACTCTGCACGCTTAAGCAGCAGCCGCGGGTCGCGCGGCGTGTCGCGCAGTGCCCGGCCGACCCGCTCGAGCGCCTCGAAGAGCTGATGCTGGCCCGGACTCATCAGCTCGCCGCCCGCCGGGACAGCTTTTCCAGCAGGCGAAGGTCGGTGCGAACCTGTGAGGTGCCGCGAATGCGATCGAGGATCTGCGCGCGCAGGGTGAGGAACTCGCTCGAGTGTCGCATCGCGTAGCTGCGTTTGGGTGGCAGCGGCACCTCATAGATGGCATCGATGCGCCCAGGCCGCGGCGCCATCACCACGACGCGCCGGCCGAGATAGATCGCCTCGTCGACGTCGTGGGTCACGAACACCACCGTGCAGCCCTCGAGTGCGCACACGTGCAGGATCAGGTCGTGCATCACCTCGCGCGTCTGGGCGTCGAGCGCGCCAAAGGGCTCGTCCATGAGCAGGATTCGCGGCCGGGTCATCAGTGCGCGCGCGATCGCCACGCGCTGCTGCATGCCGCCCGACAGCTGAGACGGATAGGAGTCGGCGGCCTGCTCGAGGCCCATCAGCTGCAGCAACGCGTCGGCACGGCCGCTCGCCGCATCGACGTCGGCGCTGGTGCGATCGCGAATGTGCACTTCGAGCTGACGCGCGAACTTGATGTTGCGCATCACCGTGAGCCAGGGATAGAGGCTATAATTCTGGAAAACCATGGCGCGGTCCGCGCCGGGACCCACGACCGGAGCGCCGCCGGCCTCGATCTCGCCGCCGGTATAGGCTTCGAGCCCCGCGATCATGCGCAGCAGCGTCGACTTCCCACACCCCGAGGCTCCGACCACGGTGACGAACTCGCCGGCGGCGATCTCGAGGGAGACGCCCTTGAGGGCAACCACGGGCGTGCGGCCGCTGCCGAAGATCTTTTCCACCCGCCGACAGCTGATTGCGCTCATGCGTGTCAGCTGCGCGCGTACAGATAGCCGAACGCCAGCCGATGCACCAGCCTGAATCCCTGATCGATCGCCAGCCCGATGGCGCCGATCAGGATGATTCCCGCGAAGATCTTGTCGGTCTGCAGGAACCGCTGCGCCTTGATGATGGCGTAACCGAGGCCCGAGTTGGCGGCGACCAGCTCCGCGACGACCAGGTAGGTCC
Source organism: Steroidobacteraceae bacterium (assembly GCA_035624075.1). Classification (GTDB taxonomy): domain Bacteria; phylum Pseudomonadota; class Gammaproteobacteria; order Steroidobacterales; family Steroidobacteraceae; genus 13-2-20CM-66-19. The sequence continues at coordinate 12,060 of DASPSF010000090.1, read as the reverse complement.
AGGCCCAGCCCATGGTGATGCGCAGCGTATCGAGCAGCGCGGGCTTGGCGGAGGGGATGATGACCTCGTTGATGACCTCACTGCGCGTGGCGCCGAGCGTCTGGGCGACCTCGAGCTGCGCCATCGGGACACGCCGCACGTCTTCCGCCACCATCAGGACCATCTGAAAGAACGTACCGATGAAGATGATGGCGATCTTGGCCCCCTCGTCGATTCCGACCCACAGCATCACGAGTGGAATGAAGGCCACGGCCGGCAGATAGCGCACGAAGTCCATGAGCGGCTCGAGTGCCGCCTGCACCGCCCGAAAGGTGCCGATGAACAGGCCAAGTGGCAGCGCCACGAAGGCCGCGAGGGCCCATCCCACGGTGACGCGGAAGCAGCTGATGCCGACATCGGCGAGCAGCTCATCGTCCCGGAACCAGGTGACGACCCGGTGCACGACATCGTACGGGCCGGGGAGGAACACCCGATTGACCGAGCCGAGCGCGGTGAGCAGCGTCCAGAAGGCGAGCGGGACCGCGAGTCCGAGCGCGGCGAGCATCCAGTAACTGCGCTTACTCAGCCAGCCGCGAATTTTCCACAGCTCTTCCTTCGGCCGCCGTCGCTCGACTCGAATGGTGCTGATGTCGTTCATGCCTCAGCGCGCGCTCTGTGAGGGTTGCAGGGCGACAGCGGCCTGCACCAGGGTTCCATCGACGGCCGCAGCCGCATCGGGAACGGCATCAATCAGCTTGTTCGAGAGCAGGAACGCGCCGATCGTGGGCGCAACGCGCGCGAGGCCTTGAGGGTTTGCGGGATTGAAGGCTTCGAGGTTCGCGGCGGCATCGAAGAAGCGCGTGCCCGGAAGGAACACGCGGTACTGCTCGGGCGTGAGACTGACGACCTTCGACATGATCGCGACGGCCCGCTCGGGCTGCGTGCGGATGAAGGCCTCGGTATCGAACCAGGCCCGGATCATGGCGATGAAGTCCTTGCGGTGTCCCTGCACCGCCTGGGCCTGCGCCACCAGGAGATCCGGAATCAGCCCGGGCATCTCCCGCGAGGTGAACAGCGCCCTGCCTTTGCCGCTCTTCTCGATCTGGCTGATCCACGGGTTCCAGACGACGGCGGCGTCGACGCTCCCGCCGATGAAGGCGGCGGCGGCGTCTCCCGCGGACAGGTTGATCACCTGAACGTCTTTGGGCGAGAGTCCGTTGCGCGCGAGCGCCGTGTAGAGCACGAAGTGGGAGATGCTGAACTGTTCGAGGGCGATCTTGTGGCCGCGCAGATCCGCGAAGCTCCTGATCTTCGGGCCCACCATCAGGGCATCGTTGCCGGCGGAGTTGTCGTTCACCAGGATGACCCTGAGTGGCAGTCCCTTCGCGAGCGGCCCCAAGGTGTCGGACCAGGTCTGACTGTTGGCGTCGAGTTGTCCGGTCGAAAGGGCCGCGATCGAGTCGCTGTAGTTGGCGAACCAGACGAGCTTCACGTCCGCGCCGTACTTGCGGAAGTACCCCTGGTCCTGCGCGACGTACCACGCGACCCACCCGGTCCAGTCGGACACCCCGACCTTGATCGCGGCAGAGGCCGCTGACGCGGCGATCACGGCCAGGAGGAGAAAGACTGCGGCCCGTACCGACCTCAGCGTCCTCATGACGCCTCTCCCTTGAGACCCGCGAGGTAGGCGCGCCAGCCTCCCTGAGCGGTAATCTCGAGTGCCCCGGGGAGCGCGCGTGGCTCGGCGAGAAATCCGCGCACGCGGCTGCCGTCTTCGACCTCGATCTCACCGATGGCAAGCGGCGCTGGCACTTCCGCGGTGAGGGAGCCGAAGGCCTCGAGATCGAGCTCGTAAACCTCGATCTCGATCGCGCGACCGCCGGATCCGCTGTGCACGAGGGCAGGCTTCGGGGGCCGCTCCTGATTCAACGCATACAGGCGGTAAACGGGCGCAGTGCGGGTGCGGGCCACGAGGCGCGCGCTCCGGGCGCTCAGCTGCGGGTGCAGCGGCATCCCGGAGAGATGCGCACCCACGACGGCCAGGCGCACCTTCGGATCGGCGCGGCGGATGTCCAGCGGTGGCGGCTCGGGAGCCGCACCCGCGCGCTCGTAGCGTGCGGCGAGTTCGAGCAGCCGCGAATCGGCCCAGGCGGGTCCGATCAGGCTCACGCCGGCGCCGGTGCCATTCTCTCTGAACCCGGCTGGCATCGAGATGGCGCACATGTCGAGAAGATTCACGAAATTGGTGTAGGTGCCGAGCCGCGCATTGAGCCCGAAGGGCTCTGCCAGCACTTCCGCGCGTCGATAGATCCCGGCCGTGGTCGGCAGGACGAGGACCTCGATCGACTCCCAGAGCTTGCGAGCCTCGCAGGCGTACTGCTGCAAGGCGTGCAGGGCGCGGAAGGTCTCGACCGCCGAAATTCCCCGGGCCGCCTGCACGATCGTGCGCACCACCGGGTGGATAGCCGTCGGGCATTTCTCCAGCAGAGACTCGAGGACGACCGCGCGCTCGGCGACCCACGGGCCACCATAGAGGAGCCGCGCCGCCTCGAGGAGCGGCGCCACTTCGACCTCGATCGCGCGGCCGCCCGTGCGCTCGAGACGTGCCAGCGCGGCGCGGTAGAGCCCCTCATCGACCGGCGCGAGATCCGTCAGGCGCTCGAGCGATGCGATTCCCATCCGAAACTGCGCGCCCAGCGCGGGGGCTGCGGCCGGCGGGGGCCGCGCATAGGGGTCGTCCCGATCGAAATGCGCCAGCACCCGGTCGACCCGGGCAGCGTCCTCGGCGCTCCTCGTCAGGGCGCTCACACAGTCGAGCGACCGGCAGGCGGGCACCACACCCCGTGAGCTCCAGCGGCCGCGGGTAGGCTTCAGTCCGACGAGGCCATTGAACGCGGCGGGGACCCGGCCGGAGCCCGCCGTGTCGGTGCCGAGCGCGAGTGGCACGAGCCCGGCCGCGACCGCAACCGCGGAGCCGGAGCTCGAGCCGCCACTCACGTACTCGCGGTTGAAGACGCAGCCTAAGCTGCCGTAGGGACTGCGGGTCCCGACCAGCCCCGTGGCGAACTGATCCATGTTGGTCTTGCCGACGATGAGAGCGCCCGCAGACTCGAGCCTCTCGACCACCGGCGCCGACGTTGCCGCGCGATAGCTGAACGCCGGGCAGCCCGCGGTCGTCTCGAGGCCCGCGACGTCAATGTTGTCCTTGACGGCAACCGGTACGCCGGCGAGGGGGAGGATGGCGCCGCTCGCGAGACGCTCATCGATCCCTCGTGCCCTCGCGCACAGCTCCTCATCCGGCACCCGGCTGATCCAGACGCCCGGCTGCGTCTTTTCGTAGGCGCAGATGCGCTCGAGCGTCGCACGTGCGAGCGCTTCGACGCTCTGGCCGGGCCTGCCCGGCTCGCGGGCGATGTCGCGCATACCGACGGCTCGCGGGATAGCGCTCTCAGGAGAGCTCATTCGAGGCCCTCCACGCCTGGCGCTCCGCAGCGAAGGCCGCTCGCCGTGCCGTTTCGAAAGCCGCGATACCCTCGTGCTCCTCGGCGAGGAAGCGCTGGTAGTCGCCGAGGCGAAACACCTCCGATTCGATCCTGAGCGGACGGCGCCCTTGCGGAAATTCGCTGCGCCAGTCCTCGAGCTCGGCCGGCGTCACCGGGAAGAAGCGAATCTGATCGAAGAAGCGCAGCAGCCACGGCTTGCCGTCGCGGAAGTCCTGCGTCCGGGGAACGGGATTCCACACCTGAATCGTGCGACCGAAGAGCTGGTAGCCGCCCGGCCCCTCCATGCCGTAGATGCAGAGGTAGGCGCCGCCGATGCCGACCATGTTGGGCGGCGTCCAGGTGCGCGCGGGGTTGTACTTGGTGGTGACGAGGCGATGGCGGGGATCGAGCGCCACCGCCACCGGGGCGCCGAGATAGACGTCGCCGAGTCCCATGACCAGATAGCGGGCGTCGAACACGATGCGGCGTACGTCCTCGGGGGACTCAAGGCCGTTGACGCGTCGAATGAACTCGATGTTGTCCGGACACCAGGGCGCATCGGCCCGCACGGACCGCATGTAGCGGGCGATCGTCTCCGCGACCGCCGGGTCGCCGAAAGAGAGCGGCAGCCACACGACGCGGGAGGGAATCTCGAAGTCGCCGAGCTCTCCGAGGCGACCGTCCGCCTCCTGCAGAATCGCGAGCAGCTTGCGCTGGGGGAGCACGCGCGGCTCGTAATGCACCTGCAGCGAGCGAATGCCGGGAGTGACGTCGATGATGCCGGGGACCTGCAAGCGCTCGAGCTCGAGCATCAGCGCATGCACGCGGATGCGCAGCGTGAGATCGAGCACCATCTCGCCGTACTCGATCAGCAGATTGGCATCGCCCTGACGGCGATAGACGGTCTTCGGGCGCGCGTCCCGGGCCGCGCGTTCCTCGAGGATGGCATCCGCGCTGCCCCGGATCCGGATCCGGCGGATGGCGATCGGGGGCTTCAGTTGCGTGACCTGCGCATCCTGGGTCTGCTCGGCCTCACCGGCCGCGACATCGTCCACACTCTCGAAGTGAACGCTGTCGCCGGGGGCGAGCTGCCCGAGTTTCCACAGGTCCGCGGCGATGACCACGAAGGGGCAGACGAATCCGCCGAGCGATGGGCCATCGGGTCCGAGAATGATCGGCATGTCCCCGGTGAAATCGAGCGCGCCGACGGCATAGGGCGTGTCGTGAATGTTCGAAGGATGCAGCCCCGCCTCACCGCCGTCGCGCCGCGCCCAGCGGGGCCTGGGCCCGATGAGTCGCACGCCGGTGCGGTTGGAGTTGTGATGGACCTTCCAGGTGGCATCGAGGAGGGTCTCGAGGTCCTCGTGCCTGAAGAAGTCCGGGGCGCCGTGAGGACCGTAGAGCACCCGCAGGTGCCACTCGCGACCGAGCGACGGGCGCAGCGGCTGCGGCAGCTCGCGCAGCTCCCGCGGCTCGTGCCGGGCGGGCAGGCGCAGCGCATCTCCGGGCGCGAGCGAGCGACCCTCGAGTCCGCCGAAACACCCGAGTGTGAAGGTCGAGCGGCTGCCGAGGTAGGGATCGACGTCGAGCCCGCCCCCAAAGAGGATGTAGGCCCGCATGCCGGGACCGCTGACGCGGCCTACTTTGAGAGTTTGACCGCGCGTCACCCGGATCGGCGCGTAGGGCGCCACCGCCCGATCGTCGAGCTGTGCGCGGAAGTCCGCGCCGGCGAGGCAAAGCGCACACGGCTCGTGAAACTCGAGAGTGGGCCCCTGGATCGTCACCTCCAGGCCTGCCATCCCCTCGGGGTTGCCGAGCAGCCGATTGCCGAGACGAAAGGCGAGGCTATCCATGGGTCCCGACGGCGGGACGCCCACGTGCCAGTAGCCGCGGCGGCCCGGGTAGTCCTGCACGGTCGTCGCGAAGCCGCCCTCGAGCACGCGTAACGCCGGCTGCCCGGTGCTGCGTGCCCATTCAAACACGCGTCGCCCCGCCCGCGGCGATGACGACGCGGAGCGGTGTCGGGTTGAAGCCGTTGCAGGGATTGTTGATCTGCGGGCAGTTGGAGATCACCGCGATCACGTCCATCCTCATCGTGAGGTCGACGTACAGACCCGGTGCGGAAATTCCATCCACGATGCCGAGTGTGCCGTCGGCTTCCACCGGGACGTTCATGAACCAGTTGATGTTCGAGACCATGTCGCGCTTGCCGCGGCCGTAACGCGCATTGGAAGTGAGGAAGTTCTCGACGCAGGCGTGCTGAGCCTTGGTGTGGTGTCCGTAGCGAAGTGTGTTGCTCTCGCAGCTGCACGCTCCCCCGATGGTGTCGTGGTAGGCGACCGTGGTGGCGGTGATCTCGGCCATCGGCCGGGCCTCGTTCGAGAGGAGAATCGAGCCGGTGCGCAGAAAGATGTTGGCCTGAGCTGCAATCGTGTCCTGCGCGCTGTAGCGCTCGCTGTCATCGTGCGCTGCGTACATGAGAAAATCGCCGGACTGATTGCCTTCGAGATCCACGATCCGCAGCGTCTCCCCCTCACGCACCAGGTGGTCCCAGGGGGCGCGGGCGGGCACTACTTCATCGAGGAGGATCGCGCCGGGAAGGCCGGCGAGGACGGCATCGCTCATGAGTTCCGGGACTCCGGGTGGTGAAGTCGGGCTTGCAAGTTGCGCGCCACTCTATCGACGGAAGTACTCATCGACGTTCAGGAACGCGCGTTCGCACTCGGGGGTCGCGCGGCGACGCGGATCGTCGGGCGGGGTGATCGGGCCTCGCCAGGCCGAGACGCGCACCGGGGTCACGCAGTAGCCCGGCCGGCGGTCGAGGACGTGCGGGCAGTTTGCGAGCACGACCAGCAGGTTCATTTCCGCTCGCAGCAGCAGCGCGCGCCCCGGGGCGAAGGGCCCGAGTTGCACCACCGTGGTGCCATCGGCGGCGATGCGCACTCCTTTGAACCAATTGACGCAAGGGTGAATGTCGCGGCGCCCCAGGCCAAATTTGGACGCGCCGAGCAGCAGCCGCCCGCGCGCAGCCGGGTGAGAGCTCCAGTTGGCGGCAGGACCGTCCGCAGAGGGCCGGCTGCGCTCCTGGGAGGGCCCGCAGAAGGTGTCGTGAGTGGCCGCACTGTCCTCGAGCAGGCTCATGAGCGGCCGGCCCATGTCCGAGAGCAGCAGGCGACCCGCCTGCAGATAGGCGTTCCACTGCACCTTTACGGTATCGGCGACGTTCAGCCGCTCGATGGGGCGCTCCGCGTTGAACAGCAGCATCGAGACGCAGGCATCGCCCTGAAGATCCGTGAGCGAGAGCCGCGCGCCCCGCTCGAGCTCCTTGCCGGCGTAGCCTCCGGGCCCGAGCGTCTCCTCCCACAGCATGGCCTCGGCTGCCACGCCCGCGGGCAGGTCGGCGGCCGCGGTGGCCGGCACCGTCGGCATGGCCTCGACGCGGGTGCCCGCCATGGCGCGGGCGTGCGTGCGGGCGCCCTGAGGGTCGGCGGTGACGGAGCGGCTCATCGGGACCTGCCCGCGCCCGCGTGCGCGTGTAAGGGCGGCAAGAGCGCGGTCGTCGTCACCAGCTCGATCTGCTGCACGCCGCGAACCTTGCGCAGGTCATCGCACAGGGCCCGCAGCCGCCGGGCCGGCCCCTGCACCAGCAGCACCTCGAGAGACTGACCCCGCTCGAGCAGCACGTGCTGCGCGGAGATGACCTCCTTGATGTAGCGCGCTTGCGTCTGGGCGAGGGCGTGGCGCACGCGGCCGCTGTGCGCCCGGTAGATGAGGGTCAGCGTGCCTGCCAGCACCACGTGGCCCTGCAGCTCGCCGTGCCGGGCGAGCGCCTGCCGGATCAGCTCGGCGATCATCTGCGAGCGGCTCGGCAGGCGGCGTTGGTGCACCACGGCATCGAGCTCGGCCAGCAGCGGTGCCGGGAGACTCACCGAGAGGCGGGCCAGCGAGACGCTCATCGCGCTTCCTCGGGACGGCGTGGCTGCGCGCGTCAGTATTACGAAAACTGCGATTGGTAATACTGCTGCCGATGGCCATCTGTCAAGCCCGCCGTGGCGCGCGCCTAGTCCTTGAACGAGTAGGCGACCGTGAGCCCGATGGTGCGCGGCTGGGAGACGATTGCCTGGGCGCGGTTACCGAAGATCGCCGGATCCTGGTAAGAGGTGACGCCGAGATTATTGGTGAGATTGTTGACGAACAGGCTCGTCATCCAGTGCGACACGGCGTACGTGACACGCGCATCGAGCATCGTGTAGCCCCCGACCATGGGCACGGTCGCGGACAGGGCCGGAACCGTTGCACTCTGATAGTGCGCGCTCAAGGCGCACTGCAGCTCCCCGGAGCCGAGCGCGAGATGTCCGTACTGCAGGGTGAGTGCCAGGCTCGACTTGGGCGTGCCGGGGAGCGGGCTGCCCAGCGCCGGCGGCGGGGCCGAGGTGTTGGGCTGCACGAACAACGGGTTGAGTGAGGTGAGGCGGGTCTGATCGTAGGTGTAGTCGAGCTGGACCTCGAGGTGTGAGGTGAGCAGCGCATCGACCTCCGACTCGAGTCCCTTGCTGGTGGCCTCGCCGATGTTGAGCGAGGCGGGCAGCACCAGCGGGGTCAGCTGCAGGCCCTCCTGCACGTTGTGCCAGTCGATCCAGAAGGCCGCCAACGAGTATCGCAGGTGGTTGTCGACGGTGCCTTTCATCCCGAGCTCGTAGTTGTCGGCGGTGTCCGGAGCCAGGTGGGTGAGGGCGGGCGGGGTGGTGTAGCCGATGCCGGGCTCGGTGGCCGGCAGGGCGTTGACTCCGCCCCGGCGAAAGCCCTGCGACCAGGTGGCGTACACCAGGTTGCTCTTGTCGATCTGGTAGGAGAGGTTGGCCTTCCACAGCGCCTTGCGCCAGGCATCGCTCAGCGTGATGTCGGCGATCGGGGCCACCGGACCGAAGAACGGGCCGCCGTCGAACAGCAGCCCGGTCTGCTGCGACGCCGTGATGGTCTGTCTGAAGACCCGCGCCCCGCCGGTGAGACTCCACGCGGGGCTCAGGTGCCAGGTGAGCTCGCCGTATGCCGCCAGATCCTTGAAGCGCGTCTCGAAGTCACCGATGTAGGCCTGGTCCTTGACGATCGGGATGCCGGCGACGGAGCTGTAGATCCCGTAAGCGGTCTCGCCGACGCCGCAATAGGAGGGCGTGGTGCCATCGCCGGCGCTTTGGCCGTAGATGGCCTGACAGGCGTTGTAGAAGTCGAGGTAACCCGGGTAGAAGTCGTGCTCGACGATGTTGGTCTGCTGGTCGTTGAAGAACAGGCCCGTGACCCAATCGATGGCGCCGCCGGTCTTGGACGCGAGCCGCAGCTCCTGGGTCACGGGACGGTCGTCCAGGCCCTCGACGCCCTCGATGAAGGTGCGCGGGTTCTGGCCATAGAGACTCTGATAGAAAAAGAAGTTGATGTATTCGCCCGTTTCATCCGCGAAGGTGTGATTGACGTGGTGAGCCCAGGAGGTCGCCGAAGTGAGCGTGGCGAAGCCGAAGTCATAGTCGAGGGTCAAGGCCACGAGGTCGACGTTGTCGTGGGTGGTTGTCGGGGCGTATTCCGCATCCGACAGTGAGTCGACCCCCGGCGGGACCGGCGCGTTGAAGAGCTGCGGCACCAGCGGCGGATTGGTGTAAGTGCCGCTCGGCTGCGTCGCCGGACTGATGGGCTGGTTGAAAGCCGCGGTACTCGTTGCGGCGTAGGGGAAGCCGCCGGCGGTCGACAACTGGTTGTAATAGGAGAGACGCGCGAGAAACTCCTCATTTGGTTTCCAGAGCGCGGCGATGCGCGCCGAGCGGTACTCGTAGTCGTTGACGCCGGTTCTGCCGTAAATGACCGGCGGACTGAACAGGTTGCCGGGCTGCGCCGCCACCGGTGCTCCGGAGGCGCTCAGCTCGAAGAGATTGGGTTGGTTGATGAACCCCGCGTCATAGCTCCAGCCGGCATTGACCCGCACGGCGAAAGTGCTGCTGAACGGAATGTTGAGCATCCCGTTGACGTCCTCGTTCGGTCTCTGGGTGTGCTGCGTGTCGCTGACGGTGGCTTCGGCCCGGGCGTCGAAGCCGGTGAGATCGGGCGCATGCTGAACGAAGCGGATCGTTCCGCCCAGCGAGCCTGATCCATAGAGGGTGCCCTGCGGGCCCCGCAGGATCTCGACCCGCTCGAGATCCTGAAACCGGAGCGCGACGAACAGCGGCGTGTCGTCCACGTAGGTGGCCACCGGCGGCACCACCGGCGATGCGGCCGCGGGCAGCCCGGCGGTCGTCTCGCTGTTCAGGCCCCGGATGATCAGGTTCGCACCGTTGACACCGCTGAAGGGCCCTTTGTCGGTGTAGCTGACGCCGGCGAGCGAGCGCGCCAGATCGGCAATGTCGCCGATGCCCGCATCCTGGAGCTCGGAGGCCGAAACCGCGGTGATGCTGATGGGAAGGTCCTGGGCAGTCGCTTCGCGCCGGGTGGCCGTGACGACGACTTCCGCCATTTCCGGCAGCGGCGGCGCTGCCGCCAGACGGGTCTCCCCGTTGGCGCCGTCGGCGGTTTCCTTGCCATCGGTGCTGTCGGTCGCGGCTGCCCCGCTGGCGTAGAGTGCGGCGATTACGGCGGCGCTGATCGCGCGCGCGGCGGTGCGGGACCGTTCGCGACCAACAGAGCTCAGTCTTGAAATCATGATGCCGAATCTCCTGCAGCAGGTGCGACCCAACTTGCGAGGAGCGCTTCAGCTTCGGCCCGGGATTCTCAGCGCCGCGCGCGGAGATCGTCCCGGGACGCTGTCGCCAGCACCCCGCAACCCAATCTCCCGGGCTTTTGTCCCGCCGTGTATCCAGAGCGCAGCACGCGCAGCTGGACTGCCTCTCTCGGACCTGACGCTCGCGAGGCGAACCCCGCAGAGCCGGAACCCTAGACGCACATTTGCCGGACGAAATTGCAAACGCCGTGCCGCGCCTCGCCGGCGCGCCATCGGCAACCGAGGTTCACTCGGATAAACAGCGCCTTAGGCGGGAGAACGAAACCTGACCGCGAGTTCGCTCGCAGCCGGTCGTGCCCCAACACGACGCAGGCGCTGGAGCTCATGCCCCACGATGGCGCCGGTATTGACGCGGGGATTGCCGCTAGAGAGACAATCCGGCGGGCCGGGCATTACGGGAGGGACGATGAGGCTCGAGGTCGCCGGACGCTGGTTCGATTTCGAGCATGTCTCGGAGGGCATCACCCGAATCTGGGAGCCTCACGTCATCCGGGTCATGCGATGCAATATCTGGCACGTGCGAGGGCGCTCACACGATCTGCTGATCGACAGCGGCATGGGGCTGGCGAGTCTGTCTGAGGCGGCAGCGCATATTTTCGACAAGCCACTCATCGCCGTTGCGACGCATACCCATCTCGATCATGTGGGATCGCTGCACGAGTTCCCGAACAGAGTCGTGCACGCGGCAGAGGCGCATCACCTCGAGCGACCATCGGATAACTACAGCATGCTGCGCGCCGATCATCCCGCCGATTACATCGAGGGCCTGGAGCGAGCCGGTTACGAAGTCGGGAGCTGTTTCATCACGGCCGTGCCGCGCGCCGGCTTCGACCTGCGTTCGCACCGCTGCCCACCAGCTCCGGCGAACCGGCTGGTCGGGGAAGGCGATGTGATCGACCTCGGTGATCGGGCGTTTGAGGTGCTGCACCTGCCGGGGCATTCACCGGGCAGCATTGGGCTCTGGGAGGCGAGCAGTGGCACGCTCTTTTCGGGCGATGCTGTCTATGACGGACCGCTGCTCGATGAGTTGCCCGGGAGTGAGATTGCGGCCTATCTGCAAACCATGCGCCGGCTCGAGCGTCTTCCGGCCCGCGTCGTGCACGCCGGCCACGATCCGAGCTTCGGCGGCGCCAGGCTGCGCGAGCTGGCGCGAGCGTATCTCGAGCGGCGCAGGGGCGCGCCCACAGTGCGCGATGGGATCCATCAGAAGCGATAGGTGAGATCGACCCCCGCCGTCAACGGCTGGTTGGTCTCGATGCGGGTGAAGTCGGGTTGCGGCTCGTTCTCGGTAAACATGCTTTCCAGCTGCGCATGCTTGTTGAACACGTTGTTGACAAATAACGTCGCGGTCCAGGTCTTACGAAACTCGATTCCCGCGCGGATATTGGTCAGGTCGTACGCGGGCATGGGTATGTATGCGCCGCTCGCCTCGTAGGGGTCCGGGAAAGCCAGGGAGTAGCGCTGGCCAGTGTAGGTATTCTCGATTCGTACCGTGACGGCGTAGCTATCACCGAGCGCGCGCGAATAGCTCAGGGTGGCAGTGCCGCTCACCGGCGCCACTTCCGGAAGCCTATGGACCGGAGCGATATCCCAGTGCGGGCCCCCGTCGAGCCATTCGTGCAGATAGCCAACGGCAAGCTCGAGGCTGAATCCCTCCCCCAGGACGGCCAGAGTGTCGACGTCGGCTCCGTAGATCGAGACATAGTTGCCATTGATGTTCAGGGCCCAGTCATTGGGGTAGGCCTCGAGCTGCACGTGGCGCCAGTCCTCGTAGTAGAGGCTCGTGTTCACGATCAGGCGGTGATCGAAGAGCCTCGCTTTCTCGCCGAGCTCATAGCT
>DASPSF010000087.1:0-3429 GCA_035624075.1 Steroidobacteraceae bacterium | reverse complement strand
TGCACAGCCGCCAGATCGCCGACTACGGCGGCGTCGTCAACAGCATGCCGATATTCGCCACCTTCATGCTGCTGTTCGCACTCGCCAATACGGGGCTGCCGGGCACCTCGGGCTTCGTCGGCGAGTTCCTGGTGATCATCGCCAGCTTCCGGGCGAGCTTCTGGTATGCCGCGCTCGCCGCGCTCACGCTGATTCTCGGCGCCTGCTACACGCTCTGGCTGGTGAAGCGCGTGGTGTTCGGCGCGGTCGCCAACCCTAAAGTCGCGACGCTCGAGGACCTGAACCCGCGTGAGTTCGTGGTGCTGGGCGCGCTCGCGGTCGCGGTGCTGGTGGTCGGCATCTGGCCGGCGCCGCTGCTCAAGGTGATGCAGCCCACCATCCATCATCTCCTCACCCAGGCGATCGCCACCAAGTTATGAGCCTCCAGAGCTTCGCACCCGCGATCGCCGAGATCTGGCTGGTCACCGCGATCTGCATCGTGCTGCTGGTGGATGTGTTCGCCGGCGAGCGCCGCCGCGGACTCACCCCGACGCTCACGCTGCTGTCGCTGGCGCTCGGCGCCGCGCTCACGGTGCAGTACGGCGAGGTCGCACGGCGCACGCTGCTGTTCGACGGACTGTACGTGGCGGATGAGCTCGCCTGGGCACTGAAGCTCGCGGGCTTCCTGATCGTGGCGCTGGCGCTGCTCTATTCGCGCAGCTATCTCGAGAACCGCAGCATCCTGCGCGGCGAGTACTACGTGCTGTCGCTCACCGCGCTGCTCGGGATCTTCGTGCTGGTCTCGGCCAACAGCCTGCTGACGCTCTATATCGGCGTCGAGCTGCTGGCGCTTTCGGTGTACTCGATGGTGGCCTTCGACCGCGACTCGGGCGTGTCGGCCGAGGCCGCCATGAAGTACTTCGTACTCGGCGCCATCGGCTCGGGCGCGCTGCTCTACGGCATGTCGCTCATCTACGGCCTCACCGGCACGCTGAACCTCGCCGAGATTGCCGCGCGGCTGCACGGACCGGTCAATCCGGGCCTCATCCTCGGGCTCACGTTCATCGTGGTCGCGGTGGCCTTCAAGCTCGGCGCCGTGCCCTTCCACATGTGGCTGCCGGATGTGTACGAGGGCGCGCCGACCAGCGTGACGCTGTTCATCGGCACGGCGCCCAAGATCGCCTACTTTGCGCTCGCGCTGCGCCTCCTCACCTACGGCCTCGGGCCCGCGGTCGCTGAATGGTCGCAGATGCTGGCCGCGCTCGCCGTGCTGACCCTGGTGGTCGGCAACGTGGTGGCGATCGTGCAGACCAACCTGAAGCGCATGCTGGCGTACTCCACCATCGCCAACGTCGGCTTCATCGTGCTCGGCTTCGTGGCCGGCACGCCGGAAGGCTACAGCGCGGCGCTCTACTACACGCTGGTGTACGTGCTGGTGGCGGCCGGGTCGTTCGGTGTCATCCTGCTCGCGAGCCGCAAGGGCTTCGAAGCCGACCGCCTGGATGACTACAAGGGACTGTATCAGCGCGATCCCATGCTGGCGCTCGCCATGATGGTGCTGATGTTCTCGACCGCCGGCGTGCCGCCGTTCGTGGGCTTCTGGGCGAAGCTGCGCATCTTCCAGGTGCTGTGGGAGAGCCAGCACCTGTGGCTGGTGGTGATCGCGGCGGCGATGTCGGTGGTGGGCGCCTACTACTATCTGCGGGTGATCAAGCTGATGTACTTCGATCCCCCGGCGGAAGGGCTGCCGCCTACGGCCCGATCGACCGGCGTGCGCTTCGCACTCGGCCTGAACGCGCTCGCCGTGCTGGTGCTCGGGCTGCTGCCGGGACCGCTGCTCGACCTGTGCGCACGGCTGATCCGCTGACGGCACCGCCGACCGAAGTCATGAGCCATCTGCTGCCCCGACTCATGTGCCTGCTCGCCCTCGTGCCGCTCGGCGCCACGCAGGCCGCGGACCAGCCGCCCCACTACCGCATCACCCACCAGGTCCCGCTTCCGGGCGATGAGGGCTGGGACTACCTGCTGTACGACCAGCAGGGCCAGCGCCTGTTCGTCTCGCACGGCTCGCGGGTGCTGGTGGTCGATGGCGAGAAGCTCACCGTCACCGGGGAGATTCCCGGCACGCCCGGCGTGCATGGCATCGCGCTCGCTCCGGACCTCGATCGCGGCTATATCAGCGCGGGGCGCGCCGGCAGCGTCGTGGTGTTCGAGCTGAAGACGCTGGCGCGTCTGAAGGAGATCAAGGTCACGGGCGAGAACCCGGACGCGATCCTCTACGATCCGGCGACCCATCGCGTGCTCACCTTCAACGGGCGCGGCCGCAACGTCACCGCGATCGATGCGAAGACCGACGAGGTCGTCGGCACGCTGGCGGTGGATGCCAAGCCCGAATTCGCCGCCACCGACGGCAAGGGCCGCGTGTACGTCAATCTCGAGGACAGGAACAGCCTCGCGGCGCTCGATCCGCAGCAGGTCGCGCTGCTGTCCACCTGGCCGCTGCCGGGGTGCGATAAGCCCTCGGGGCTCGCGATCGATGCGGCCCACGGGCGCCTGTTCCCGGTGTGCGGCAGCAAGGTGATGCTGGTGGTCGATGCCGCCTCCGGCAAGGTGCTCGGCAGCGCCCCGATCGGCGCCGGGGTGGATGCCGCGGCCTACGATCCCGCTACGCGGCTCGCGTTCGCCTCCTGCGGCGAGGGTGTGCTCACGGTGGTGCGCGTCGACGCCTCGGGCCGCCCCGAGGTGGCCGAGTCGCTCGCGACGCAGCGTGGCGCGCGCACCATGGCGCTCGACCTGGAGAAGCACCGCGTGTTTCTCGTGACGGCGGATTTCTCGCCGCCGCCGCCCGCGACGGCCGAGCAGCCTCATCCGCGGCCGTCCATCGCTCCGGGGTCGGTGCGGCTGCTGGTGCTCGAGAGCGGCTCGTGACGCGGACCCTCGCCGCGCTCCTGCTGCTGGCGGCGGCAGCCGCGCGCGCCGCACCGCCGTCCGACGATGCCCCTTACGACACGCTCGCCCATGACATCTTCAAACAGCTGATCGAGATCGACACCAGCGACTCGACCGGCAACGTCACGACTGCCGCCGAGGCGCTGGCGCAGCGCTTTCGCGACGCCGGGTTTCCGGCCGCGGACCTGACGCTCCTCGGGCCCAACGAGCGCAAGAAAAACCTGGTGGTGCGGCTGCACGGCAGCGGCGCGCATAAGCCGCTGCTGCTCATCGGGCACCTCGATGTCGTCGAGGCGAAGCGCGAGGACTGGACGACCGACCCGTACAAACTCATCGAGAAGGACGGCTACTACTACGGCCGCGGCACCATCGACATGAAGGATGGCGATGCGGTGATGGCGGCCGCGCTCATCCGCATGAAGAAGCAGGGCTATCGCCCGAGCCGCGACATCATCGCCGCATTCACCGCCGACGAGGAGGGCGGCTGCTGCAACGGCGTCA
>DASPSF010000079.1:0-11895 GCA_035624075.1 Steroidobacteraceae bacterium | reverse complement strand
CCAACAAGGCCGTGTAGAGAGATGCAGTCCGACTCTCGCCGCCGATCTCCCCAGCAGCGCACACCGCGAGCTCGCGGACCACCGCGATCAGTCCTTGCGCTTAACCTCGTCGCAGGCTTGACGGGGAACTCCGTAGAGATGATTAGGCACTCGCCTAACTATTGCCGGAGGGACTATCGCGTGCTCTCTGCAGCGCAGGGCGCCAAAGTCGCGCCTTTGGCGCCCGGCAACGGAGCTGATGTCCGAAAAATCGCCGCAGGCGATTTTTCCAATTAAGCAGTCGGCGGTCGCCCGAGGCTCTGGCTCTGGCTGGCGAACTGCCGCAGGCTCTGCTCGAGGTAGCTGCCGACCATCCCCCGCGTTGCGACTCCGTAGGAGCGGATCACCTGCGAGAGGAAGTCGCGGCTCATGAGGGGCTCGTTGCCGTGCTCCTGCTCGGCGATCACCTGCAGCAGGATTGAGCGCGTGATGTCCCCCTGCGTCTTCTTGTCGATGACGACGAAGTCGATGCGCTCGATCACCAGCCGGCGGATGTCGGCGAGGGTGATGTAACGGCTCTCGACCGTGTCGTACAGGCGCCGGTTGGGATACTTTTTTATAGTGCGCGGCTCGCTCATCGCACATCCCCTGACTATCGGTTATTGCACCTTCCCTAGTGCAGGGCGTTTTGACGCTACCTTAGTACATCGGCAGTGCGAACCCAACACCCAACAGGCTTAGACCCGCACCTCTTTGAGGCCGCGAAACCCCTCGATGCTCCAGTGAGCGGTGGCCCAGGCGAGAATCATGGGGGGCGACTCGAGCTCGAGCTTGAGCGGTGGCGCCTGGCGGAGAATCTTAAGTGATTGATATAGCTGGGTTCCAGCCTCTCCCGGGTCGAGTGCCAGGGAGCGCCGGGACTTACTGAGCTTGCCGCCGTGCTGTTCGACGACGAGGGGAAGGTGGCAATAGCGGGGTGTCGGGAGCCCGAGCGCCCGCTGGAGGGCAATTTGCCAGGGCGTATTGTCGAGGAGGTCAGCGCCCCGCACGACGTCCGTCACTCCCTGGCGGGCATCGTCGACCACCACCGCGAGCTGGTAGGCGAATATCCCGTCGCGCCGCCTGACCACGACGTCGCCGCGCTCGCGCAGACTGAAGACGCAGTGGCCCTGCGCCCGGTCTTCGAACTCGATCGTGCCGTCATCGACACGGAAGCGCGTGGCCGTGGGTCCGGTGCGCTGCGGGCCGTCACGGCAGGTGCCGGGATAACCGCCATCGCCTGCGAGCTCGCGGCGCGTGCAGCTGCATTCAAACGTGAGGCTGCGCTCGGCGAGGGCGGCGAGTGCCTCGGCGTAGTAAGCGCGATTCCTGCTTTGGTATTCGACCGCGCCGTCCCAGGTGAGCCCGTGTGCCTCGAGGGTGCGCAGCATCTGATCCGCGCAGCCCGGCAGTTCGCGCTCGCGATCGAGGTCCTCCATGCGCACGAGCCAGCGGCCGCCGTGGTGGCGGGCGTCGAGATAGCTGCCGAGAGCTGCAACCAGCGAGCCTAAGTGCAGCGGCCCGGTGGGCGAGGGCGCAAAGCGCCCGACGTAGGAAGCTTCAGCGATAGCGGTCGTCGCGGTCGCCGTACTGGCGCTCGCGCCGCTCGCGCCGCTCCTGGGCTTCGAGGCTGAGGGTGGCGACCGGGCGCGCCTCGAGGCGCTTGACGCCGATCTCCTCGCCGGTCTCGAGGCAGTAGCCGTAGGAGCCGTCCTCTATTCGCTTCAGCGCGTCATCGATCTTACGGATCAATTTGCGCTCGCGGTCGCGGGTGCGCAGCTCGAGGCTGAATTCCTCTTCCTGGGTGGCGCGGTCGTTCGGATCGGGGAAGTTCGCCGCCTCGTCCTTCATGTGCGAGACGGTGCGGTCGACCTCGACCATCAGGTCGCGCTTCCAGCCGTTGAGGATGCTGCGGAAGTGATCGAGCTGCTCCTTGTTCATGTACAGCTCGCCGCGCTTGACGATGTAGGGCTGTACGTCGCGCGGCCCGGCGAGCAGGCTTCCGGGCTCGGCTGCCTCGACTTCGTCACCGTCGGCACGCGCGGCCGGGGGCACCAGGTTCACCGGGCGTGCGGGCTCGCGCGGCGCGGGCGGTGCGACCGCCGGGCGGGCGATCTTGCGCGCCTCGACGGGCTGCGGGCTCGCCGGTGCCACGGGGTGGGCGGCGGATTTCTTCAGCGGCGCGGCGGGGCTCTTGCGGGCGTGAGCGGCGGTCCGTCCGCGCGGGGCCTCGGCCTTGCGCGCCACCGCGGCCTTGCGGACCGGCGGCCGGCTCGACGCCTTCCTGCCCTTGGCGGACTTAGGCGCAGTTCTCTTGGCCGGCATTCGCTTCGCTCCTCGACGCTCGTCTCAGGTCTTTGAAGAACGCGCGATTATACCGGCCGACTTTGACGTGTACAGATGCCGCCGTCCGACACGCCCGGCGCCCCGATTGGACACCCTCTAAGGCGTTCAGGGCAGCGTGACCGTGGGCGGTGGCTGCCACCCCGGCTGTCGGCGCTCGGCGACAACGGTGGTGTAGATTCCGCCGCGCACGTTGAAGCGCGCCGTCAGGCGCAGGTAACGCGCCTCGACCGCGGCGTGCAGGTGATCGGCGATCTCGTTGGTCACCGCCTCGTGAAAGGCCCCGCGGTCACGGAAGGACCAGATGTAGAGCTTGAGGGATTTGAGCTCGACGCAGCGGCGGTCCGGCACGTACTCGAGGTCGAGCGTCGCGAAGTCTGGCTGTCCGGTGCGCGGGCACAGGCAGGTGAACTCCGGGATCTGCATGCGGATCGTGTAGTCGCGCTCGACCTGCGGGTTGGCAAAAGTCTCGAGCTGCGTGGTGGGCGTCGAGGGCATATTCCACTACACTACACCATTGGCCAGAATCGCCTGCGGCGATTCCGGCGGACATCAGCTTCGTTGCGGAGGAGTTGAGGCGAGAGATGCGGCTGACCAAGATCAAGCTCGCCGGCTTCAAATCCTTCGTCGATCCCACCACCATCAGCTTCCCCAGCAATCTCACCGGTGTCGTTGGCCCCAACGGCTGCGGCAAGTCGAACGTCATCGACGCGGTGCGCTGGGTCATGGGCGAGCTGTCTGCCAAGACCCTGCGCGGCGACAACATGGCCGACGTCGTGTTCAACGGCTCGACCGCGAGGAAGCCGGTGGGCACCGCGGGCGTCGAGCTGGTGTTCGACAACTCCGACGCCAAGATCGGCGGCCCGTACGCGAGCTACGGCGAGATCTCCTGCAAACGCCAGGTGTCGCGCGACGGCCAGTCCGCCTACTTCATCAACGGCGTGCGCTGCCGGCGCAAGGACATCACCAACCTGTTCCTTGGCACCGGCCTCGGCTCGCGCAGCTACGCGATCATCGAGCAGGGAATGATCAGCCGCGTCATCGACGCCAAGAGCGAGGACATGCGTGCCTTCGTCGAGGAGGCGGCCGGGATCTCCCGCTACAAGGAGCGGCGCAAGGAAACCGAGCTGCGCGTCGCCGAGACGCGCGAGAACCTCGAGCGGCTGCAGGACGTGCGCGACGAGGTCGAGAAGCAGATTCGCCACCTGCAGCGCCAGGCGGCCACGGCGCGGCGCTACCAGGCGATGAAGGACAGCGAGCGGCGCCTGGTCGCCGAGCTGATCGCCCTGAAGCTCCGCGACCTCGACAGCGGCGCCGAGGTGCACGACGCGGAGCTGCGCGGCCGCGAGCTCGCCATGCAGGCCGAGCTCGCCGGGCAGCGCGCCGCGGAAGCCGCGCTCGAGAAGCAGCGCGCCGCGCAAACCGAGCGCAGCGAGCGGATGTCGGCGGTGCAGGCCCGCTACTACGAAGCCGGCGCCGACATCTCGCGCCTCGAGCAGAGCATCGAGCACACGCGCGAGCTGCGCGAGCGGCAGCGCGACGACCTGACGCAGGCCAGCGCGACGCTCGCCGAGCTTGCCACCCACATCACCCGCGACCAGCAGCAGCTCGCGGCGGTGCGCGCCGAGCTCGCCGGGCTCACGCCGGCACTGGCGGCGGCGGAGGCCACCGGGCGGAGCGCCGCCGCGGCGCTCGAGGCCGCCGAGCAGGCGCAGCACGAGGCACAGCAGCGCTGGGAGGAGCACACCCTCGCCGCGGGCGCCGCCGAGCGGACCACGCAGGTCGAGCGCACCCGCATCGGGGAGCTCGAGAATCAGTTGCGCCGCCTCGAGGCGCTGCTGGCACGCCTCGCGGAGGAGCGCGCCGCGCTCACCGCGCTGGGTGCCGGCGGCCAGCTGTCGCTGCTCGAGCGCGACGAGGCCGAGGCGCGTGCCGCCGGCGATGCGCGCAGCCAGGCGCTGGCGCGCGCTCAGGAGCGGGTGCTGCTCGCTCGCGCCGCGCAGCACGACGCCGAGGCCGGGCTCGAGGAGGCCCGCAGCGCGCGCGAAGGCGCGCGTGCCGAGCTCACCTCCCTCGAGGCGTTGCAGCGCGCGGCGCTCTCGGATCGGGCCGGAGAGCCCGCGTGGCGCGAAGGCGCAGGCCTGGCAGGACACCCGCGGCTCGCCGCGAGCCTCGCGGTCGAGTCCGGCTGGGAGCGCGCCGTCGAGACCGCGCTCGGCGACTATCTGGAGGCCGTGTGCGTGCCGCGACTGGAGGAGATCGAGACGGCGGTCGCAGCGCTCACCGCCGGACGGATTACGGTCGTGGAGGGTGGTGCGCCCGCGCGCGGCACGGCGGCTACGCTGGCCGCGCGGGTCTCGGGGCCGCCCGCCGTGCTCGCCCAGCTCGGGAGCGTTCGCACCGTCGGTTCGCTCGCCGAGGCGCTGCGTGAGCGGCGCTCGCTCGCACCCGGCGAATCCTTCATGACCCGCGCGGGCGAATGGGTCGGGCGGGAGTGGCTGCGGGTCGGGCGCGGCCCCGATCCGCGCGCCGGCGTGATCGCGCGCGAGCGCCGGCTCGCTGAGCTCGCGGCCGCGGCTGAGGCCGCCGGACAGCGCGCCAGCGCGGCGGAAGCCGCGCTCGTCGGCGCCCGCGCAGCGCTCGCCGCCGCCGAGGCCGAGCGCGACCGCGCCCAGGGAGCGATCCAGCAGGGTCAGGAGCTTTACGCGCAGCTCAAAGCGGCGCTCGAGGCCGGCCGCGCGCGCGCGGAGGAAACGAATCTGCGGGCCGGGCGGCTCGAGCGCGAGTCCGGCGAGCTCGGCCACGAGCGGTCCACGGCCGCAGCGAGCCTGGCGCGCGCGCAACAGGAGCTCGCCAGGGCGACCGCGGCGGCGGCTGCGCTCGCCGCCGAGCGTAGCGCGATCGATGCCACGCGCGAGACGCGGCGCGCCGGGCTCACCGAGGCACGCGCGGCAGCCCAGGCCGCGCAGCTCGCGTCCCGCGACCTGCACGTGCAGGTCGAGACCCGCCGCTCCACCGAGAGCTCGGTGGGGGTGGGGGTCAGCCGCATGCTCGAGCAGCGCGAGCAGCTCGCGCGGCGCCGCGCCGCGCTCGAGCAGGAGCTCGCCTCGGGGGATGAGCCGATCATCCAGGCGCAGGCGCGCCTCGGCAGGGCGCTCGAGCTGCGTCTCGAGGTGGAGGCGGAGCTCGCCGTGGCGCGCGCCGCGCTCGAGGAGGCGGATGCGTCGCTGCGGGCGCTCGATGAGCAGCGCAGCGCCGCCGAGCAGCGCGTGGGCGTGGCACGTGAGGCCGTGGAGGCGGCCCGGCTCGCGGCCCAGGAGACGCACGTGCGCCGCGCGGCGCTCGCCGAGCAGTTCGCGGAGACCCGCTGCGACCTCGCCGAGGTGCTCGCCGGTCTCGCCGCGGAAGCCAGCGTCGCCGCCTGGGAGCAGACGCTCGCCGAGACGCGCGCCGAGGTCGAGAAGCTCGGCCAGGTGAACCTGGCGGCGATCGATGAGCTGAAGGACCAGACGCAGCGCAAGGAGTACCTGGACCGCCAGTTCGCCGATCTCACCGACGCGCTCGACACGCTCGCCGAGGCGATGAAGCGCATCGATCGCGAGACGCGCACGCGCTTCGAGGACACCTTCGAGCGCATCAATGCCGGGCTGCGCGACAAGTTTCCACGCCTGTTCGGCGGCGGGCACGCCTACCTCGAGCTGGTCGGCGAGGACAAGCTGACGGCGGGAGTCGCGGTCATGGCGCGGCCGCCCGGCAAGAAGAACAGCACCATCCACCTGCTCTCGGGCGGCGAGAAGGCGCTCACCGCGGTGGCGCTGGTGTTCTCGATCTTCGATCTCAACCCGGCGCCGTTCTGCCTGCTCGACGAGGTCGATGCGCCGCTCGATGAGCACAACGTCGGGCGCTTCTGTGACATCGTGCGCGACATGTCGGCGCGCGTGCAGTTCGTGTTCATCACCCACAACAAGGCCACCATGGAGCTCGCCTCGCAGCTGATCGGCGTGACCATGCTCGAGCCGGGCGTGTCGCGCCTGGTGACGGTCGACGTCGACGAGGCGGTGCGGCTGGCGGCGGTCTGAAGCCATGTCACAGTTGCGCTGGTGGCTGCTGATCCTCGGGGTCGCGTTCTTCGCGGGGCTCACGCTGTGGGAGCTGCGCCGCCCGCGCCAGGCGCGCAAGGGCGACGCGCCGCCGCCCGAGCCGGCGCGGCCGCGTGAGCCGCCGCTGCAGCTCCCGGAGATGCATGCGGTCGGGCCGATGGCCAGCCGCAGCCTGCCGACGGTCGAGCTGCCGGAGGATACCGGGCAATTCCCGGTGCTCGAGCCCGCGCCCGCGCCGGCGGAAGAGGCTGCCCCGGGCGCACCCGAGCCGCAGCCTGCCACCCCCGAGGAGCCGGACTACGTCATCGAGGCGCGGCCGGTCGTCGAGTGGCCCCCGGACCAGGAGCGGCACATCGTGGCGCTGCGCCTGGTGGCCATGCAGCCGGAGCGCTTCGCCGGACGGTCGCTGCGCCAGGCGCTCGCCGCGGAAGGTTTCGTGCTCGGTCAGTTCGACATCTTCCACAAGCCGGATGAGGCCCAGCGCGCGATCCTGTCCGCCGCGAGCCTGACCCGCCCCGGGACCTTCGACGCGGACACCATGGACTCGCAGCACTTCGGCGGCCTGTCGCTGTTCGCGGTACTGCCCGGACCCATGTCACCGCCCGAGGCGTTCGAGGAGCTGGTGACCACCGCGCGCAACCTCAACGACCGGCTGTGCGGCGTGCTGCAGGACGAGGGCGGCACACCGCTCACCCCGGCGCGCATCGCGAGCCTGCGCGCGCGCCTCGCAGCCGGGGCACCTGCGTGACAGCCGGCCCGGCGGCCCGTGCCGCCGAGTTGCGCGAGCAGCTCAAGCAGCACGACTACCGTTATTACGTCCTCGACGATCCCTCGGTCTCCGACGCCGATTACGACCGGCTGATGGCGGAGCTGCGCGCGCTCGAGGCCGCGCATCCCGAGCTCATCACACCCGACTCGCCGACCCAGCGCGTCTCCGGAGCGCCGAGCACCGCCTTCGGCGAAGTGGTGCACCGCCAGCCGATGCTGTCCCTCGACAACGCCTTCAGCGAGCAGGACGTCGAAGCCTTCGATCGGCGCCTGCGCGAGCGCCTCGGCGCGCAGGGTGAGCTCGACTATGTCGCCGAGCCCAAGCTCGACGGGCTCGCGATCGCGGTGATCTACCGCGACGGCACACTCGAGCAGGCCGCGACCCGCGGCGACGGCGTCACCGGCGAGGACGTGACCGCCAACGTGCGCACCGTTCGCAGCGTGCCGCACCGGCTGCGCGCACCCGCGCCGCGGCTCATCGAGGTGCGCGGCGAGGTGTTCATGCCGCTGAAGGGATTCGAGCGCATGAACGCCCGGGCGCGCGAGCGCGGCGAGAAGGTGTTCGTCAACCCGCGCAACGCCGCCGCCGGGAGCCTGCGCCAGCTCGACCCGAGGATCAGCGCTGCCCGCCCGCTCGACGCCTTTTTCTACGGCCTGGGGGCGCTCGAAGGCGCGCCGCTCCCTGAAGGCCAGGCGGAGCTGCTCGCCCTGCTGCGCGCGCTCGGGCTGCCGGTCTCGCCGGATGCGCGGCCGGTGCGCGGCGTCGCCGGGTGTCTCGGCTACTACCGCGAGCTGGGGGCGCGCCGCGCGGCGCTGCCGTACCAGATCGACGGCGTCGTCTACAAGCTCGAGTCGCGCGCCGACCAGGAGCGCGTCGGTTTCGTCTCGCGCGCGCCGCGCTGGGCGATCGCCCACAAGTTTCCGGCCGAGGAGGCCTTCACGGTCGTGCGCGGCATCGAGTTCAACGTCGGCCGCACCGGCGCGCTGACCCCCATCGCGCGCCTCGAGCCCGTGTTCGTCGGCGGCGTGACGGTGAGCAACGTGACGCTGCACAACATCGACGAGGTGCACCGCAAGGACGTGCGGGTCGGCGACACGGTGGTGGTGCGGCGCGCGGGGGATGTGATTCCGGAGCTGGTGAGCGTAATCCTCGATAAGCGGCCGATGAGCCCGGCGCGGCCAGCCGAGCCGCAGTCGCCCGAGGTGCAGCTCCCGGTGCGTTGCCCGGTGTGCGATTCACTCGTGCTGCGCGTCGAGGGCGAGGCGGTGGCGCGCTGCACCGGTGGCTTCACCTGTCGGGCGCAGCGCCAGGAGGCCCTGCGGCACTTCGCCAGCCGCCGCGCGCTCGACATCGAGGGGCTCGGCGACAAGGTGGTCGAGCAGCTCGTGGAGCGCGAGCTGGTGCGCTCGCCGGCCGATCTCTATAGCCTCACCGTCACGCAGCTCGCCGGGCTCGAGCGCATGGGCGAGAAGTCCGCGGCGAATCTGGTCGCCTCGATCGGCCGTTCGAAGCAGACGACGCTGCCGCGCCTGCTCTACGCGCTCGGTATCCGCGAGGTGGGTGAGGCCACCGCGCTCGCGCTCGCGCGCCACTTCGGGACGCTGGAGGCGCTCATGCGCTCGAGCCTCGAGGAGATCCAGCAGGTCGAGGACGTCGGCCCGGTCGTGGCGGCGCACGTCGCGACGTTTTTTTCGTCGAAGGATCACACCAACGTTATCAAAGCCTTACGTAGGGAAGGTCTCACGTGGCCTGAAGTCGCTCGCGCGCCCTCCGGCGCGAGCACCCCGCTCGCGGGCCGCACGTTCGTCCTCACCGGCACGCTTCAGTCGATGACGCGCGAGCAGGCCGAGGAGGCGCTCACCGCGCGCGGCGCCAAAGTCGCGGGAAGCGTCTCGAAGAAGACCAGCTTCGTGGTCGCGGGCGCCGAGGCCGGGTCCAAGCTCGCGCGGGCGCGCGAGCTCGGTATCCCGGTGCTCGACGAGGAGGGGCTGCGCGCGCTGCTGCGCGGCGGCTGAAACCTCAGTTCTTGGGCGCGGCCGGCGCCGGGGCTGCCGCGGGTGCCGCTGCCTTCGCGGCAGCGCCGGCAGAGCCCTGGTCGAGCGTCTTGCTGACCTGCGCGGTGCGCATCAGGTCATCGATGTAGTCCTTGAACTTCTTTCTCTCGATCTCCTGCTCGATGCGCTGCTTGCGCTGATCGAAAGACTGCGGCGCGAGTGGGCGCGTCTCGACCAGCTGTACGACGTGCCAGCCGAAGGTGGTCTGCACCGGCGTCTTGGTGTACTCGCCGGGCTTCAACGACTCGACCGCCTTCATGAACTCCGGCGGCACCGATTCGGGCCGGATCCAGCTCAGGTCTCCGCCGTTGCTCTTGGAGGGATCCATGGACTCGGCCTTGGCGAGATCCTCGAACTTCTCGCCGCGCCCGAGCCGCTGGACGATCTTCTCAGCGAACGGCTCGGTGGCGACCAGGATGTGGCGGGCGTGGTACTCGTTCTTGGGCGAGGCGGCCACATAGGCGTCGTACTCGGCGTGCAGCTCCGCATCGGTGGGCTTCTTGTCCTTCAGGTAGTGATCGCCCACCGCCTGCCCGAGCACGTTGAGGCGCGAGAGCTCGAGGATGTAGGCGGTGTCGCCGCTCTTGTCGAGGCCTTCCTTGGCGGCCTGCTGCGCGATCACCTCGCCGTGCACCAGGTTGTCGAGCAGCTTGCCGCGGATGTCGGCGGACAGGTCGGCGGAAGTCTTGCCGGTGACACTCTTGACGTAGAACTCGTAGAGATCGCGCGAGATCGGCTGACCATTGACCGTGGCCACCGGTGGCGAGGTGTCGGCTGGAGCGCTCGCCTTGGGTTGGCACGCGCCGAGGGCGCCCACGGCTGCGGTGAGGAGGAGGAGGCGCGAGAGGTTCATGGTCATAGGAAGTGTCCCGGTGGTTGCAATGGGTCAGTCGTTCTCGTCGGCGGTGCGCGCGCTGATGTTGAGCGCGTGCACCGAGGTCTGAAGCAGCGGGCCGAGCGCCGCGTACACCATACGGTGACGCTCCAGCAGCGAGCGCCCGCGAAAGGCGTCCGATACCAGCCGCACGCGGAAATGGCCGCGGCCGGCGGCGGCGTGGCCGGCGTGCCGTGCGCCGTCATCGATGATCTCCAGAGCGCTCGGCGCGAAGGCGCGCTCGAGCGCGGTGCGCATCGTGGCCATCAGCGGCTCACTCGCCGCGCCCATCGCCGCTCCCGACGGCCGTCGTTCCGGCAGGCTGGGCCCGCGCCGCCAGCCACATGACCTGGGCGGCGACGAAGATCAGCATCAGCACCACGTCGACCAGCTTGAGCGCCGCCCACGCCCGCTCGCTCAAGCGCTCGAGTACCACCACGTTGAGCGCGCCGAGCAGCGCGTAGAACACCACCCAGAGGAGATTGAGGCGCCGCCACAGCGCCGCGCTCATGCGCAGCCGCTCGCCGAAGGCTTCCGCGAGCGTCGTCCCGAGCAGCCGCTCGGCGAGCGTGCGCTCGCCGATCCAGGCGCTGCCGAGGAAGGCGAGGCTCACCAGCCAGAAGAACACCGTCGGCTTCCATTGGATGAAGAGCGGGTTGCGCAGGATGAGCGTCGCGCCGCCGAAGATCAGCACCAGCACCGCGGACAGCGAGTGCATCGGCGGGATGCTCCTGGCGCGCAGCCAGTCGAGCCCCAGCAGCGCCAGCATGGCGGCCATCAGCACCGCGGTGGCGACATACAGCCCGCCCAGCATGTAGGCGACGAAGAACGCCACGAGCGGCGCGAACTCGGTGAGAGCCTGCATGGAGGAGTAGGGGTGGGGCGCTGCGGGTGTACGGGGCAAACGGCCGCGTATATTGTCATGGATGGCTGAGTTCCTCCAACTGCATCCGGTCTCTCCGCAGCTGCGCCTCATCCGTCGTGCGGCCGAGATCGTGCGCGCCGGCGGCCTGATCGCCTACCCGACCGACTCCTGCTACGCGTTCGGCTGGCACCTGGGCGACAAGGGGCCGCTCGAGCGCGTGCGGCGCATTCGCCAGGCCGACCGCCATCATCACTTCACCTTCGTCTGCGCGAGCCTCGCCGAAGTCGGGCGCTTTGCGCTCATCGAGACCTGGCAGTTCCGCATCCTCAAGGCGTGCCTCCCCGGCCCGTATACGTTCCTGCTGCGCGCCACGCGCGCGGCTCCGCGGCGCCTGCAGCACGAGCGCCGGCGCACCATCGGCGTGCGCATTCCCGACCACCCGGTGCCGCAGCTGCTCCTGAAGGAGCTCGGCGAGCCGCTCATGAGCTCGACGCTCATGCTCGCCGCCGACCCGCAGCCGCTCACCGAGGCGCGCGAGATCGAGCGGCGCCTCTCGCACGAGGTCGATGCGATCCTCGACGGCGGCGACTGCGGCGTCGAGCCAACCACGGTGGTGGATCTCTCGGTCTCGCCGCCGGTGATCGTGCGCGCGGGCAAGGGCGCGCTCGGCCCGGTCACCGGGCGTGCGCTATAATTGCCGCCCGTGAGCCGCGGCCCCATCGCTAACATGCCCGCAGTCCCGCTGCGGGGAGGCACGTGAGCTCGCCCGCGCCCCCACGGCGCGTGCTCTCCGGCATGCGGCCCACGGGCCGGCTGCACCTCGGCAACTACCACGGCGCATTGCGCAACTGGGTCGAGCTCCAGTACCAGTA
>DASPSF010000076.1:0-69877 GCA_035624075.1 Steroidobacteraceae bacterium | reverse complement strand
AGGAAGATCAGGGCGCTGCGCGCGGTCTACGGGCTCGAGCTGACGGCGAAGGACTCGCACCGCATGCGCGAGGAGAGCCAGGGGTGACGACGGCCGACTGTCCGGACCTCGAGCGATTCGTACGCGGCCAGATTCCCGCGGCGGCCTTCCCGCACCGCGAGCACGTGCGCATGGCTTTCGGGATGCTGAAGCGCCACGACTTCCCCGAGACGGTGCTGCACTACAGCCGCGCGTTGCGCGCCATGACCGCAAAGGCCGGCAAGCCGGAAGCCTTCCATCAGACGGTCACGATCGCCTTCCTGTCGGTGATTGCGGAACGGATGGAAAGCGGCGGCGCCGCCGATTTCAGCACCTTCGCGCGGGCGAATCCCGATCTGCTCGAGAAATCGGTTCTTACGCGCTGGTACGGCGCCGACCGGCTCGCCTCAGCCGCCGCGCGGCGTACGTTCCTGCTGCCGGACGCTGCGCTTCACCGGACTCAACTCCCCGCGCATGCGCCACCGCCGGTTGCCCCGCCCTCTGCGCAGCAGCCCGAAGGCCAGTAGTGCCGCCAGAATCACGCCTTCCACGATCCCCATCGATCCTCCCCCTCCCGAGCTCGCAGCACCGGCCGCGTCCTCCGGCCCGGTGGCCGCGCTCGGCGCCGGCGCTGCCGCGTCGGGTGTAATGGTCAGTGTCGCCTGTGTCGAAACAGCCAGGCCGCTCGCCTCGACGCTCTGGCAGATCAGGCCAAAGGTGTAGTGGCCTGCGGGGCCTGACTCGGTCGCGGTTCCCGTCGGCGGCACCGACTGCGCGCTGCCTCCCCACGTCCCGCCCGGGATGCCGCCGGTGAGCGTGCAGCTCGCCGCGTTGGTCGCCGACCAGCCCGCAGTGAAGGACTGCCCGGCCGTGACACTGGCCGGACTGAAGGTGATCTGCGGCGCGGGCGGCGGCGCGGCAGGGTCAGCGACCACCTCGACCGGTTTGCCTGGAACGACCACGCTCCCCGTATTTGCGGGATCGAGCACCGACTGCAGCGTCGTGCCCCCGGTGCTGCTGGTCGCATCGGCGCTCGCGGTCCACACGGCGGCGAGCGGCGTGAAGTCGGCAACTCCATTCGACCCGTCCGGCGCCGGAGCCGGCGTCACCGGGCAGGCGCCATAGCCGGAGGCGTCGGTGCTCTTGCGCCCGAGCGCAAGCGCGCCCACCAGGCGGTTGTTGCCGTTGAAGAGGCCGCTGCCCGAGGCGCCCGGGCCGATGTTGCCGGTCTGATTGACGGTCTCGAGGAAATTGGAGAGGTAAGCGGAGCCGAGCGCGTCCTGCTCCTCGAGGGCGAATGCCGTTCCGGACCAGCCGACGAACTGCTTGTACCGGCCCTGGGCATGATGGATCGTATAGCCACCCTGCACCGCCGCCCCGGAGGCATCGAAGCCCGCGAACTGGGCGTCCGCGGCGACCGGATTGGAATCGAGCTCGATGAGCCACGCATCCTGCTGCTCGACCACGGTGCGCGCGCCGGTCTGGCTCGGCAGCCCGCCGTCGTAGATCGAGCCGAGCGGTGTCCCGCAGGCGCTGATGGCATTCCAGTACACCGTGACGCCGGATGCCGCCGCCGGATTGCCACCGCCGAGCTGCCCGGTCTCGCAATGCCGCGCGCTGAGAACGTACGGCGTGCCATCTCCCGGCACGTCGTTGATGAGAGTGCCGGTGCACTGGTAGAGATTCTCGATCACCAGGGCGACCGTGGCCGAAGCCGGCGTGGTGTTGCCCGCCGTGACCTCGCATTGGTAGTTGGTGACGCAGGATGCGTTGTCCGAAGAGGCACCGCCGCCCGGGGGCGCGATCAGTCGCCGGTAGACGGGATGATCCTCGACGCCCGGACCGATCGCCCGGTAGCCCGCCTGCAGGCTCACGATCCGCAGGTCGACACTCGCGGCGTCGGCGGCCGCAACCGTCAGCGTGAGTACCAGCGTGTCCCCCGCGTGGATCCGGCTCCAGAGCTCACCGCCCCTGAGGTCGCTCGCGCCGTAGCTCACCGCGGAGTGCGTGCCGCTCACGAGCAATGCCGCGCTCGCGGGGAACGAGGGCACCAGCGCGTGAAACGACAGCGACACCGCCGTCGGAACCTGGACCGCATAGCGCCAGGTCGCCTGTCCGCCGGCAATCGACCAGCTGCCGGAGGCCGCGGTGGAAGCAGTGTGCGGAACCGGCACCGCGAATTGCACCGGCGAGTCGGCGGCGGCGCGGATCAGCGGCTCGAGATTCGTGCGAACCACGAAGGCCGCGGCCGAAGGCGCAGCGCCCGCGCCGGCGCTATGAATTGAAAGAGCTATCGCGAGCGCAGCCAGCGCCACGCGCGACGGTCTTGGTCCGGAGACGATGACCCCACTCCCTATTGTTTTATCGGCTCGCTGTACCGCGAGCACACCCCTGGCGTCGTCAGGCCATTGTGCGCGAACCGGCCGTGGCGTGCGGCGGAACTTACCGTAAGACGAGCGCACGTTGGCGAGCTGCGGGCTGACACGCATTCTCCAGAATAAGACAAGTACGCGGGGGCCCTGCGCTATGCTTCCGCGCATGCACCGGTCACGCGCCCTGCTGGTCGTGTCCTCGATCGCTTTGCTTGCAGGCACGGCGCCCGTGCCGGGCGCGGACGCGCCCACCAAAGCGGGTGCTCAGCGGGTGATCGCGCCGGTGTTTCACCGCCTGGTGGCGTTCACGCTGCCCGCGCCCTTCAAGATGAGCTTCGAGCGCACCACCGGCAATATCTACGTGCGCGAGCACGTGCCCGCGGGTGAGAGCGTCGACGAGTGGACGCGCATGATCTCGCTGAGCGGCGTCCAGGGACTCTCCTACAACGCCGACGCGACGCTGCCGGCCTATCTGCAGGCACTGGCGCGCGGTTTCCAGCGGCACTGCCCCGAGACCTACGTCGCGCTCGATCTCGGCCCGCAGCCGCTGGTGAAGGAGCCCTCGTTCGCGAGCGTGGCGAGCTGCGGCCGCGTCAGCTCGGGCGGCAAGGCGCACAGCCAGACCACGGTCATGCTGGCGATCAAGGGGCCGGACGATTTCTACGTGCTGCAGTGGACCGAGCGCGGACGCGACTCCTCGCATCCGCTCGCGCTCGACAGCAGGTACTGGAGTGCCCGCCTCGCGGAGCTGGGACCCATACAGCTGTGCCCGATCGTGCCCGGCGAGGGGCCGCCCTACGCGAGCTGCGGCGGCCGCTGACGGCGCAACCGCAGGGCGAGCAAGCCGGCGAGGGTCGCGAGCCACAGCCAGCTGAGCGCTCCGGCGCCACCGCCGCCACTGACCCCGCCCTTGTGCACCACGCGCACGTTCGCGTGGCCGGCGCGCACTTCCGCCTCGAACGCGCTCAGCGCGGCGTCGAAATGCCCGATCATCTGCTCGGAGGCGGCGCCGAAACCGCTGTTGGCGGCCTCGCGCGCCTCGCGTGGCTGCTCGATCAGGGTGGTGTTCCCGTGGCGCGTATCGACGCCGCCGGCGCGCAGTACCAGCGAGCGCGTGGCCGGATCGACCACCGCGAGATCGACCAGCGTCGAGATGTCGTAGCGGTTGCCCTTGAGGACGTAGGCCCCGACGATCGTGAGGTAGCCGAGCGACCAGTCGTTCTCGTCCTCGTGAGTCACCTGGTCGTAGGACACCAGCGCCATCAGGTCGATCGAATAGAGCCGCTGCACCGCCTCGAGACCCTGGAAGCCGCGCTGGCTCGCGAGGTAATAGTCGGGAATGACCACGATATCGCTCACGAACTTGCGGTCGCTGAAGTGGCTGCGGATGCGCTCGAGCAGCTGCTCCCGAAGCGCCGCGTCGGGTCCCGCGCCGCCGCGCCCGGGGAGAAACGCCAGCCCCACGCGCAGCGGCACGTGCAGCTCCGGGATGCTGTTGTCGCTCGGCGGAATCTGTCCGTTGGGATAGAGGAACTCGACCAGGCTCGAGGAGCTGTGCTGGCTCGAGTTGCAGTAAGGCGTGCAGAACGAGGCGCCGAGCGCCGCGCAGCCCGCCAGACTTGCGGCGAGGATGGTCACGAAGAGAACTCTCAGATTACGCATGTCGGTCCCCTGCTCGGCTTGAGATGACGGGGCGACTTTCCCCTGGGAGTCGCCGGAGGAGCCACTTTCACCGCTGCAGACGCCTCTCTGTAACCCTTTGGTATCATCGGCTGATACCCCACGGGAGGTGCGGATGGCCCAGCGGGCGGCATTGGTGGCGGAGCTCAAACGGGCACTGCGCGAGCAGGGCCTCACTTACGCCGGGGTGGCGCGCGCGCTCGGGCTGAGCCTCGCGACGATCAAACGCCGTTTCGCGCGCGGCGATTTCTCGCTGGAGCGCTTCGAGAGCATCTGCGATCTGGCCGGAGTCGGGCTGCGCGAGCTGCTCGAGCGGGCCGAGGAGCGCTCCGCCCCAACGAGGCGACTGACCCTGGTTCAGGAGCGCGAGATCGTGGCGGATCCGCGCCTGTTCCTAGTGACGTGGCTGCTGCTGAACCGCATCCCGTTCGAGGAGATTACCCGCGGTTACCGCTTCACCGAGCGCGAGCTGCTGCGTTACTTCATCCGCCTCGACCGGCTGAAGGTGATTGAGCTCCAGCCCGGCAACCGCGCGCGGCTACTCGTCAGCCGCCGTTTCAGCTGGCGGGCCGGCGGCCCGGTGCAGCGCTACCTGCACGAGCGGCTGCTGCGCGAGTTCCTCGCGAGCGCCTTCACGGGTGCGCAGGAGGAGTTCGTGTTCCACGGCGCGCGGATGTCGCGCGAGGTGCTCGCGCAACTCAAGCGCGTGCAGCAGAACGCCGCGCGCGAATGCATGGAGCTCATCGAGCAGGATCGCTCGGCGGCCGCGGGGCGGGTCGGTGCGGCCTTCGTGCTCGCGCTGCGCCCCTGGAGCTACACGGGATTTGCGCAGTTCGAGCGCTGAGGGCGCGAGGCACAGGGGCGAGGCGCGCAGCGCAATGTGCGCCCAGGGCTTGCGCGTAGCAGGAAGCGCAGCGCAATGTGCCCGCCGCCGAAGGTGGCGCCTTCGAACTAATACATCAGCAGTGCGCGGCGCGCCGCCGTCCACGCGGTCTCGTCGGCGCGTGCCAGCGCATCGAGATCCGCCGGGGTGGACCCGGGGTCGTCCACCCAGTGCCGCAGCAGCTCGCTGCCATTGATCACGTCGATCGCGAGCTTGCCGGTCTCGTACTCGTAGGGAAAATCCGCCCACAGGTCATAGTCGGGCCTGAGGCGGCGCAGCGCCTTGAAGGCGAGCGCAAACAGCCGCCACGGCTGGAAGGCCTCGTGCTGGTAGTACACCGGATCCTCCACGTGCACCTGCAGGCCCGCGCACAGCTTGCCCATGTGCTTGTTGAAGGTCGGCTCGAACCAGCACGGGCGCAGCCGGCAGCCGCGCAGCCACTCGGGCGCCAGCGCATGCATCTCGGCAAGCAGCGCGGGCACGTCGAGATCCGGCGCGCCGAGCAGCTCGAGCGGCCGGGTCGTGCCGCGGCCCTCGGAGAGGTTGGTACCTTCGAGCAGCACCGAGCCGGCGTAGCAGCGCGCCATCCACAGGTTCGGCGCGTTGGGGCTCGGATTCACCCAGGTGCGCTCATCGAGCGGCCAGCCGTAACCGGGAGCCGCCTGCGGCCTCCAGCCCTCCATCTGCACGACCTGGCAGTCGACATCGAGCCGCAGCGTCGCGACGAACCAGCGCGCCACCTCACCCATGGTGAGGCCGTGGCGCATCGGCAGCGCGCCCGCGCCGACGAAGCTCTCCCAGCCCGGCCGCAGCGTCAGCCCTTCCACCGGCCGGCCCGCGGGGTTGGGCCGGTCGAGAATCCATACTGCCTTGCCGGCGCGCGCGCTCTCCTCGAGCGCGTAGCGCAGCGTCGTGATGAAGGTATAGATGCGGCAGCCGAGGTCCTGGAGATCGACCAGCAGCACATCGAACGTGTCCATCATCGCCGCGGCGGGCCGGCGCACCGTGCCGTACAGGCTGAACACCGGAATGTGATGCACCGGGTCGGTGTAGTCCGGCGACTCGATCATGTTGTACTGCTTGTCGCCGCGCAGCCCGTGCTGGGGGCCGAAGGCGGAGCTCAGTACCAGGTCGCCGCAGGCGGCCAGGGCGTCGAGCGAATGCCTCAGATCGCGCGTCACCGAGGCGGGATGCGCCAGCAGCGCCAGGCGCTTGCCCGCGAGCGGCGCGCGCAGCGCGGAGTCTTCGACGAGCCGGTCGATGCCGAACTTCATGAGGTCGGGAGCTCGAGGGCGAAGGCGTCCGGGTCGTGGAAATCCGGATTGCCGGGCGCGTGGCGCAATGCCCAGTAGGAAAGGCTGCCGCTGTCGTCCTCGACCACCGCCGTCAGCCCGAGGTGCAGCAGCGGGCCGCGGGCGAGCTCGGCGAGGCCCTCGAGGTGCAGATGCGCGGTCAGCTCGAGCTTGTCGGCGGTGCGGCGGGCCGAGAGTCCCGGCGCGCGCATTAGGTTCGCAGGCGCCATGCCCTCACGGTACTCGCTGAAACGGTAGGCCGCCCACTCGAGCGACGGCGAGAAGTTGAATTCGTAATAGCCCTGACCGGGAAGCGCGGCGGCGAATACCTCGAAGCAGGTGTGCTGCCACAGGCCGTCGGCGCGGCGGCCGGTGCGCGCCGCCGGGACACGCAGCCGCTCGACCTCACCGTGCAGCTCGTAGTGGCACACCAGCGTGGCCGGGCTGTCCAGCTGCACCTCCGCGCTGATGCTCCACACCCATTCGCCCGGCGTGTCGGGGTGCGCGAGCAGCAGGGCGCGTTGCGGCGCGGACGCCATCGCGTGACTCTCAGCCTGTGAGCCAGTCGAGCAGCGCGCGCGTTACATCGCGCGGCCGCTCGAGTGCCGAGAGATGCCCGCATTCCGGGACCGTCACGAGCTGCGCGCCGCGGATGCCGTGCGCCATCTCGACGGCGCGGTCGAGCGGCGTGAGCTCGTCCTGCTCGCCGACCAGCACCAGCGTCGGACAGCCGATGGCGGCGAGCGTCGGCCGCGAGTCCAGGCGCCCCATGATCGCGGTCTGCTGGCGGATGAAGGCCTCCGGTCCCACCTCTTCGGCCATCAGGCGGTTGATCTCGCGCAGCTGCGGGTCGTTGCGATGCAGCGGATGGATCATGCGCACCAACTGCTGCTCCACCACCTCACCGAGCCGCCCGCTCGAGGCGAGCGTCATCTGCGCATGGCGCATGGCCGTCGCTTCCGGGGTATCGGCGCGCGCGGAAGTGTCGAGCAGCGCCAGCTTCGCCACCCGCGCCGGCGCCTGGCGCAGGATCTCGAAGCAGACATAGCCTCCCATCGAGAGTCCAGCGAGCGCAAAGCGCGGCGGTGCGTTCATCAGAATGCGGCGCGCAATCGCGCCCATGCTGTCGTCGCGCGTGTGATCGGCGACCGTCACCGGACCGCGCCGCCACAGCTCCGGAATCTGCGCAGCATAGAGGCGCGCCGAGTCGAGCAGCCCCGGGATCAGCACGACGGGAAGAGATTCGCTCACGCGTGGGAGCGTAACATGCGCGCATGAGACACCGTATCGCTCTCGCCTCCCTGGCGCTCGCGCTGTGCGCAGTCGGCGCAGCGGCGGCGGCGCCCGCCTCGCCGACGGCGACTCTCGCGCCCGATGCGGCCGCACGCTTCGCCGCGCTCGCGCTCAAGTGCCTGCACCAGGAGTACCCGAACCACATCAGCCACACTCTGAACAGCGCCGCCGATGCCCGGCCGCCGCACGAGCTGACGCCCGCCTTCTACGGCTGCCTCGACTGGCACTCGGACGTGCACGGCCACTGGCTGCTGGTGCGGCTGCTGCGGCTCAACCCCGACGCAGCGTTCGCTTCCGCGGCGCGCGCCGCGCTCGAGCAGAGCTTCACCACCGCCAACATCGAGGCCGAGGCGAGCTACCTGCGAGGCGCCGGCCGCGCTTCCTTCGAGCGTCCTTACGGGCTCGCCTGGTTGCTCGAGCTGTCGGCGGAACTGCGCCGTTTCGACGATGCAGACGCGCGCCGCTGGTCGGGCGTGCTCGCGCCGCTCGAGACCGAAGTGGTCGCGCGGCTCGAGAGCTGGCTGCCGAAGCTCCAGTACCCGATCCGCATCGGCGAGCACGACCAGACGGCATTCGCGTTCGGGCTCATCTGGGACTGGGCCGGCGTCGCGGGCGACGGCCAGATGCGCAAGCTGCTCACCGATGCGGCCGGGCGCTTCTACCGCCACGATCGCAACTGTCCGCTCGCCTACGAGCCCTCGGGCGAGGACTTTCTCTCGCCGTGTCTCGCCGAAGCCGACTTCATGCGGCGCGTGCTCGACCCGCCGGTGTTTGCGCGCTGGCTGTCGGCGTTCCTGCCGCAGGTCCCGCGCAGCGCCGCGCCGGCGCGCGCGGCGCGCGCCTGGCTCGCGCCCGGCGTGGTCACCGACCGCTCCGATCCCAAGCTCGCGCACATCGACGGACTCAACCTGAGCCGCGCCTGGATGCTGGAGGGGATCGCGCATGGCCTGCCGCCCGGGGATGCGCGCATTGCGGCGCTGCGCGCGGCGGCGACGCGCCACGCCGACGCCGCGTTACCGGCCGTGACCGGCGAGTACTACGAGGGCGGCCACTGGCTCGGGACCTTTGCCGTGTACCTCACCAGCCGCGCGGGAATTCAGCCTTAGACTTGCCGACTCATGGCCGCTGCTCCTTCGCGGGCGTAAACAACAGGTCCTGGTAGTCGTAGCTGAAGTCCGCGAGCGGCGAGACCGCCTTCATCGTCACGCGGTCGACCTTGCCGTCGGCGTTCAGACTGAAGGTCACGTACGGCGGCTCGATCGACCTGTCATCGAGGCGCGCGACAAACGTGTCGTACTGGTGGTGCTCGAGCGTGCCGCTCATGCGTGGCGTCGACTTGAAGTCGATGGTCAGCCTGCCGTCCTCGAGCGCCACCTCGATGTTGCCGTACCAGGGATCGTTGTAGGTACCGGCGTAACCCGAGAGCGGCAGGGAGGGCCCGACGGCGGCCGGCCTGGCCGCCGCGGTCTTGAGCGCGGCGAGCGCCTCGGCGACCCGTTGCTGCTTGAGCGCCCGGTAGCGCGCCACCCAGTCGACGTGCGGCCGGCCGAGATAGTGATCGAGCAGCTCGTACATGAGCCCGCGGATGATCTCGCCGTCCTCGCAGTTGATCTCGATCGAGAAGCCGACGTGCTCATCCGGAATCAGCACCACGGCCGTGAGGAAGCCGAACACCGCGCCGCCATGCCAGATGATTTTGGTGCCGGCGTAGTCCGTGACGTCCCAGCCGAGCGCGTAGGTGTTGAACATCGGCTGGGTCGCCTTGAGCGGCTCGGGAAGCTCGGACACCGGCTGCAGCACCATCGGCTTCCACATCTGCCGGTGGGCGTCCGCCGAGAACAGCCGGCCCGAATGGCCCGGCAGCTCGCCGTGATCGAGCTGGATGAGGAGCCAGCGCGCCATGTCGTTGGCGCTCACGGTGAGCCCGCCCGCGGGAGCGCCGTTGCGGCCGAGCTCGTCGCGCTCGTCGAGCCGCTCCTGGGTGCCGGCGCCGCGCAGCCCGCCGTCCATGCGCGCGTGCGGATAGGCGCGGTCCGCGGTGGCGAAGCGTGTCGGCTCGTCCGCGGTCGAATGCAGCATGCCGGCGGGCTTCAACACTTGCTCGGTAGTGAATTGCTCCCAGGTTTGCCCGGTGACTGCCTCGATGAGCTGGCCCGCCACCATGTAGAGCACGTTGTCGTAGGCGAAGCCATAACGAAAGCTGGTCGCGGGCTTCAGATACCTCAGGCGCCGCACCGACTCCGCGCGGCTGAGATTGGTGCGCGGCACGAACAGCAGGTCGCCCTCTCCCAGCCCCAGGCCGCTCCTGTGGACCAACAGGTCGCGGATCGTGATCTCGCGCGTGACCCAGGGGTCGTACATCTCGAATCCCGGCAGGCGCTCGGTGACGCGGTCGTCCCAGCCGATCTTTCCCTGATCGACCAGGATCGCGAGATCGGCCACCGTGAAGGCCTTGCCGGTCGAGCCCGTCGGAAAGATGGTGTCGGCATCGACGCGCGCCGGCTGGCCGAGCGCGCGCACGCCGAAGCCCTGCGCGAAGGTCACCTGATCGTTCTCCACGATGGCGACCGCCATCCCCGGCACGCCGACCGCTGTCCGCGCCGCCTCGACCCGGCGTGCGAAATCCTGTGGCGGCGCGGCGTGCGCGGCTGCGAAGACGCAGCCGAGCGTGGCGGCGACCATGACTCTCATGGCGTTCATGCGACCCCCTGCGCTACCGCCCTGCGGCTCACGAGGCGGTAGATTCCGATGGTGAACAGCGGCAGGACGAAAACCAGCAGCACGACATAGGCAAGCAGCCGATAGCCGCGTGCGATGAGTGTCACGAGCCCGAAGCGCTCGGCGAGCAGCATGCAGAAGATGAGCGTCACCAGCGCGATCGCCAGCCGCGGCGCGCGCCCGAGCTCCGCGTTGCGGCTGCGCCGCCAGGCAAGCCCGATGCGCTCGTTGATGGCGTGCACGAAGCCGGTGCCGCTCTCGAGCAGCGCGGCGAAGATCATCAGCTGGAAGAGGTAGCGGAACACGGGCAGATCGAGCCGCTGCAGCAGATAGTCGGACGGCAGCGTCGCGGCCGCGATCTGCGGGTAGTAGGCCATCATGCAGCTGAAGAACATGAGCGCCGGCAGCATCGCCAGCGGCCCCGCGAAGACGCCCGCGATCACCGCGTCGCGGTTGCTGGCGAGATGCCGCAGCACCGGCAGGATGACGACGGCGCCGATGACGTTGTAGCCCGCGTACTCGACGCCACCCCTCAGCCAGCCGTGCGGCGGAGCCGGGCGGCTGAACCCCGCGGCAATCTGCCCGCCGAAGTGAGTGAGCGAAAACAACACGAACAGCACATACACGCCATAGAGCAGAAACGAGACGTAGGTGAAAACCCGCTCGACCGAGGCGTTGCCATAAGCGGTCACGAACGCAATGGCCGCCATCAGCACGATGGTGCCGGCGATCGTGGGAAGCCCTAAAGTCGCCGCGCCGATGGCGCCGGCAGCCGCCCCGAATACCGCGAGCGCCACCACCACGAACACCACGTACGCCACTTCGAACACGATCCAGCCCGGACCCAGCAGGGCGCGGATGAAGGTTCGATAGTCGAGCGCGCCCACCGCGCGTGAGAACAGGAACGTGGTGACGCAGATCGCGCTCCAGATCAGCATCGCGAGCCCCATCGCCGCGATGCCGCCCCACGGGCCGCTCGGCAGGAAGAACTCGGCGAGCTCGCGCCCGGTGGCGTAGCCGCCGCCGATCACCACCGCCTTATAGGCGAGGCCGGGAAGCAGCCGCCGCTGAAACCACGTGGACACCGGGGAGATCCGCTGCGCTGAAGGCCGTGGCTGCCGGGCCGGCGCGACTTCAGGCCGCGCGCGCGGCCGCGCCGCCCCAGACGGCGTCGTCGCACCAGATCCTGCCGCCGGCGTAGCGCACTGCGGGCGTGCGGTCGCGCGCGAGGAAGGTTGGTCCGTCCAGATCGACCACGTCGCACAGCTGACCGAGCACGAAGGCCGGCGCCATCGCGAGGCTCGAGCCCATCATGTTGCCCACCATGACGTCGAGCCCGGCGCGGCGCGCTTCGTGCGCCATGGCAAGGCCTTCGGTGAGGCCGCCGCACTTGTCGAGCTTGATGTTGACGGTATCGAAACGCCCGACCAGGCCGGCGATGTCGTTGAGCACCAGCGCGCTCTCGTCGGCCGCGATCGGGATCGGCGAAGAGAAGTCATCGAGATCCGCCTCGCGCCCGCGCGCCAGCGGCTGCTCGAGCAGCTCGACCCGCGCCTCGGCGAGGATCTCGACCAGTTGCGTGAGCTGGCCGATCGCGTAGGCCTGGTTGGCATCGACCGCCAGCCAGACGTCCGGCCGCGCCGCCCGCACTGCCGCCACGCGCAGTGCGTCGAGCTCGAGGTCGCCGGTGAGCTTGAGCTTCAGCGCCCGCGCCTCGGCGTAGCGCCGCGCGCCCGCCGCCATGACCTCGGGCTCGTCGGCGCCGAGGGTGAAAGTCGTCGTCAGCTCCTTCGGGCTCGTCAGCCCCGCGAGCTGCCACACCGGCTTGGCCGCGC
The DNA here is from genome assembly GCA_035624075.1 of Steroidobacteraceae bacterium. Classification (GTDB taxonomy): domain Bacteria; phylum Pseudomonadota; class Gammaproteobacteria; order Steroidobacterales; family Steroidobacteraceae; genus 13-2-20CM-66-19. Next base: position 57,786 of record DASPSF010000076.1, on the reverse strand, counting down.
GCTGCGCCTCGAGCTCCCACAGCGCGCAGTCGAGCGCATTGCGCGCCCCGCCGGCCGGCAGCAGGCGCTGCAGCGCGCCGCGGTCGATGCCGCGCTCGATGACAGCGCGTTGCGCCTCGAGCGCCGCCAGCATCTGCGGCACGCCGTCCTCGAGATAGAAGACGCCGCAGGCCTCCCCGCGGCCGCGGTGTGCGCCGTCGTCGAGCGTGACCACCACGGCGTCCTGGTGCTCGAACACCCGGCCGGCGATGCGGAACGGCGCCGCGAACCCGAGCTTCTCGACCGCGACCGTGAGGCGCAATGTGCTCATCAATAGTCGGTCCCGATCACGAGCAGCTTGCAGACCAGCGCCACCCAGAGCACGAGCACCGAGGAGAGCGCGAGCACGATGCTCCAGGTCTTCGCCGGCCAGCGCCGCTGTCCGCTCCATACGGCCACCAGGTTCCACAGCATCGCCGCGAGTCCCCCGACGAAGGCCGCGATGGAGAGCAGCTGTGCCATTACCAGCAGCGGATCGAGGCGCCCGCCGAGGGTGCCGGTGTCCTTGAGGATCAGCATCATGAACAGCCCCCAGATCGAGAGCGCCGCGACGATCGCCACGGCGCCGATGCGGCTGCCGAGGTAGGCGCGCCGCGCGGCCGGACCGAGCGCGAGCGGCGCCTGGTAACGGCGGCGGACGATGGCGGCCACCGGCCAGACCAGCACGGTGAGCAGCAGCGCGGCGAAGCTCACCAGGAACAGCGGCATCAGCCAGGTGCTGCTCGAATACCACGGCGCCCGGTCGAACACCTCGAAGGGCGAGAGGAAATCGAAGCTGAAGCGCACCGGCCGGCCGTCAATCACCTTGGCGGCGGCGCGGTCGTGACCGTTGACGTCCTGCCAGACGAAGGGCGCGACCTCGACCCAGTGCCGCGGCTTGGCGTTCGGTCCCGGGAAGGGCAATACCAGCTCGCCCTCCTTGTTGGCTGCGACTTTCGTCTGGCCGATGAATCCGAGTGCGGCCAGGAAATTGCTGTCGGCCCGCCGCGAGACGTCCCAGGCGCCGCTCATCAGCGCCGAGTGCGCCGTCTGGGTCGCGGCATCGACCTGCGCGCTCACCGGGTGCGGCACGGCGGCGGGCAGGTAGCGGTCGGCAAAGTCCTGGAACAACTGGTTGCGCAGCGTCTGCACCGCGCCCTCCCTCCCCGGGCTGCTGAAGGAGGCGTACAGGCCGACCTGGTCCTTGAGGAACAGGTGCAGCGAGGTGTGGAAGAACTCGGTATCGCCGAGATGCGCGATCACCTCGCGGCCGTTGATGTTGGTCTCGAAGAAGCCGAGCTCCATGCGGTTGAGCGGCCCGATCGGATCGGGGTACGGGCTGTTGTGCATCAGCTCCGCGGTCGCGGCGCTCAGGATGCGGTTGCCGTGATATTCCCCGTCCTGCAGGTGCGCGATCATGAAGTGCGCCATGTCGTCCGCGGACGCGGACATCGAGCCCGCCGGGCGCGGGCCGACGTACTCGAACGGCTCCGCACGGCCTGAGCCGAGACGATAGCCCCTGGCCATGAACGGCTCGAGCGCGGCCGGCAGCGGCTGGCGGAAGCTCGAGTGCGTCATGTCGAGCGGCTGGAAGATATGCTTCTCGAGGTAAGCGTCGAACGGCTCGCCGGAGACGCGCTCGACGATGTAACCCGCGAGCGAGGCGCCGTAGTTGGAGTAGGCGGGCGTCGAGCCCGGAGCGAAGATGCGGGCCGGCACCCTGGCCTTCAGGATCTGCTCGAAGGTCGGCAGATTGTTGCTCAGGGAGATGACGCCCTTGGCATGCTCCTCGAAGCCCGCCGTGTGCTGCAGCAGATCGCGCATGGTGATCGGCTTGCCGCCGAGGCCGGTCACGTTGTAGTCGAGATACTTGTTGATGTCGGCGTCGAGATCGATCTTACCGGCCTCGACCTGCTGCATGACCGCCGTCCAGACGATGAGCTTCGAGACCGAGCCGGGGCGGAACATCGTCACCTTCGGATCGACCGGCGTGCGCTTCTCGACGTCGGCGAAGCCAAACCCCCGCTCGGTGACTACCTCGCCGTCCCTGACGATCGCGATCTCGGCGCCGGGGATGTCGGCAGTCGCGAGCGCGTACGGCAGGTAGCCGTCGAGCCACTGGTCGGCATCCTCGGCGGTGAGTGCGGCCGCCGCGGCCGGTGGCGCGGGTGCGGGCGCGGCGCTCTGCGGCGCAACGGCCCCCGCCGTAGGGGGCGCTCCCCAGGCGAACCCGGCGGTGAACAGAGCCAGCGCCACGGTCAGCAGCGCCGCCGCCGCCGCTGGGAGCAGGGCCATCCGCATGCGTGCCGAGGCGCGCGGGCGGTGGATGCTCCTGACTGGATCCTTCTGATCGAGATCGAGTGCTACTTCAGGCATGAGTCGATGAGCCTTTCGAATTCAGGTCCGGGACGCATGGGATCCGCAGCCGGCAGGCCGAGCCGCGCGCTCTCGCGCGCCAGCACCTCATGGGCCGACGGTGCTTCGAGCTGCGAGGTGTTGAGACAGACTCCGGCGCAGCGGATCGCCGGGTTGGTCCGCCGCCCGAGTCGCAGGTTGAGATCGATCGTCTCGGCGATGCTCGGCAGCGGGTAGTCCGGGTAGCCGAGCACGCGCTCGCGCCCGGGATGGTGACAGACGACGAACACGTCGGGCTGGCTGCCGTGCAACAGGCCGAGCGACACGCCCGCATACGCCGGATGAAACAGCGACCCCTGCCCTTCGATGACGTCCCAGTGATCGGGCGCGGCATCGGGAGTGAGGACTTCCGCAGCCCCGGCCTCGAAATCCGAGACCACCGCGTCCATCGGCATGCCGCCGCCGGCGATCAGGATCCCGGTCTGCCCGGTCGCGCGAAAATCGACGTCGCGCCCACGCGCGGCCAAGGCGCGCGTGATGGCGAGCGCCGAATATTTCTTGCCGAGCGCGCAGTCCGTGCCGACAGTGAGCAGGCGCTTGCCGGAGCGTTTGCGCCCCGTGCCGACCGGGATCCCCGGCGGCGGAATGCGCACGTCGATGAGTCTGCGGCCGCAGCGCCCCGCCGCGGCCGCGAGAGGCGGGACGTCGGTGAGCCGGGCGTGCAGGCCGCTGACGATATCGAGCCCCGCCTCGAGCGCCTCGATGAGCAGCGGCGCCCAGCGATCGCCGATCATCCCGCCGATCGGTGCCACACCGATGACCAGACCGCGCGCGCCACGCGCGTGCGCCGCGGCCGGGTCGAGGCGCGGCAGCCCGGTCGAGACCGTGGCCTCGGCACACGCCCACTCGCCGACGCAGCGCTCGGGGATCCAGTCCCGCAAACCGAACGCGGTCTTGGCGAAGGCCGGCTCGGTGGCGTCGCCGAGGAACAGCAGGTAGGGGTACGGCAGCCGTGCGGATTCTGCCGCAGCCGCCTCCGGTAGCGGGTTCGAGGCGCGCTCAACCACCATGCTTGCTCCTGACAGCGAATCCGCGCCGTCAATAGTGGAGCGTGACCGTCGCGCCGATCGTGCGCGGCTGGACCAATGCGATCGAGCCGCCGAAGTTTGGCGTGCCCGAGTTCGCGTAGTAGGTGAGCCCGCGCTGATCGCCGGCGTTCTTGCAGTAAAGCAGGAACGTCCAGCGGCTGTTCTCGAAACCGGCGCGCAGATTCACGGTGTTGTAGCTCGGCAGCTCGAGGCGCGGATTGGGCACCGACACGAGCGCACCGGCCTGCACCTGGGTGCTCGCCGAGAAGTCGTCCCAGCGGCCGCCCATATAGGTCCAGGTCGCGCCGGCGAAGCCGCTGAAGTCGCTCGACACACGCCAGCCGTAGGAGGCGTCGAGCGAGGTGCTGAGCTTCGCCACGTACGGCAGCGGATCGCCGTCGTTGCCGCCGGCAGCCGGGGCCGACGAGGTCAGGTAGGCGTCGACGTAGGCGCCCGTCAACGTGAAGTTGAGACCCTGGACCGGAGTGAGCCCCAGGGTCCATTCGATGCCTTTGCTCTCCGCCGTACCACCATTGGCGTTGATGCCGAAGTTGTCGACGATCTGGAGCAGCTGGATCTTCCTCCAGTCGACCAGGAACGCATCGATGTCGATCGACAGGCGGTTGTCCATGACGCTCGTGCGGGTGCCGAGCTCGTAGTTCACGGTCGAATCAGACCCGTAGGAGGCCGCCACACCCGCCGGCGCGACCGGCGGCAGCGCATTCGGGCCGCCGGGACGGTAACCAGAAGCCACCCGGGCATAAACCATCGTGTCATTGGTGACGTGCCAGCGCGGTGCGATCGAGTAAGTGAAATCGGATTCGCTCGAGCTGCCGACGTCCAGCTGCGACGGATTGACCAGCAGCCCGCCGATGGTCTCGGTGGTCGACTGCTCGTTCTCCGACCAGCGGCCGCCGAGGGCGACGTCCCATTGAGGGCTGAAATGATAAGTGATCTGGCCGAAGACCGACTGCTCGCGGTAAAGGGAATCGAGTACCGGCGTCTCGAGCGACGGCAGGCCGGTGTTGGCCTGGCTCGGTATCAGGAAGGTCGGCAGCGATTGCGACAGGATGGACGCTTCGTGCGTATAGAACGCGCCCACCTGCCATTCGAGGGACTGCGTGCCTGAGGAGGCCAGGCGCAGCTCCTCGGTGTACTTGTCGACGGTCAGGTCGTTGGTCTCGGCGACTCCGGTCGGCACCCCGGTGATGCTCGCGGCAAGATCACCGAAGGTGAATCCCGGCGCCAGCGCGACCGAGCTCGCGTCCGTGTAGAGGTCCTGGATGCTGGTGCCGTAGCTCGAAGTAGAGCTCAGTGTCCCCCAGCCGAGGTTCCAGTCGAGATCGAGGGCGAAGATCCGGTAGCGGAAGGTGCTCGGCTCGTTGGTGAAGCGCATCTGGTCGTAGTCGCCGATCGAGGGCTGCAACTGGTTCGCCGGCGGCGTGAGCGGTGTGCCGGCCGCGCCGATCACGTCGATGTAGGGTGTGCCGTCGGTGTGCAGGGTCTGCCCGAAGGCGCTGAGTCTCAGCGAGAAGTTGTCGCTCGGCTGGACGAGAAACGACACGTGTCCACCCTGGCGATAGCCGCCGTTGACGTCGTTCTTGCCGAGGTTCGGATCGTCGATGTACCCCGGCACCCCGTCGTAGAAGCCGCTGATCCGTACCGCGGCGCTGCCGGTGATCGGCATGTTGATCATGCCCTTGACCGATTCGGTGGTGTCGCCGTGCGCTATGTCCTCGCCGCCCACCTCGAAAGCGCCGGCCTCGCGGCTCGGATCCGGCAGATTGGTCACGTACTTGAGGAGCCCGCCCTCGCTGCCCGCGCCGTAGAGCGTCCCCTGCGGCCCGCGCAGCACCTCGACGCGCTGCAGATCCCAGGTGTCGAAGTCGCCCGTCACGATCGAGCCGTTGGCGAGCGCGTTGCTCGAGCCGAACGGCACTCCGTCCAGATAAGTCGTAACCGTCGAGCCCACGCTGCCGACGTTCTGACCACGGATCGCGAGGCGGTCCTGCCCGGGTTGGATCTGCTCCACCGACAAGCCTGGCACCTTGGCTTCGAGGTCCGCGAAGCTCACCAGGTCCTGCTTCTGCAGGTCATCCGAGGTGACTGCGGTGACGCCCATCGGCACGTCGTGCAGCTTTTCCGAGCGCTTCTGCGCCGTGACCACGATCTCCTGGAGCGCGGTGGCCGCGGGCTGAGTCTGAGTCTCCGCGGCCTGGTCGGCCTGCGTGGCCGGCACGGCGGCGATGGGTGCGAGCAGCAGCGAGACGAGCGATGAGACGCGCGGCGAACGGAGCATGAGTCGTATCCCCCCCTGTGCAAATTTTGTCCAATATGACAACATTATTTCTGATTTAGCAAATTATTTTCCGGATCGGCGCGCGCGGTTAACATTGCCACGATGCCTGCGAAATCCACGCCCCTGGCCGAGGCCGCGGCGCTGGCGGACCAGCCCGCCGCGGATCAGCGCGTCGCCACTCCCGGCGCCGCGCTCAAGGCGCTGCGCCGCAAGCACGGCTGGACACTCGCCGACGTCAGCAAGCGGACCGGGCTGCCGGCTTCCACGCTGTCGAAGATCGAGAACGACCGGATGTCGCCGACCTTCGACAAGCTCGCGCGCATCAGCAGCGGACTGCAGATCGACATCGCGACGCTGTTCGGCGGAGATGCCGGCGCGGAAGCGCAGCCGGCCGCGAGCGCCCGGCGCTGCATCGTGCGCGCCGGCGAGGGCAAGGCGATCGAGACCAAAAACTACTCGCACCTCTACCCGGCGTGGGACCTGCTCAACAAGCGCATCATTCCCATCGTGGCGGAGCTGCACGCGCGCAGCCTCGAGGAGTTCGGCGAGCTGATCCGCCATCCGGGCGAGGAATACGCCTACGTGCTCGAGGGAGAGGTCGACCTTCACACGAGCGTGTACGCACCCGTGCACCTGAAGGTCGGAGACTCGATCTATTTCGACAGCGGCATGGGTCACGCCTACATTGCCGCCGGCGAGGGCCCGTGCCGCGTGCTGTCGCTGTGCTCGGCGCCGGAGACCCAGCTGATCGCTGCGACCGCCGGGCGGCCGCGCGCCGAGGAAGCCCGCCGCACCGCCACACCGGCCCGCCGGCGCCGGCACCGCTGAGCTCGGCCCTCATTCAAAACCCACGCCCGCCACCCGTGAGGAGTCTCGCCATGCCCCATTTGTCACGGCACGCCCGTGTGGCCTCCGCCCTGCTGCCCGCACTGCTGCTGGCGCTGCCGGCGCTGGCCGCCGACTCCGAGGCACAGCGCATCGAGCGGGTCCTGGCGCAGACGCCGCTCATCGACGGGCACAACGATCTGCCGTGGGAGATCCGCAGCCGCTTCGCCAGCGATCTCGACAAGGTCGACCTGAGCCGCTCCACCGCAGGGCTGCCGGCGCCCGAGGGCAGCCCGCCGCTGATGACCGACATCCCGCGCCTCAGGGCAGGTCACGTCGGCGCACAGTTCTGGTCGGTCTACATCCCGGTCGAAGTGCAGGGCCCGGCCGCGGTGCAGATGACCCTCGAGCAGATCGGCATCGTGAAGCAGATGTGCGAGCGCTACCCGCGCGACCTCGCCATGGCGTACACGGCTGCCGACATCGTGCGCCTGCACAAGTCCGGCCGGATCGCCTGCCTGATCGGCGTCGAGGGCGGGCATCAGATCAACAACTCGCTGCCGGCGCTGCGCGCCTATTACGACCTCGGCGTGCGTTACATGACGTTGACGCATGCGACCAACACCGCCTGGGCCGACTCGGCGACCGACAACCCGGCGCACCACGGGCTCACACCCTTCGGCCGCGAGGTGGTGCGCGAGATGAACCGCTTAGGAATGCTGGCCGACCTGTCGCACGTGTCGGCCGACACCATGCGCGCGGTGCTCGCGGTCACAGAGGCACCGGTGATGTTCTCGCACTCCTCGGCACGCGCGCTGGTCGATCACCCGCGCAACGTCCCGGACGACGTGCTGAAGCTGGTGGCGGCCAACGGCGGCGTGGTGATGGTCAACTTCTACCCGGGCTACGTCTCCGAAGCGCGGCGCCGCTGGGACGCCGACCTTGCGGCCGAGCACGCCCGCTACAACGCTCCGCCGCTCGGCGGCCTGTACATCGGTCAGCCCGAGCGCGCCCGGGCGGCGCTCGCCGAGTGGGAGCGCGCCCACCCGAGGCCGGCGGTCGGCATCGCTGACGTGGCCGATCACATCGAGCACGTCAGGAAGATCGCCGGCGTCGATCACGTGGGCCTCGGATCGGATTTCGACGGCATACCGGATGGGCCCGCGGGGCTCGACAGCGTCGATAAGTACCCGGCGCTCCTCGCCGAGCTCGCGCGCCGCGGCTGGAGCGATGCGGAGCTCGCCAAGGTCGCGGGCGGCAACCTGCTGCGTGCGCTCGGGAAGGCCGAGGAAGTGAGCGCGCGGCTGCGTGCGACGCGCGGGCCGTCCACGGCCACCATCACCCAGCTGGACTAGTCCATTGGGCGAAATCGCAGGAAGCGATTTCGCCGGACATTACTTCGTGGGCCGCCGGCGAAAGGCGGGGCGCGATGCGCATCGCCCCGATCACTTCAGCAGCCGAGCACTCCGTAGTGAGGCTGGCGCACGGACTTTCGCCGGCTGCGCGAGCGCTACGGCATTGTCCTTAAGTACTCGTAGGCCTGGCGCGCGGCCTCGAGCTGACTCATCCGCGAGAAGGGTCCCTCCTGCTCGGCGAAGTAGTGCTTGAGCCCGGCTCTCTCGGCGGCGACCAGGATTGGCCGGTAGTCGATCATGCCGTGCCCGAGCTCGGCACCCGGATGTGCCGGCGCATCGGGCGCGCGTGGCGCGGCGGGCGTGGGGAGAAAGTCTTTCACGTGGATCATCGGGAAGCGATGCGGGTAGCGCGCGAAGTAGGCGCGCGGGTCGCGCCCGCCGAGCGTCATCCAGCCGCAATCGATCTCGAACTTCACCAGCTGCGGATCCGTCTCCTCGAGCAGCAGGTCGTAGCCGATGGCGCCGTCGCCCTGATCGGCAAATTCGAAATCGTGATTGTGATAGACGTACTGCAGCCCGACGCGCCGCGCCTGCTCGCCGATGTGGTTGGCGAGCTCGGCGGTGCGCCTGGCTTCCTCGAGTGTCATACCGGCGTCGGTCGCGCCGGGCGGAAGGTCATGCTGCACCAGCGCGCGCAAGCTCCCGCTCGCCGCGTAGCGGGCGCCGAGCGCATGCGCCTCGTCGAAAGCCGCGCCGAGGTTGCCCGGATCGAACCCGAGGTGCGCGCTCGGGGCACCGAGCCCCGCCTCCTCGAGCAGCGTGTGGAACTCCCGGGCGCCGAGGCCCGCGAAGCCCGCGGTCTCCACTTCGCCATAGCCGATCGAGCGCAGGGCCTTGAGCGTCCCCGCGGGGTCGCCCTGCAGGACGTCCTTGACCGCATACAGCTGGATCCCGACCGGCCCGCCGAGAGGCGTCGCCCGCAGCACCTCACTCGCGAGCACCGCCACTGCGCCGCACGCCGTCTGGTGCAGGAAGCTGCGGCGCGTCGTGCTACTCATGGCTTCAAGGCCTCCTCGAGCTCCTCGATCAGGTCCCGCACGTCCTCGACGCCGACCGACAGGCGGATCAGTCCGTCGTTGATGCCGAGCGCCCGGCGCATCGGCTCCGGGAGCGAGGCGTGGGTCATGATGCCCGGATGCTCGATGAGGCTCTCGACTCCCCCTAAGCTCTCGGCGAGCGCGAACAGGTGGCAGCGCTCGAGCGCGCGGCGCGCCGCCGCCAGTCCGCCGCGCAGCACTGCGGTCACGATCCCGCCGTAGCCGCCCTGCATCTGCCGCCGGGCGAGCGCGTGCTGCGGGTGGCTGGCGAGGCCCGGGTAGTACACGCGCTCGATCGCGGCGTGCTGCTCGAGGAACTGCGCCACGGCGAGCGCGTTGGTGCAGTGCCGCTCCATGCGCAGCGCGAGTGTCTTGATGCCGCGCAGCGTCAGGAAGCTGTCGAACGGGCTCGACACGCCGCCCACCGCGTTCTGCAGATAGCCGAGTCGCTCGCTGAGCTCGCTGCCGGCGCGCACCACCGCGGCGCCGCCGATCGAGTCCGAATGGCCGTTCAGGTACTTGGTGGTCGAGTGCACCACGACGTCGAAGCCGTGCTCGAGCGGGCGCTGGATATAAGGCGTCGCGAAGGTGTTGTCGCAGACGCTGATCAGCCGGTGCTTGCGGGCGAGCGCGGCCACCGCGGCCAGGTCGACGACCTTCAGCAGTGGGTTGGTCGGGGTCTCCACCCACACCAGCCGCGTGTTGGAGCGCAGTGCCGCCTCGAGCGCCGCAGCATCGGTGAGATCGACGAACGAGACGCTGTGACCCGCCGAGCGCTTGCGGACGTTCTCGAGCAGCCGGTAGCTGCCGCCATAGAGGTCGTGCATGGCGATGATGTGCGAGCCGGCATCGAGCAGCTCGAGGAGCGTGGCGCTCGCGGCCATCCCCGAGGCGAAGGCGAAGCCCGCGCCGCCGCCCTCGAGGTTGGTCACCGCCGCCTGCAGCGCATCGCGCGTGGGGTTGCGGCTGCGCGAGTAATCGTAGCCCTGATGCACGCCGGGACTCGACTGCACGTAGGTGGAGGTCGCGTAGATCGGCGGCATGACCGCGCCGGTCAGCGGGTCCGGGTGCTGACCGCCGTGAATTACGCGGGTGGCGAAACGCTGCGGGGTGCTCTCGTCGCTCATGGGTCACTCGTTGTTGGCTCGAACAGCCTCAGGGCGGCAGACGGCGGCGCAGCCAGTTGAGCAGGTCGATGCGCGTCACCAGCCCCTGGAACTCGCCACCATGCATGACGATCGCCACCATGCCACGCTTGAAAATCTCCATCAGCTGCTCGACCGGGGCGTCGGCCGGCACCGTCACCAGGTGGCGCGCCATGGCGTCCGTCACTGGCTCGTTGAAATGCTGGGGGTTGTCGACGACCTCGAGAAGAATGTCCTCCTCGTCGACGATGCCGACGATGCGCCCGTCCTGCATCACCGGCAGCTGCGAGATGTCGTAGAGCTTCATGCGCCGGTAGGCGGCCAGCACCGTCTCCGTGGAGTTGACCGTGACCGCCGCGCGGTCCTTGTGGCGGCGCACGATGAGATCGCGCAGATCGCCGTAGCTCTCGCGCTCGAGGAAGCCCTGATCGAGCATCCAGTAGTCGTTGTAGACCTTGGAGAGGTACTTGTTGCCGCTGTCGCACACGAAGCTCACGACGCGCTTCGGCTGCTGCTGCGCGCGGCAGTAGCGCAGCGCTGCGGCGAGCAACGTGCCGGTGGAGGTGCCGGCGATGATGCCCTCCTGCCTGAGGAGCTCGCGGCAGGTGTTGAAAGCTTCCGGATCGGGAATGCTGTAAGTCGCGGTCACGCGCGAGAAGTCCGCCACCGGCGGCACGGTGTCGCCGCCGATGCCCTCGACGAGCCACGGCGACATCTTCTCCGGCAGCTTGCCCGTGCTCGCGAAGCTCGCCAGCCCCGAGCCCACCGGGTCGGCCAGCACGATCTCGACGCGCGGCGCGGTGCGCGCGAAGAAATGCGACAGTCCGGCGAGTGTGCCGCCCGTGCCGACGCCGCACACGACCGCATCCAGCCTGCCGTCCATCTGCTCCCAGATCTCGGGCGCGGTAGTCTCCTCGTGTGCCTGCGCATTGACCGGATTGCCAAACTGGTTGACGAACCAGGAGTTCGGCGTCTCCTTCGCCAGGCGCTCGGCGACGTCGCGATAATATTCGGGATGGCCCTTGCTCACGTCCGAGCGTGTCATTACCACGTCGGCGCCCATCGCCTTCAGGTGAAAGATCTTCTCCTGGCTCATCTTGTCGGGAATCGCCAGCACCAGGCGGTAGCCTTTCTGCGCCGCGACCAGCGCCAGCCCCAGGCCCGTGTTGCCCGCGGTCGCCTCGATGAGCACGCTGCCGGGTCGGATGTGGCCGGCGCGCTCGGCCGCCTGGATCAGGTAGAGCCCGATGCGGTCCTTGATCGAGCCGCCCGGATTCTGATTCTCGAGCTTGAGGAACAGCTGACAGGGACCCGTGTCGATGCGGCGCACCGCCATGAGCGGCGTGTGGCCGATCATCTCCAGCACGTTGCCGAAGCTTTGGGGTGACATGTCCGATCCTTCAGCGCTTACCGGGCGGCGGGCGGGAGTCTCGCGCGCCGCCGCGGGTCGAGTGAATGTGGAACGGGATTGTACGGTCAGGAGCGGGCGGCGGCGACAATCAGTCCGTCGCCAAGCCAGCGGGCGAGGAGCGTCGCGGCTTCGGCGGCGGTGCGCTCGGCACCGTGCGAGGCTGCGAGCCGCTCGCACAGCTCGCCGAAACTCGCGCCGTTGCGCGCCGCATCCAGCGCCCCGGCCTCAGTTGGCTCGAGCGAGCGGAAGTAGTTGCTGAGGTCTTGCCGCCATAGGAGCCATTCGACGGGCTCGGTGACGACGCGCAGCTCGGGCCGCTCGCTCTCTTCGGTCAGCGCCTTCCACACCTGCGGGGCGTTCCACCTGAGCGCGAGGCGCCGCACGCTCGGGTGAAACGTGAAGCACAGCTCCGGCCAATCCGCGGGCGCGACGCGCGCGAGCGCCGCCACCGTGAGGGGCTCGGCATCGGCCGCGTCGAACACCGCGCACAGCAGCCACTCGAAGTGCGCCAGCTCCTGAAGCAGCGGCACCTCGGCGTAGTCGGCCTGCGTGCCGAGGAACGCCTCGAGCGCATCACCGTAATTCCTGATGGAGAAGTACGGCGAGTCGTGTGCGCGCACGTATCTGGCGCCGAGTGCCTGGAAGTCCTGCTCGCCGAGCAGCGCGGCGAGCGCCGGATAGCTCGCCGCGAGCGCATCGATCAGGCGGCTGCCGTAGGCGCCGGCGTAGATTCCGAGCCGCGTCTCGATCGGTACGCGCGCGCTGCCGACGACGCGCGTCTCGATGGCGCGCGTGCCGCGCAGCAGGTACTCCTGAAACTCGCCCTGGATGTGCGCGAGGTCGCTCACGGGGCAGCCAGCGTCGCGGCCGAAGCGCCGGCGGGCGCCCCGCGTGCGGCCGACTCGCGCGCTGCAAGCGCGTCTCGCGCCACGATGCGCGCCTGCCCGAGCTCCGCGACCAGCTCCGCGAGCGGCGGGATGTGGTCATCGCGCTCGATCATGGTCGAGACCGGTCCCAGGCGCCGCATGGCGCTCGCGTACAGCTCCCACACCTCATCGCGCACCGGATGATCGTGGGTGTCGACCAGGTAATCGCCATGGTCCTCGTGCCCGGCGAGGTGGATCTGCTGGACGCGCGCGGCAGGAATCGCATTGAGATACTCGAGCGGGTCGAACTCGTGGTTCACCGCGCTCACGTAGATGTTGTTGACGTCGAGAAGGATCAGGCAGTCGGCCCGCTCGGCGATCTCGGCGAGGAACTCCCACTCGGTGAGCGGGGAGTCGCGAAAGCTCACGTAGCTCGAGACGTTCTCGAGCAGGATGCGCCGCTCGAGCACTTCCTGCACGGTGCGCACCCGCGCCACCACGTGATCGACGGCCTCCCGCGTATAGGGCAGCGGCAGCAGGTCGTGGGTGTTGCGCCCGGCAACCCCAGTCCAGCACAGGTGATCCGAGATCCACTCGGGCTCGAGGCGCTTGGCAAGCGCCTTCACCTGGCGCAGGTACTCGCGATCCAGCGGCGCGGTGCTGCCGATCGAGAGCGACACCCCGTGCATGGCGAGCCGGTAGCGCTCGCGGATGCGCATCAGGTAATTCAAGGGCTTCCCACCCGGCACCAGGTAGTTCTCGGTCAATACCTCGAACCAGTCGACCGGCGGGCGGTCAGCGAGGATCGCCTCGTAGTGATCGACGCGCAGGCCTAAGCCAAAGCCGAGCGAGGGTCGGGTCAGCACTTCGTGCGCCTCTCTCTGGGTGGGCGATTGTAGCGCGCAGCTCATCCAGTAGACCGGACGGCGCACTCCTGGATTGCTTACCGCCATCCTCGGGGCTTGAAATGTGGCGCCCCCGGATCGATTACAATTCACTGGCCTGCGTCTGCCCGACGCAATCTCCGACTGTCCGACCACGGTGAAGGAATGACTGACACTTCCGGCGACGCCATCCGCGTGCGTGGCGCGCGCCAGAACAATCTCAAGAATCTCGACCTCGACATCGCGCTCAACGAGCTCGTGGTCGTGACGGGCGTGTCCGGCTCGGGCAAGTCCTCGCTGGTGTTCGACACCCTGTACGCCGAGGGGCAGCGCCGCTACGTCGAGACTTTCTCGCCTTACGCGCGGCAGTTCCTCGATCGCATGGACAAGCCGCAGGTCGATTCGATCGCCGGGATCCCGCCCGCGATCGCGATCGATCAGACCAACCCGGTGCGCACCTCACGCTCGACCGTCGGCACGATGACCGAGCTCAACGATCACCTGAAGCTGCTGTTCGCCCGCGCCGCGCAGCTCTTCTGCCGGCGCTGCGGCGAGCCGGTGCGGCGCGACACCGCCGAGAGCATCTACGCGGACCTCGCCGGGCGCGCCCGCGCCGCCGGCGATCCGCGCCTGCTGCTCTCCTTTCCGGTGCCGGTGCCCGGCAACTTCACCGAGACCGAGGTGCGCGAGCTCCTCGCACGGCAGGGCTACACGCGCTTCCTCGAGTCGGCGCCCCCGGCGTCCGCCGCGGCCGAGATCGCGGCGCACACCGGCAAAGGACGCGGCAAGCGCGCGCGCGGCAAGAAGGCGGCGGTGCCGCAACAGATGCTCGAGGTGGTGCAGGACCGGCTGCGCCTCGGGTCGGCGGAGCGCGGCCGGGTGCTCGAATCCCTCGAGGCGGCGCTGCGGGTGGGCCGCGGCCGCGTCAATGCGCACGTGGTCGACGAAACGGATCCGCCGCAGGTGCAGGGCGCCTGGCGCTACTCGAGCGAGCTGCACTGCGCGCACTGCGACCTCGCCTACCACGAGCCGACCCCGAGCGAGTTCTCCTTCAACTCGCCGCTCGGCGCCTGCGATGCCTGCCGCGGCTTCGGCCGCACCATCGGCATCGACTACGGGCTCGTCATTCCGGACGAGAGCAAGTCGCTGCGCGGCGGGGCGATCAAGCCCTGGCAGAGCAAGTCCTACGCCGAGTGCCAGGAGGACCTGGAGAAATTCGCGAAGCTGCGCGGCATTCCGCTCGACACGCCATGGCGCGAGCTGTCGGCCGAGGCACGTAAGTGGGTGATCGAGGGTGAAGGCCCCTGGAGCCGCAAGGTCTGGTACGGCGCCAGGCGCTTCTTCGCCTGGCTCGAGACGCGCGCCTACCGGATGCACGTGCGCGTGCTGCTGTCGCGCTACCGGGCCTATACGCCCTGCGGCGCCTGCGGCGGCGCGCGCCTGAAGACCGAGGGCCTTCTGTGGCGCATCGGCAGCCGCGAGCTCGCGGCCGCCGCGCTCGGCGCGCAGCCGCCGTTTCGCCCGCAGGGCGCGGAGTGGAGTGCGGAGCGGCTCGCCGCGCTCCCGGGGCTCTCGATCCACGACGTGATGCTCTTGCCGGTCGAGCGCTCTTATGAGTTCTTCCGCGCCCTGACGCTGCCCCAGCCGCTCGATGAGGCCACCGACCTGCTGCTCGGGGAGATCCGCGGCCGCTTCCGCTATCTGGCCGACGTCGGTCTCGGCTATCTCACGCTCGACCGCCAGTCGCGCACGCTCTCGGGCGGCGAGGTGCAGCGGATCAACCTCACCACCGCGCTCGGCACCTCGCTCGTCAACACGCTGTTCGTGCTCGACGAGCCCTCGATCGGCCTGCACCCGCGCGACATGCAGCGGGTCATCGGCGTGATGAAGCGGCTGCGCGATGCCGGCAACTCGCTGGTCGTGGTCGAGCACGACCCGCAGATCATGCTCGAGGCCGACCGCATTCTCGATCTGGGGCCCGGGGCCGGCGAGCGTGGCGGGCAGATCGTCTTCTATGGCAGCCCCGCCGCGCTGCGTGCGAGCCGCAGCTCCCTCACGGGCGAGTACCTGAGCGGCCGCAAGGCGGTGGTGCCGCTGCCGCGGCCGGCGGCCGCGGGCCCCGGGGCAGCGCGCTGCGCGGGAACCCCCGGCGACGGCGGCGTCGTGGCCGAGGCGCGCTCGAACCGCTGGCTCGAGTTGAAGGGCGCGGCCGAGCACAACCTGAAGAACCTCGACGTGCGCATTCCCTTGAAGCGCCTGGTGTGCGTCACCGGCGTCTCGGGCTCGGGCAAGTCGACGCTGGTCGAGGACGTGCTCCACCCGGCACTCCTCAAGTACCGCGGCCGGCCGACCGAGGCGCCGGGGCAGTTCGCGGGCCTCGCGGGCGCCGAGCTCATCGACGACGTGGTGATGGTGGATCAGAGCGCCATCGGCCGCACCACGCGCTCGAATCCCGCGAGCTACGTCGGCGCCTTCGATGCCATCCGCGCGCTGTTCGCGACCGAGCCTGCCGCGCAGGAGCGCAAGTACACCGCCGGCACCTTCAGCTTCAACTCCGGCAACGGCCGCTGCCCCACCTGCAGCGGTAACGGCTTCGAGCACGTCGAGATGCAGTTCCTCTCCGATGTCTACCTGCGTTGTCCGGACTGCAACGGCCGGCGCTATCGCGACGAGGTGCTCGACATCCGCCGCGAGGGCGCCGACGGCCGCCGCGCCAACATCGCCGAGGTTCTCGAGATGACGGTGACCGAGGCGGGCGCTTTCTTCGCCGATGCCGCCGAGGTGGCCGCGCGCCTCGCGCCGCTCGCGGACGTCGGACTCGAGTACCTGAAGCTCGGCCAGCCGGTGCCGACGCTCTCGGGCGGGGAGGCGCAGCGCCTTAAGCTCGCGGGCCATCTCGCCGAGGCCGGCTCGGTGCTCTCGAGCACCACTCACAAGGGCAAGCTGTTTCTGTTCGACGAGCCGACCACCGGACTGCACTTCGAGGACGTGGCGAAGCTCCTCAAGGCGTTCAGGAAGCTGCTCGCCGCGGGGCATTCGCTGCTCGTGATCGAGCACAACCTGGATGTCATCGGCGCGGCCGACTGGATCATCGACTTAGGGCCCGAGGGCGGCGAGCGTGGCGGTGAGATCGTCTGCGCGGGAACGCCCGCCGACGTGGGCGCCTCGGCTGCCTCGCACACCGGGCGGGCGCTCGCCGCCTACCGCGCGGCGCTCGCCGGGCAGCTGCCGGCCGCGCCCGCAGCGCCCGAACGCGAGTCCGCGGTCGCCGAGCCGCGCGCGGTCTATGGCGGCAACGGACCTGCGCGCAATGCAGTCGTCATCCACAAGGCGCGCGAGCACAATCTGAAGAACATCGACGTCGAGATTCCGCGCGACCGCTTCACCGTGATCACCGGCGTCTCCGGCTCCGGCAAGTCGACGCTCGCCTTCGACATCCTCTTCAACGAGGGACAGCGCCGCTACCTCGAGTCGCTCAACGCCTACGCGCGGCAGTTCGTGCAGCCGGCCGCGCGGCCCGACGTCGATGCGATCTTCGGCATTCCCCCGACCGTGGCCATCGAGCAGCGCACCAGCCGCGGCGGCCGCAAGAGCACCGTGGCGACGCTCACCGAGATCTATCATTTCATGCGCCTCCTGTACGTGAAGCTCGGCACCCAGTACTGCCCGGACTGTGACGTCGCCATCGAGCCGCAGAGCGCCGGCTCGATCGCCGCGCGCCTGTTGCGCGACTACCGCGGCAAGTCGATCGCGCTGCTCGCGCCGCTGGTGGTGGCGCGCAAGGGCTACTACACCGACCTGGCCAAATGGGCGGCGAAGAAAGGCTTCCGGGCGCTGCGCGTCGACGGCGAGCTCACTCCCACCTCGCCCTGGCCGCGCCTGTCGCGCTTCCGCGAGCACACGATCGAGCTGCCGGTGGCGGAGCTCACGGTGGGCGCGAAGACCGACGCGGCGCTGCACGAGGCGCTCGGGCGCGCGCTCGATTTCGGCAAGGGACTGGTGCACGTCGCGGCGGGGAAGTCCGGAACGGTCACCGTGTTCTCCACCAAGCGTGCCTGCCCCTCCTGCGGCACGAGCTTCGCCGAGCTCGATCCGCGCCTGTTCTCCTTCAACTCCCGCCACGGCTGGTGCGGGAGCTGCTACGGCACCGGGGTCGAGATGCCGGGCTTCGATGAGGAGCAGTCGGGCGAGGAGGTGTGGTGGAACGAGTGGTATGACCGCGAGGCGCCGGCGTGCAGTGCCTGCCAGGGCCGGCGTCTGAATCCAGTCGCCCTGAACGTGCGCTTCCGCGGGCGCTCGATCGCCGCGCTCTCCTCCCAGTCGGTGGCGGACAGCGCCGAGTTCTTCGCGGGCCTGCACCTGAAGCCGCGCGAGCGCGAGATCGCCCGCGACCTGCTCGCCGAGATCCGCGGGCGCCTGCGGTTCCTCAGCCGCGTCGGCCTCTCCTATCTCGAGCTCGACCGCTCGGCGCCGACGCTTTCGGGCGGCGAGGCGCAGCGCATTCGCCTCGCCGCGCAGCTCGGCTCGAATCTGCAGGGTGTGTGCTACGTGCTCGACGAGCCGACCATAGGCCTGCACCCGCGCGACAACGGCATTCTGCTCGATTCGCTCGCGGGCCTCGCCGGCAACCGCAACACCCTGGTCGTGGTCGAGCACGACGAGGAGACCATCCGCCGCGCCGATCACGTGCTGGACTTGGGTCCGCAGGCAGGCGTGCGTGGCGGCGAGCTGGTCGGCGCCGGCAGCGTGCGCGACCTGATCGCCAATCCCCGCTCGACCACCGGGCGCTTCCTGCGCGAGCCGCTGCTCCATCCACGGCAGCCGCACCGCGCCGTCACCGCCGACACCGCGCACCTCACGCTCGAGCGTGTGACGCTCCATAACCTGCGTGGCGGCGACGTGCGCATTCCGCTCGGGCGGCTGGTGGTGATCACCGGTGTGTCGGGCTCGGGCAAATCGACCGTGGCGCGCGACGTGCTGTACGCGAGCCTGAAGCGCCTGCTGGCCGAGGCGGGCAGGCGCGGAGCCAGGCGTGCCGGCGGCGCGCAGCCGGTCGGCTGTGCCGCGGTGCGCGGCGCCGAGCAGCTCGGGCGCGTACTCGAGGTGGATCAGACACCGATCGGCAAGACCCCGCGCTCCTGCCCGGCCACCTACATCGGCCTGTGGGACGAGGTGCGGCGCATCTTCGCCGGCACCACCGAGGCGCGCATCCGCGGCTACACCGCCAGCCGCTTCTCCTTCAATACCGCAGGCGGGCGCTGCGAGGCGTGCGAGGGCCAGGGAGTGAAGACCGTCGAGATGAGCTTCCTCCCGGACGTCAAGGTGCTGTGCGACGTGTGCGGCGGCCGCCGCTTCAATTCCGAGACGCTGACTGTGCTGTGGCGCGAAAAGAGCATCGGCGACGTGCTGGCGATGGACGTCGACGATGCGGTCGGCTTCTTCGCCGCCCACGCGCGCGTGCACCGCTCGCTCAAGCTGCTGCAGGACGTGGGCCTCGGCTATCTCACTCTCGGACAGCCGAGCCCAACGCTCTCGGGCGGCGAGGCGCAGCGCATCAAGCTGGTCGCGGAGCTCTCCAAGGTGCGCGACGATGAGCTGCCGGGCATCGAGGGGCCATCCCGCCAGACTCTCTATGTGCTGGATGAGCCGACGGTGGGCCTGCACATGGCCGACGTCGAGAAACTCCTGCACGTGCTGCACCGGCTGGTGGCAGCCGGCAACACCGCGGTGGTGGTCGAGCACAACCTCGACGTGATGGCCGAGGCGGACTGGATCATCGACTTAGGTCCCGAGGCCGGCGCGGGCGGCGGGCGCGTCGTCGCCCAGGGTCCGCCGGCTGCGATCGCACGCCGCCGCAAGCGCTCGCACACCGGGGAGGTGCTGGATGCCTTCCTGCGGGAGCGCACCCGGGCGTAAGGTTCGCCTCATGGCGCACGATCTGGTCTGCTGGAAATGCGGCGCACGCTTGAGCGAGCTCAGCCTGCCGTTGCGGCGGCTGGACGAGTGCCCGAAGTGCCGGGCGGAGCTGCACGTCTGCCGGATGTGCGTCGATTACGACACCAGCGTCGCCAAGCACTGCCGCGAGCCGACGGCGGACGAGGTGAGCGACAAGACGCGCGCCAATTTCTGCGACCACTTCAAGCCGCGCGCCGCCGCCTACACTCCGCCCAACACAGCGGAGGTCGACAAGGCACGGGCGGAGCTCGAGCGGCTGTTCGGGAAGCGCTGAGCGCTCAAGGCTTCTTGGCGCGCTCGCTCAAGCGCTCGAGCAGCCGCGAGAACGGCGAGTTTTTCTGCACCTCGACCTGCAGGTGCCGCACGCCGGTATCGTTGAGCACCTCGCCCCGCTCGTCCTCGATGGTGAGCTGGGTGGCGCCGAGAATCTCCAGAGTCTCCTCGAGTGTCGGGCCGCTCTTGCGCTCGCGGATCCCGACGCGGCCGGGGGTGCGCCCACGCACCGCTGCGGGCTTCCTCGCGGCGGGCCTGGGCGGGGGGGCGCGCGCGGGCAGCTGCGGCTCCTCATGGAGGTCGATGAGCTTGAACTCCTCGACCTCGGGGCGGCGCACGATCTCGGGTGCCGCCAGGGCGGCGGCGGCCTTATCGTCGTCGGTGGCGCGGGCACGCTCCTCGGGACTCACCGGCACGACCGCCACGGAGCCGAACTCGGAGCGCACGTAGTAGGCGACCTGCTTGGCGGAGATCGCGTCGCTGAAGAATCCGAGGCGCAGGCCGTACCAGTGGCGGCCTTCGCGGCTGCCCTCGACCGTATAGAGAGTGTAGGCGCTGAAGATCGCGAGCGGCGGCACCTTCTCGAGCTCGACTGGCTGCACCGACCATTGCAGCTGCACGGCGAACCACACCGGTGCATTGCTGGTGATCGCTTCCCTGAGCGCCTTGCGCGTGCCGGTATCGTCGGGCTTGAGCAGCGGGATGTTGCTCGCCTGTCCATCGCCGGGACGCTCGGTGTCGTCCGGCCGCCGCTCCTCGAGGACCCGCAGCACCTGGGTGTCGCTCAGCGTGCCTTCGGCGGGAGGAGCGTTGCGCGGCGGCGGGGGCGCCTTCATCAGGCGCGTCTCGCCAGTGGTGCTCGGGTCGCCGAGAGCGGCGAGAACCTCGCGCACGTTCGAATCGTGGATGGCGGGCTTCACCGCTGCACGCACTGGCGCGCTCGGTGGCGGCACGGGCCGCGCCTGCACGGCTGCCGCCTGTGGGCGCACCGGCGCGGGCGGACGGGGCCGGGCAACCGCCGCCGGCCTTGCGGGCGCGGCTGCAGGGCGCGCGGTGGGCGCCGCGGGCGGTGCCTTGCGCACGCTCCCGGCGGGCGCGGGCAGCACTCTGGCAGCCGGCTGAGGCGGCGGGAAAGGAGATTGTGCGGCCGGCGCAGCCGCCGGAGCCGGACGCGGGGCGGGACGTGGCGCCGGGCGCTGCGCGGCCTGCGGCGCGGCGTGCACCACCGGCACGCGTACCGAAGGTGGCGGACCGGCCTGCGGCGCGCGCGCCGGCGTCGGCATCTGGACGCGGGTCGCCGTGCGCGCCGGGTTCAATGCACCGCGCGACTGCGGGCCGGCGGCGTGCTGTGCCTGGGCGGCGGCGGCCGCGGTGGCGCGCTCGCGGAGCTTGCGCCCGGGCGCCTCTCCGGCCCATGCGCCGGGATAGATCTCGCGCACGACGCTCAGCCATTCCTCGGCCTCGGCGAGCGTCGCGAAGTAACCCATGTGGAGACGAAAGCGCTCGCGGCCTTCCTCGAAACGGCGGCTCACGAAGAAGTTGAAGCGCCTGAGCTCGGGCAGCTCCGTCTGCGCCAACGCCATCGGCGTGCTCGAAGAGCACAGATTTAGAACGAACGGACCCGCTGCCGCGGCAGACGGCGACGGCTCCCCTGCGGTGGCGCCGGACATTTCGTCGGCGGCCAGTTCTGGCTGTGGTGTCATTAGCTTCCCCGGAACTCAACCAATCCCTGATAACGTCCCCGGACCGAAGGGACTTTAGGGATTTACGACGGGGAAGGGAGTGCGAGCGTCGCGCTTTTAACTGCGCGATCGTGGCAGCCCCGCCGTCGTAGAACCTCGAGTCCGTTAGACCGGTGGCTTTGCGTCCCCGTCTTTCGACGGGTTTGCCCTTAACACGCGAGGAAGTTTCAAGGTGTCGCCGTTCGCAGTCAAGTGCGGATCGCACAGAGTCGCGCACTGCGCGTGACATATGGTGCGTCGCCGCAGCGCGCGCGGTGTTATGTCTCACCAGAAGCGGCCCGCGCTCACCAGGCGCGCGCGGTAATAGCCGTCACGCAGGGATGTGCGCAGGCCGCCCGCGACATCAGCGGGCGCGGGCCGGCTTGCGATCCGGCGCCGGAGCAGCCCTCGCCGGCGAGAGGCGCGCGAGCGCGTAGATGCCGGGATTTACGTAGCGCTGCACGCCCTTGCGGCCCGAGCGGGTCGCGCCGACCATCGCCGCCGCCACCTTGCGCGCGGAGATACCGCGGAAGGCGGCGCGCTTGCCGACCAGCAAGGGATTCACGAGCGGCATCACCGCCTGCATCACGAGCTCGAGCAGGCGCATCTCCTGGCGCCAGCCGAACAGCAGTCCCGGCTGCAGGATGTCGAGTGCCGGGAAGCCGACCGATTCCAGCTCCTCCTCCATCTCGCCCTTGGTGCGCAGGTAGAAGTTGCGCGCGCGCGGGTCCGCGCCGGCGCTCGACATGACGACGAAGCGCTGCGCGCGCGCGGCGAGCGCCGTGCGGGCGAAGGCGACGACGTAGTCGACGTCGACCTCGCGGAAATTATCGCGCGAGCCGGCGCGGGCGAGCGTGCTGCCGAGACAGCACAGCGCGACGTCGCAGCTAACGCCCTGCAGCTGCGTCTCCATGCGATCGAACTGCACGATGCGGTTGGCGAGCCGCGCGTGCTCGCGCGCCAGCGGCCGGCGCGTTACGGCGATCACGCGGCTGAAGTCCGGGGCGTCGAGCAGTGCCTCGAGCACATACGAGCCCGTCAGGCCGCTCGCGCCAGCGAGCAGCGCGACCTTGGTCTGGCCGTTCGACATCGGTATCCCCCGTTACCGCGCAAGCGATCTTCCCGGCGCAGCTTAGCGAGTGCATCAGCGGCGCTGCAACATCCAACTTTCTTACAAGCCGAGCCGCAGCTGCGCGCCAGCGGGGCCCGGCGGTCGAAACCGCGTCGTGTCGAGCGAGCCGCGCGGGGACGAATTGAGCTTCAGGCGCTGGCAGGCGAGCCTGAAGCGGTTGCGAAGCAGCTGTGCATAAGGTCCCGTGCCGCGCATGCGCGAGCCGAAGCGCGGGTCGTTATCGCGCCCGCCACGCATCTCGTGGATCAGCGACATGACGTGCGCGGCGCGCTCGGGATAGTGCTCGGCGAGCCATTCCCGGAACAGATCCTTCACTTCGTAGGGCAGGCGCAGCAGCACGTAGCCGGCCCACTGCGCCCCCGCTCCGGCACCGGCCTCGAGGATGCGCTCCATCTCGTGGTCGGTGATCACCGGGATCACCGGCGCCACCATCACGCCGCAGGGCACCCCGGCCGCGGCGAGCTCCGCGAGCGTCCGAATGCGCGCCGCCGGCGAGGCCGCGCGCGGCTCGAGCCTGCGCTTCAGGTCGTCGTCGAGGGTCGTGACACTGACCGAGACGCTCACCAGGTTGTCGCGGGCCAGATCCGTCAACAGGTCGAGGTCCCGCAGGACCATCGCGCTCTTGGTGGTGACCGCGACCGGGTGTCGAGTGCGCGCGAGCACCTCGAGGATCGAGCGCGTCACCTTCATGCGCTTTTCGACCGGCTGGTACGGGTCGGTGTTGGCGCCGAGCATGATGGGCTTGCAGGCGTAGCCGGGGCGCGCCAGCTCGGATTCGAGAGTCTTTTGCGCGTCCGCCTTGTAGAACAGGCGCGTCTCGAAGTCGAGGCCGGGAGACAGTCCCATGTACGCGTGGCTCGGACGTGCGTAGCAGTAAGTGCAGCCGTGAGAACAACCTCGATACGGATTGATCGAGCTGTCAAACGGGATATCCGGCGAATCGTTGGTCGTGATGACGCCGCGCGCCTTGTCCGGCTCGAGCGTCGTTGGAATGCATTCCGGCTCCGCCTCCATGTACCAGCCGTCGTCGACCGCGCTGATTTGCTGCGCATCGAATCGTCCGGGCGGATTGGAGAGAGCGCCGCGGCCCTTCAGGGCCCGGGGGCGGGAATTCATACGGGTCATGCCGTGACTGTACGCCCGTACAGTATAGGCGTAAAGGCATATAAGTCATTGATTTTTAATGTTTGTTTGAAAGGAGGGCTCGCATGGGGGGTGGGCCTCGCGATAGTTAGGCACTTGCCTAACTATCGACCCGGGGACCCTCACGCGCTGCGCAGAGCCGGTGGCGGCTACTTCACCAGCCGCAGCGAGAACGGATAGCGATAGCTCACTCCCTCGCTCGCCTTGATCGCGGCGATGAGGGTGAGCGCGAGCCAGGCGACGAACAGTGCGGTGCCGAGCAGAAAACCGATGAACACCAGCGTCAGCACGCCGCAGACGAGCGCGCCGAGGGAGACCGAGATGTTGAAGTTGAGGCTCTCGAGCGCCTGCTCGCCGACGAACGGCGAGCGGTCGCGCCAGCTGTGCCAGATGAGCAGCGGCACCAGGATGTTGCCGATGAGCGGCGCGACCAGCCCGGCGAACGCCCCGAGGTGCGACAGCATTCCCCAGGTACGCTCGTTCTCCGTCGGCGCCGCGCCCGGCGCCGGACCCGCGCCGGGCTCGGTCATGTTGACTCCTCCCTAGTGCAGGCTGGAGCGGTAACGGATCGTGACGCCGTAGCTCCGGCCTGGCTCGGCATAGTATGCCGCCGTCTGGTAGCTGCGGTCGAAGAGGTTGGCCGCCTTCGCTTCCAGCGTCCAGTCGCGGTCGAGCCGCCACTGTGTCAGCAGATCCACCGTCAGGTAGCCGCCCATCGGCAGCGTGTTCGCGAGGTCGTCGTAACGGCGGCCTTCCCACCGGGCCACGACGGCGAACGAGCCGTCGGCGCTCGCCGAGGCGCCGGTGTGCACCAGCCGGCGGAGCGTCAGGCTCGCGTTCTGCTGCGCGCGGCGCGGCAGCAGGTCGTCATACTCGGGTCCGGGCGAGATGTTGAGCGGCTCGAGCCCGGTGAGCTGTCCGCCTACCACCCAGTCGGCGCTGTGCCAATCGCCCTGCAGCTCGACACCGCGGATGCGCGCCTTGTCGATGTTCACCGGAAGAAAAGTCAGCGGATCGATCGAGATCTCGTCGTCGATGGTCGTCTGATAGGCATGCAGCGACCAGCGGAAAGCGGCTTGTTCCCCATCGAGCCCCGTCTCCCAGGACTGTGAGGTCTCGGGCTTGAGATCCGGGTTGCCGAAGCCAGGGAAGTAGAGCTCATCGAAGGTCGGCGCGCGGAAGGCCGTGCCCCAGGTGAGGACCAAGCGCACGCCGTCACCGAGCTTGCGGGCGAGTCCTAAGTTCTCGGTCCAGTGATCGCCGAACTGCTCATTGTCCTCGAAGCGCGCGCCGGCGAGCGCCGACCACTCGCCGAGGTCCGCGTGCAGCTCACTGAACAGCGCGCGCGTGGTGCGCGAGGTGACCGCGTAGGGCGTGTCGCTGTCGACGTGGACGTCCTCGTAGTCGACGCCGCTGATGAGCTTCAGCGCCTCGGTGAGCTTGCCGTCGGCCTGGAGGCTGGCGCTGTCGCGCACCGTGTCGAAGGTGCCGACCGGAGTGGGATCGAGAAAATCGCGCTCGTCATCCTCGTCGCGTCCCGCCATGAGCCGCAGGTGCCAGGTGCTGCCGAGCGCCTGCTCGAGGCGCGCGCTGAAGACTTTCTCCTGGAAGTCCAGCCGGTCGTCGAAGCCATCGCCGTCGAACGCCGTCCAGCCGTGCGTGTAGAGCACGTCGGCGGAAGCGGTGAGCGTGTCGGTGAGGCGCACGCCTGCATCCAGGGAGCCCGAGCGGTTCTGATGCCCGTCGGGCACCTGGGGTGCGGCCGGGTCGAAGCAACCCGCGATGGCGGAGGGCAGACAGGCCGGGATACCACCCGTGGTGAGCACATCGCCCGAGATGCTGCCCCAGGCCTGGCTGCCACGGCCCGCCAGGTAGCCGGTGAACTGATGGGTGTCGTAGCTGCCGGTCATGGCGCTGCCGCCGAACGTCGCGCCCGGATCGTCCGCCTGGCGGGTGAAGATCTGGATGACGCCGCCGACGGCGTCCGAGCCGTAGAGCGTCGAGCGCGGGCCGCGCACCACCTCGATGTGATCGATCTGCTCGAGCGGGATGATCTCGAAGGGTGCAGTGCCGAGTGTCGCCGAGCCGACGCGCACGCCGTCGATGAGCAGCAAGGTGTGATCGGAGTCCGCGCCGCGGATGAACACCGAGCTCTGCTGCCCGAGGCCGCCGGTGTTGTCGATGTTGATGCCGGCGAGGTCGGCGAGCAGGTCCTGTACCGACAGCACCTGGCGTGCCTCGATATCGGCGCGCGTCAGCACCGTCACCGAAAACAACGACTGGTCCTCGGGCTCCGGAACACGTGAGGCGGTGACGATCACCTGCTGCAGCTGATCCGCCTGCTGGCACCACGCCGCCGGCGTGCAAACAACCAATGGAAGAACCGCGCTGAGGCGCGCGCGGCGCGGGACCAGACCTGTGAGCATGGCGAGACTCCTGAAAGCACACACCCGTGCGCGTCGCACGTCGTGTCAGGAGCTGGCAGGTCTGCGCCTCGCGGCGCACACCGTTCGACCAGCGTCGCCCGCCGCGACGTCCAACGGTGATGCGCGAGGCCGGTCTCCGGGCTCTCGAGCGGAGGCCTGACGCCTCCCGGTGGATCGCCTTCCCGCACCTTCGACCGGTGCAGTGGCTCGTGATCCGCCTGATCTCGATTACCGTTGCGGGGGCAGCGCCGGGTTTGGACGAATCCGCACCGGACTTCCCGTTTTACCCGTTCCCTTGCGGGACGAGCACCTCACGCCGCGCGAAGCCTGCCTGCGCGCTCGGTGTGCCGTCAAGACAATTCACGCCTGCGCGCACCGTGGCATGATCGCGGGCCGTGGAACCCCTCGAGAATGACACCGCCCCCACCCGGCTCGGCACCGCGGCCGAGCTGCTCGGCTATCTCGCGGTCGCGCCGCTGATCGCGTGCCTGGCCTGCGAGGCGACACTTGCGGGCTACGCCGGGCGCGAGCTCGCCCAGCGCGGCGCGATCGCCTGGGGCGCGGTGCTGCTTGCCTGCGCCGGTGGCGTGCACTGGGGACTCGCCCTCGCCGGCCGCGTGCCGTCGACGCCGCCGCGCCTGGCGGCGGCGTCAGCACCGGTCCTGGTTGCGGCGGCCGCGGTGCTGATCGGCGGGCAGCGTGCGCTCGCGCTGCTCACGGTCGGCTTCGGACTGTTCTGGCTCTACGAGCACCGCTCGCTCGGGCGGGTGCTGCCGCCCGCGTACCTCGGTCTGCGGCGGAATTTGAGTCTCGCGACCTGCACGCTGCTGGCGCTCACCATGATCGCCTCCGACGCCGCGGGCCTGCTCTGATGCCGGACTACGGCTCCGCGCTTTCCCTGCGCCGCCTGCTCATGGCGGCACTGCTCGCCGGGCTGCTGCTGCTCGGCTTCCTGGTGCTCGACCCCTTCATCGTGCCGGTCGTATGGGCGGCGATCCTCGGCTACGTGACCTGGCCGGGCTACGAGTGGCTGCGCCGCAAGTGCGGCGGCGGCAACGTGCTCGCCGCGCTCGCCATGACGGCCGTGGTGAGCGCAGCCGTCATCGTGCCGCTCGCCTGGCTCGCAGTGGTGGTGCGCCTCGAGCTGGTGCACGCCTACAGCGAGACGCAGCGCCTGCTGGCCGGCGGCGAGCTGCCGCCCGCGCTGCTGAAGCTCCCCTGGGTCGGCGACCAGCTGCGCGACCTGGCAGCGCGCGTGGCCCAGGACCCGCAGGCGCTCGGCGCGGCATTGCGCAAGCTCGCCGATCACTCATTCGACCAGATCGCTCACCTCGCGGGCGGCGTCGGCCGCAATGCGGCGAAACTGCTGCTGACGGTGGTCAGCCTGTTCTTCGTGTACCGCGACGGCGCGGCGGTCGCCGCGCAGCTCGCCCGCGCGCTCGAGCACATGGTCGGCCCGCGCGTGCACAGCTACCTGCAGTCGATCGGGCAGACGGTCAAAGCCGTGATCTACGGGCTGGTGCTGGCGGCGGTCGTGCAGGGCCTGCTGGTCGGCATCGGTTACTGGCTCGCCGGGGTCGGCGCTCCGGTGTTTCTCGCCGCTCTCACCACCGTGTGCGGCCTGATCCCGTTCGCGGCACCGGCCATCTGGGTGTGCGTGACGGCCTGGCTGCTGCTCGAGGGCAACACTGTGGCGGGCATCGGACTGCTCGTCTGGGGCGGTGTCGTCATGGGCTGGACCGACCATATCGTGAGGCCGTTCCTCATCAGCCGCGAGGCTGAGATCCCCTTCCTGGTGGTGCTGTTCGGCGTGCTCGGCGGTCTGGCGGCCTTCGGCCTGGTGGGACTGTTCGTCGGGCCGGTGATCCTCGCGGTGCTGCTCGCCATCTGGCGCGAGTGGCAGCATGAGAGCCTTGGTTCATCGGAAAAAATCGCCTAGCGGCGATTTTTTCGGACATCAGCTTCGTTGCCGCCGGCAAAAAGCGGGGCGCGAGACGCACTGCCATAGTCACCTCAGCAGCCGAGCACTCCGTAGCAACCTAGGCGCAGACGTTTGCCGGCTGCGCAGCTGGGCCTCACGATGACAGGAACATCCGGTAGGCGGGGTTGGCGGTCTCCTCGACGCACGGGTAGTGCAGATCGCGCAGGTGCTCGAGAAACTCGGCGCGGGTCGCGGGCGGCACCTGGATCCCCGCCAGCACCCGCCCGTAGTCCGAGCCGTGATTGCGGTAGTGGAACAGGCTGATGTTCCAGCGCGTGCCGATCGCCTGCAGGAACTTCATCAGCGCCCCGGGCCGCTCCGGGAACTCGAAGCGGTAGAGCAGCTCGTGCTCGAGGCCGCGCGCGTGTCCGCCCACCATGTAGCGCACGTGCAGCTTCGCCATCTCGTCGTCGGTCATGTCGGTGACGGCGAAGCCGGCGGCGCGCAGCTGCGCTGACACCGCCTCCTTCTCGGCGCGCCCCTGCGAGAGGGCGAGCCCGACGAAGATCTGCGCGGCCTCGGGGGCGGCGTAACGGTAGTTGAACTCGGTGACGCTGCGCTTGCCGAGCGCCTCGCAGAAACGCAGAAAGCTGCCCGGCCGCTCGGGAATCACCACCGCGAGCAGCGCCTCGCGCCCGCCGCCGAAGTCGGCGCGCTCGGCGACATGGCGCAGCCGGTCGAAGTTCATGTTGGCGCCGCTGTTGACCGCCACCAGGCGCTTGCCGCGCCAGCCCTCGCGCGCCACGTACTGCTTCAGCCCCGCGAGCGCGAGCGCGCCGGCCGGCTCGACGATCGAGCGGGTGTCCTCGAACACGTCCTGGATCGCGGCGCAGATCTCGTCGGTGTCGGTGAGCAGGATCTCGTCGACCGTCTCGCGGCACAGCGCGAAGGTCTCCTCGCCGACGCGCCGCACCGCCACGCCGTCGGCGAAGATGCCGACGTGCTCGAGCGTGACGCGCCGGCCGGCGCGCAGCGATTCGTACATGCCGGCGGCGTCGCGCGGCTCGACACCGATCACCCTCACTCCGGGGTACAGGTACTTCACGTACACCGCGATGCCGGCGATCAGCCCGCCGCCGCCCACCGGCACGAAGATCGCGTCCAGCTTGCCGCCCGACTGGCGCAGGATCTCCACCGCGATCGTGCCCTGCCCGGCGATCACATCCGGATCGTCGAACGGGTGCACGAACACCAGGTTGCGCTCGCGCGCCAGCGTGAGCGCGCGCTCGAGCGCCGAGTCGTAGTCGTCGCCGTGCAGCTCGACCTCGGCACCGAGGTCGATGACCGCCTGCACCTTGATGAGCGGCGTGGTCTCCGGCATGACGATGACGGCGGGAATCGAGCGGCGCTGCGCGGCGAGCGCCACGCCCTGCGCGTGGTTGCCGGCCGAGGCGCACACCACCCCGCGGCCGGCGGCCGCCTCGCCGAGGTGCGCGATGCGGTTGTAGGCGCCGCGCAGCTTGAAGGAGAACACCGGCTGCAGGTCCTCGCGCTTCAGCAGCACCTCGTTGCCGAGCCGGCGCGACAGCCGTGCGGCCGCCTCGAGCGGCGACTCGATCGCGACGTCATAGACGCGCGCCTTGAGAATCTTCTCGATGTAGGGGCTCGCCATCGAGGGCGAGCTTAGCGAACGCGATGCGCCCCTGTCAGCGCTTCTCGCCGGTGCGGCGCACGGCGAAGCGGTATTCCGCGCGCCCGATCGTCACCTGGTCGCCGTCCTTGAGGAGCTGCCGGCTGATGCGCCTGCCGTTGACCAGCACGCCGTTGGTGCTGTTCAGGTCCTCGATGATGGTATGCGCGGGCCCGGCCAGGATCACCGCGTGGTGGCGGCTGACGTACTTGGCGTCGATCTGCAGGTCGTTCTCGGGCGTGCGGCCGACGCTGGTCTTGCGCCCGAGCACGTGCACCACCTCGCGCTCGCCGTCGCTGCGGATCAGCAGGCGCGTCGCGCCATCGGGCGGTGCGCTCACGCCCGCGCCCTCGTGCGCCTCGGCAGGCGCCGCATCGAGGAGCGCCTGGTGGGTATCGGTCGCAACGTGGGCGGTGCGCGACTCGTCCAGGGTATGGCGCCATTGCAGGTTGGCTTTCTCGAGCTCTGAGACGCGCGCATTGCGGCCGCGCAGCTGCGACTCGAGCCGCGAGATGCCGTCCTCGGCCGCGCGCAGATCCGCCTCGAGCTCGCGGCTCCGGGCGATGGCGGCGTCCGAGGCGGACTGCAGGGCGCGCAGCATCTCCACCTGCTCCGCCACCCGGTCCTCGAGCTGTTTCGCGCGCGCCTCGCCGGAGGCGACGCTCGCCAGGTGCCCGCTGCGCTCGAGCTGGGCCGTGCGCAAGGCGCCCGCCCACTCCTCCATCTCACCGCGCACCTTGGTGAGCTCCGCGTCGAGCTCGACACCGCGCCTGCGCTCGGCGGCGAGCTCCGCCTCGAGTGTCGCGACGCGGGCGCGCGTCTCGGTGAGCGCGGTCTCATGCTCTCCGGCGCGCGTGGTCACGGTCGCGGTCGCCGCGCGCGCTGCCTCGAGCGCCGCGCTCAGGCTCGCCTCCACGGCCCGCAGCCGCGTGAGCTCGAGGTCGCGCTGCTGCAGGGCGGCGGCGAGCGTCGACACCTGGCTGTCGAGATCGGCGATGCGCGCCGCGCGGTGACTCAGATCCGACTCGAGCTCCCCGGCGCGCACGTCGCGTCCGGCGAGCTCGCGCGCCAGGCGGGCCCGGCCGCTCTCGTGCGCGTCGGCCTCGTCCTGCAGATCCGACAGCAGCCCCTCAAACAGCGAGCGGCGGCGCTCGGCGGACTGGAATGACTCGAAGTAACTCGCGGCGCGGGCGCGCATCTCCTGCAGCTCGCCCTGCAGCGCCGACTGCGCCCGGTCGCGGGCGGCGAGCACCTGCTCTCTTTCGAGATCGCGGTTGCGCTGCGCTTCCGCGGCGGACTCGCGCTCGGCCGCTACGCGCTGCTCGGCGGCGGTTTTCTCCTCGGCGAGCTCGCGCGCGTGCTGCGCCTCGCGCTGCTCGGCGGCGCGGCGCGCCGCGGCCAGCTCCTCGGCGAGGTCACTGGCCTGCTGGCCGGCGGCCGCACGCGCCCGGGCGAGCTCCTCGCCGAGCTCGGCCTCGCGTCGGGTGGCGGCAGCGCGCACTTCGACGAGCTCCGCTGAATGCTGCGTCTCGCGCCGCTCCGCGGCGGCCCGCGCCTCGGCCTCAGCGGCCGTGCGCTCGGTCTCGCGCTGCCCGGCGGCAGCGCGCGCCTGGGACAGCTCCGTGCCCAACTGCTGCACGCGCCGTTCGGCGCTGGCGTGCGCGCTCTGGGCCTCCTCGAGAGCGCGCTCGATGTCGGCCAGGCGCGCACCGCGGCTCGCGAGCAGCTCCTGCGCCTCGCGCAGGTTGGCCACGGCGGTCTGGAGCGGATCCTCGGTCCCCTCGGCTGCGCCGCGCGGCTCCGCCGCGGCCTCTTCTACTTTCAGCCCGGGCTGCACCCAGGTATCGGCGAGCTTATCGCGGCTCGCAGCCTCATAGGCTTTGGGGTCGAGTGCCGGAAGCTCGTCGGTGCTGTCGAGGTCAGACTCGGGGGGGCGAGTCCCCGGGGCAGGTGGCCGCAGGCGCGGTTCCATTGGGATTGGCTCCCTTATTGGATTTGCTGGAAATTTTAACCCCGCCCGGCGCTTAGCTTCGCCCTAACTGGCGCAATTATGTGAGGCGGATCGCGAAAATTACGGCCCGGATGGCCTTCAGCCGCGCAGGAAGGCCCGAACGGCGTCCGCCACTGCGCCCGGGGACGCCTGAAAGAGGTCCGCCCCATGATCCGGCATGTCCAGCACGCGGGCCGCCGGCTGGGCCTCCCGCACCCGGGCCGTCGCGTCCCACCACTCGTCCCGCGGACGCAGCACCAGAAGCGGCTGCGAAACCCGCCCGAGCCGCTCGCGCAGCCCATAGCCGGCCGCGGCGGCGGCCAGGCCGCTGGCCGCAGCGCTCCCCGCCTGCGGGCCCGCCGCAGCGAGCGGAACCGAGACGAGGACCAGGCGGCGCAGCTGCGGGGCGCGTGTCAGCGCAAGCTCGGTGGCGAGCACCGAGCCTGCGCCGTGCGCCAGCACATCGACCTGCCGCAGCCGCATGGTGTCGAGAAAATCGCCGATCGCCGCGGCATATTCCGCCGCGCTCAGCGGCTGCGGCAGTCCGTCCGATTCACCGTAGCCGGGAAGATCCGGCGCATACACCGAGCGGTCGCGCCCGACGAGGGCGAGAAACTCCTTGAAGCTGCGGCCCGAGCCCTGGGCGCCGTGCAGGCAGATGAGCGCCGTCGCCTCCTCGAACCCACCCCCCGGAGGAATCGCGTTGTGGACGTGCAGCTGGCCGTAGCGGCATTCGAAATAGCCGCGCCGCACCCGCGGTTCCTCCGCACGCTGTGGCCTGCCGCTGAGCCTCGACATGCGTGCCATAGTGCCACGTTCGGCGCTGCACTTGCGCACGCAGGCCGGGCGCGTAAATTGGCGGCCATGCTGCGCATTCTGGTGCTCACCGGCTTCTGCACCATGCTCGGGGGCTGCGGGCTCACCGAGACGGGCGCCGCCGCGGCGAGCGGCTCGGCCGCCGAGGTGCAGCAGGCGGCCCAGGCGCGCGAGCAGGAGCAGCGCCTCAGGCAGCAGCTCGAGCAGCTCAACCAGGAGGCGGCGGACCGGCAACGCGAGGCCGCCGACGCTGCAACCCGGTAGCCCCCGCGCAAGGCCGCGCCCGTGCAGAACCTCCAGATCCGCCTCAAACACCAGCCGTCGAAGCCGACCGACTTCGAGCTGGTCGAGTCGGCGCGCCCCGAGCTCACCCACGGCACATTCCTGGCGCGCGCGGTCTGGCTGGCACTCGACCCGTTCCTGATGGCGCACGGGGTCAACGGCCGCCCCGGCCTCGTCAAGCCGGGTGACCTGGTGCCGGCGCGCGGAGTCGGCGAGGTCATCGAGTCGCGTCACGACGTGTTCGGCGTCGGCAGCGTCGTGGTGCTCGACGCGGGGCTGCAGCAGTTTTCCGTTTCCGATGGCCAGTACGCGCGCTTCGTGCATCCGGGCCAGACGCCGGCGTCGACGGCGCTCGGGATCCTCGGCGCCCCCGGCATGGCCGCCTACTTCGGACTCCTCGACCTCGCCAGGCTCAAGCCCGGCGAGACCGTGCTGGTCTCGGCCGCCTCGAACGCCGCGGGCTCGATGGCCGGACAGATCGCGATGCTGAAAGGGGCGCGCGCGATCGGCATCGCCGGGACGCGCGAGAAGTGCGACTGGGTGACGCGCCACGCGCGCCTCTCTGCCTGCATCAACTACCGCGCCGAGCCCCTGAGCGCGCGGCTGCGGCAGCTGGCGCCGCACGGCGTGGACGTGTATTTCGACAACACCGGCGGGGAACTGCTCGAAACCATTATTGCGGAGCGCCACCTCGCCAGCGGCGCGCGCATCGTGCAGAACTCACTCAGCGCGACCGATCCAGCCCCCGCGCTGCTGCGCGCCGGCTACCTGCCGGAGAAGGATGGGATCCAGGTGCTGCGCGCGCGCGTGCGCGACTACGAGCACCGCCGCGGCGAGTTCCTGCGCGAGGCCATCCCCTGGCACGGCGCGGGCCGCATCGCGATCAAGGAGCACGTGGTCGAGGGCCTCGCCAACGCCCCGGCGCACATGCTGCGCTCGCTGCGGGGCGAGAACTTCGGACGCCCGCTGGTCAAGCTTTGAGCACTCGTTATCAAGCGCTGGATCGGGGCGTCCTGCCCCGCCCAGCGCGGGGTCGAGCAAAAAGCGTGGTTTTTGCTCGACCCCCGGCCACCTTCGGCGGCCGGTCACATTGCGCTGCGCTGTCCTGCTCCGCGCAAGCCCGGGGTGCACGTCCCTGTGCACCCGCTCGGCGCTCCGCGCCTCGCCCCTGTGACTGCCGCGTAATGGGCCGCCTCAGCGGTGACGCCGCGCCTTGGCGCGCTTCGCGCTCTTGCGCGCCGCTTTCTTCGCGGCTTTCTTCTTCACCGGCTTCCGGGCCTTTTTCTTCGCCGGCTTTTTCTTTGCCGGCTTTTTCTTTGTGGGCTTCTTCTTTGTGGGCTTCTTCTTTGCCGCCTTCTTTTTCGCGGCCTTCTTCGGCGCCGGCCCGGGCGCCGCAGGCTTGGCGGCCGCCGGTGCTGCGGGTGCGGGAGCTGCTGCCGCGGGGGCTGCCGCGGGTTTCGGCGCGGGTGCGGGGGCCGGCTTCGGCGGCGGGGCCGCGGGCTTCGCCGCTGCCGGACGTGGCGGCTCCTGCACCGCGAATGCTCCTCCCTGCGGATCCATGAAGAGCGCGATCCAGCTGCCGCCCGGCACCTCGACCGGGCCGTGCAGCAGCCGCCCGCCGGCCGCCTTGGCGGCGGCGACCGCGCGGCTCGAGTCGGCGACCTGCACGTAGCTCAGCCACGAGGGCGGGGTGGCCGGCCCCTGGACGTTGCACATGCCGCCAACCATCGAGCCGAAGCGCTCGAAGATCTGGTAGACGCCCATGGCGCCCATATCGTGCCCCTGTCCCTTGGTCCAGCCGAACAGCTCGCCGTAGAAGCGCAGCGCGCCGGCGACGTCGGTAGTCGCCAGCTCGTGCCAGGAGAAGATCCCGGCACCGGGTGTAGGAATGGCGCCGCCGCTCGGACCCGGCGTGTAGAGCGCAAAGGTCGCGCCCTGCGGGTCGGCGAGCACCGCGTAGCGGCCGACGTTGGGAATGTCGGCGGCCGCCTTGACCACGCGCGCGCCGAGACGCTGGGCGTGCTCGGCCGTGGCATCGACGTTCGGGGTGCCGATGTAGATCAGCCAGTGTGGCGGCGTTCCCGCCGCGTCGGGAGGCAAGGCCATGAGGCCCCCGACCTGGCTCTGGCCGGCCATCCATATGGTGTAGCCCGGCATGCTCGACGGCTGGGTCCGCCACGGCACCACCTTGGGATAGAAGGCAGCAGCGGCGGCCGTGTCAGTCGTCAACAGCTCGTGCCAGATGAATCGTCCCCGGATATCGGCATTACTCATGGCCTGGTTCCTCTTGTTTGCAAACGACCTGTCAGCGTTCGGGCTTCCTACCGTCGACGATCACGCCGCCGGCGCACGCGCCGGCGAGCGGGAGGCGTTGTCGAGGATTGGCGCCGCATTCTGCCTCGCCGCGCCGGTCACTGCCATGACTCCTGGGCTGGCGGGTGTTGCGGCGCGTTGCGCGCGTGCCAGATGAGGTAGAGCCCGCTCGCGATCACGATGCCGCCGCCCAGGCACACCCGTGCCGAAGGCAGCACCTGCCAGACCACCCGGTCGATACCGACTCCCCAGAGGAGCGCCGTGTATTCGAACGGCGAGACCACCGAGGGCGGTGCCGAGCGGAACGCCTCGGTGAGCAGGTACTGCCCGGTCGCGGCCAGCACCCCGAGCGCCAGCAGCCATTTCCAGTGCGCGTGCTCGATCGCGACCCACCCCGGAGCGGCGATCGCGGCCGTGAATACGGTCATCAGGCTGATCGTCCAGAAGACGACGCTCACTGTCGTGTCGGTGCGGGTGAGGACCCGCACCGCGATGCCGCTCAGGGCGTAGGCGGCGGCGCCGATGAGCGCCGCCACGGCGCCGAAGCTCGCCAGCCCCGAGGCGGTGGGCCGCAGCATGACGAGGACCCCGGCGAGCCCGATGAGAATCGCCAGCCAGTTACGCCAGTCGAGCCGCTCCCGCAGCAGCGGCACCGACAGCGCCGCCACCAGCAGCGGCGCCGACAGAAACACCGAATAGGCATTGGCGAGCGACAGCGAGCGCACGGCGTAGACGAAGCCGCCGATCACCACCACGCTCAGGGTTCCGCGCAGCAGGTGCATCGGCCAGCGCCGCGGGATGAGATCGCGCATCCTGCCGGCGATCAACACCGGCGCGAGCGTGAACGGCAGCGAGGTGGCGCCGCGCAGCGCCGCCACTTCCATGGGTGGATAGCGCATGGCGAAGAACTTGAGCACCGCGTCCATGAAGGAGAACACCGCGACCGCGGCGATCATGGTCGCGATGGCCTGGAGCCTGCGCTCGCGCACGGAGGCTTAAGCCGCCGGCCCCGCCTGCGCCGGGCGGCCGGTGCCGGCCACGGCGCGATAGCGCGTGCCGAGCCAGCGCGCCGGCAGCGGGTAGGCGCTCACCAGCGAGACGATGAGCGAGGAGGCGTAGGGCACCGACTGGATGAGCAGCACCACGATCCAGGCGAGCCGGTCGGGACCCGCGGTCTCCTTGGTGCCGGTGTACGAGACGCCCCAGGCCGAGAGCAGCAGCCCCACCACCATCACCGTCTCCTCGCGCGCTGCGCCGAGCGCGCGCAGGAAGCCCGAGGTGCTGCCCTGCTTCGGAGTGCGGAAGAACGGCTCGCTGCGGGTCACGAGGCCCTTGACCGCCGCCGTGCCGATCGTATGCGTCAGGGCGAGACCGGCAACCGCCGCAGCCACCGTCTGGCGGATGTTGGCACCGACGCGCACGCGATACAGGTGTACCAGCTTGGCGAGCTTGAAAGTGAACAGCGACAGCGGCAGCACCGAGTACATGACCAGCGGCGGGTCGACCTTGCCTGGCGCCCACACCATCGCGGCCGACCAGCCGAGGGCCGCCAGGTTGAACAGCAGGTTGCAGCCGTCGGCCACCCACGGGAGCCAGCCGGCGACGAAGTGGTAGCGCTGGCCCGGCGACAGCGGGCCGCCCTCGAGGAACAGTGCGCGCGCGTGCGCCTTGAGGATCTGCATCGCGCCGTACGCCCAGCGGAAGCGCTGCTTCTTGAAGTCGATGAAGGTGTCGGGCATCAGGCCGCGGCCGTAGCTCACCGGCACGTAGGTGGCGTCGTAGCCCGCCTCGAAGATGCGCAGCCCGAGCTCGGCGTCCTCGGTGATGCACCACTCCGCCCAGCGGCACTGATCGAGCTGCCGGCGGCGCACCATGGTCATGGTGCCGTGCTGGATGATGGCGTTGCGCTCGTTGCGCGTGATCATGCCGATGTGGAAGAAGCCGCGGTACTCCGCGTAGCACATGGCCTTGAAGGCGCTCTGGTCCGCGTCCCGGTAGTCCTGCGGCGCCTGCACGATCGCGATGCGCTGGTCCTGGAACGCCGGCGTGAGCTCGCGCAGCCAGCACGGCTCCACCACGTAATCGCTGTCGATCACGGCGACGATGGCGGCCTCCGGCGCGGTGCGCTCGAGCGCGTAGTTGAGCGCGCCGGCCTTGAAGCCCGCGAGCGGCGCGACGTGGAAGAAGCGGAAACGGGGCCCGAGCCGGGCGCAGTGCGCCTCGACCGGCCGCCAGACGTTCTGGTCGCGGGTGTTGTTGTCGATCACCAGCACTTCGAAATCGGGATAGTCGAGCCGCGCGAGCGCATCGAGCGTCTCGATCAGCATCGCCGGCGGCTCGTTGTAGGCCGGCACGTGTATCGAGACCTTGGGTTGCTGCTGATCGGGGGCCAGGCTCGGCGCGCCGAGGCGCCGCCGGTAGGCCACCCAGTGCGCCTCGGCCCATTCGTGCGCCTCGGCGAGCAGCACCAGCAGCACCCCCAGCATGCCGAGCAGCAGCAGCACGCCGGCGATCACGCTCGAGACCGTCATGTACTGCTGCGTGAAGTCGTAGATCACCCAGACGGCGATGGTGGTGGCGGCGTACACCACGATGGCGAGGAAGCTGCGGCCGCGGTTGCGCAGCGCGTCGCTGGTGAGATACACGAGCCCCAGCACCAGCAGCGACACCGCCACCGAGATCGCCGCGAGGATGTGCCATTCCGGCACGCGCACGATCGGCTCGGTGAAGGCGAATTTCGGCTGGCGATTGACGTCGTACACGCCCCAGTAGGAGCCGACCGCGCCCTCCTGGTACGCCTTCCACGGCTGATCGAAGGCCTCCATGACGTAGTACTTGATTTGCTCCTTCTCGGCGCGGGCCAGAAAGCGCCGCAGGAACAGCGCCTCGTTGGCCTCGGACGCCACCGCCGACTCGCGCGTGCGCCCGCGGCTCGGCCAGCCGATCTCGGCGATGACGATCGGCTTGTGCGGGAAGGTCTGCTGCAGGCGCTTCAACTGCGCGAAGGAGTAGTCGACCGCGGCGTCGACCGGCACGCCCTCCCAGTACGGCAGGAAGTGCACGCCGATGAAGTCGACGTGCTGCGCGAGCTCGGGATGCGCGAGCCAGGTGTGCCAGGTCTCGGCGGTGCCGACCGGCTGGCCGATGGCGGCCCGTGCGCGGTCGAGATAATTCTCCAGCTGCTCGAGGGTGAGGTCGCCGCGCAGGATCACCTCGTTGCCGATCAGCACGCGCACCACGTTCTGG
The DNA here is from genome assembly GCA_035624075.1 of Steroidobacteraceae bacterium. Taxonomy (GTDB): domain Bacteria; phylum Pseudomonadota; class Gammaproteobacteria; order Steroidobacterales; family Steroidobacteraceae; genus 13-2-20CM-66-19. The sequence goes on along the minus strand of DASPSF010000076.1, from coordinate 19,535 downwards.
TGCGTATCGGCCAGGTCGATCACCGTCTTCATCTGCTCTTCGTTCTTGTCGAGGTGGCTGTCGAGCCAGGCACCGAGCGCGACGTTGATGCCGTGCCGCTCGGCAAGCTCGGGGATGTCGGCCAGCGTCGCGCCCACCGAGTAGGTGCGCACCGCGTTGACCTTGCCTTCGAGCAGCGCCAGGTCCTGATCGATCTCGGCATCGGTCGGCATCTGGAAGTGGGTTGGATCCTCGTTGATGCGGAACGGCGAAAAGGCGAAGCCCTGGATGCGCGCCGGCCATGGCGGCTCGCGCGTCGGGCGGTTGAGGTACGCCCACACGGCGAAGGTCAGCGTGGCGAACACCGCCGCGATGATGAGGCTCGGGATCGTCTTCATGAGGTTGCGCGCGCTGCGTCGCCTACCAGCTGCCGGTGTTGGCCATCGACTTCCAGGGCTCGGCGGGCGCGAGCGCCGCACCCTTCTGCAGCAGCTCGATCGAGATGTTGTCGGGCGAGCGCACGAAGGCCATGCGCCCGTCGCGCGGCGGCCGCAGGATGGTCACGCCGTGGTCGCTGAGCCGACGGCAGGTGGCGTAGATGTCCTCCACCTGGTAGGCGAGATGCCCGAAGTTGCGCCCGCCGCCGTAGGCTTCCGGGTCCCAGTTGTGGGTGAGCTCGACCTGCGCGCTCTCATCCCCGGGGGCGGCGAGGAACACCAGGGTGTAGCGCCCCTGCGGGTAATCCTTGCGGGAGAGCTCCCTGAGTCCGAGCGCGTCGCAGTAGAACTTCAGCGAGGCGTCGAGGTCGGTGACGCGCACCATGGTGTGCAGGTACTTCATCGGAGTCCTCCAGATTAGCGGCGCGCGTCTTAACCGCCGGTGTACGGGACGGCGGCAGCCGGGCAGGCCGTGACCCGCACCGGCTCGTGCTGGGCGCTGTCGCGCCGATAGCACTCGTCGAATACCGAGCAGTAGCAGACGCGCACGCCGATCTCGCCGCGGATCTTCTCGAGGCGTGCCCAGCGCGGATCCGCCGGGGCCTCCGCCCAGGCAAACAGGGTCAGGGACTCGCCGGCGCGAATCATGGCGCCGCGCATATCGCCGACGAACCGGTAGCTGGTTTTCGGCAAGGAAGCGGCGCCCTCCTCGGTGCAGCACAGGGCGAGCAAATCGCGCAGGCTCGCCGCCGGCTTGCCCGCAAAGCTCAGCTCGATGGAGCGCAGCCGCGCCGGCCCGATCCCGGTGTTGTCGAGCGACAGGTATACCGCGTGCTGTACCCCACGGCCGTCGTCGAAATCGAAGCCGTTGCCGTTGCTGAAGTCGATGTTGGGATAGCTGTTGGACGCGACCAACCGCTCCATCGTGCGGGCGTTATGTACCGTGAGCCATAGCGAGGCGAGGCTGACCACGAAGGCCGACAGCGCCAGGCTGATATCGAGCCAGCGAAAGCCCGTGCCGTGCGGGGGGTGCGCGTGGGCGTGGGAGCTCTCTTCCATCAGTGCTGCTTCACGGGGGTGATGCCGAGCGAGGCCTCGATGCCCGAGGGGTCGTAGATCCGGCCGCCCTTCATCACCAGATCGATGCGGTCGATGTCGGCGATACGCACACTCGGGTCGCCGTCGATGAGGATCAGATCGGCGAGCTTGCCGGGGGCGATCACGCCGCGCTCGCCGTTCGCGCCGACGACCAGCGCCGAGGTGAGGGTCGCCAGGCGCAGCACCTCGGCCGGGGGAATACCGGCGCGCGCGTACAGCTCGAGCTCGTGGTGCAGCTCGTAGCCCGGCACGGTATCGGTGCCGGGGATGATCGTCACCCCGGCGTCGTGCAGCGCCTTGAGGAGCGTCAGCATCGCCGGCAGCGCCTCGCGGTAGGCGGCTTCCTCGCCCTTGGGTGGGACGAGGGCGCCGGAGAGCAGCCCGCGGCGCACCTGCGGCGGCATGCGCGGCGCAACCGCCTCGAGCCCCGGCGTCACGGCGGCCGGGTCGCCGCAGAACATCGCCTCAAAGACGTTCATGGTCGGGTCCAGCACGGTGTGGTGGCGGGCGAGATAGGCGATGAAGTCCCGCGCCGGCGGCTGGTCGGGCGGAAACTCGCGGGCGTGAGCGGCGACCGCGGTGAAGCGGTTCATGTTGCGCGTCTCCTGCACCGCGGGCCAGAGGAAGTCGAGCTCGATGAAGTTGAGGTGCTGGATCTCGTCGGCACCGGCGGCGACGAACTGCTCGGCGCTCATGAACGCCGGCACGTGGCCGCTGACGCGCAGCCCGCGCGCATGCGCCTCGGCCGCCATCACCGGCACGATGGGTGGCGGGATCGAGGAGTAGATCTTGATCTGCCCATAGCCGTGGTCGGCGTACCAGTCGACGTCCGCGACCGCCTGCGCCGCGGTGTCGATGCGCATCTTGGTCGGCCCGGCGTAGGGGCCAGTGCCATCGATGATGCCGGACTTCCACACCCGCGGGCCGAGTTCGGTGCCGGCATCGAAGCGCGCCAGGCGCTCGAGGAACTCGTCGGTGTCGTTGCCCATGTCGCGGGCGCTGGTGACGCCGTTGGCGAGATCGAGCGCGCCGGTGTTGTCGCCGAAGTGCTGGTGGTTGTCCCACAGCCCGGGCATGAGGAAGCGGCCGTGCGCATCGATCACCTCGGCCCCGGCGTCGCCGGTCACGTCGGCATCCGCGGCCACCCGCACGATGTGCGCGCCGCGCACCCGCACGCTCGTTCCCGGCGTGACCGTAAGATCGCGCGGATCGAACAGCCGGGCGTTGCGGATCACGACCTCGCCCGCGGGCACCTGGGTCAGCTCGCGCGCCAGGCGTGCCGAGCGCGCCGCGCTCCAGTGCGCCTGCGCCACCAGCAGCTGCGGCAGCTGAGCGTGCATGGCCGCGGGCAGAGCCGTGTACCACTCGGAGGTACTGGCAGCCGTCGTGCCGTCGCTCCCCAGCCAGATCGGATCCGGGGAGAAGTCGAGTCCGCTCACCGCGTACAGTGCGATCGGTCCGTGCGGGCCGGTCGCGAAGGCCGCATCTTCCGCGGACAGCTCGGCCTTCTCGAGCGTCGCCTCGCCCGCGGGCAGCAGCGGGAGCCGATGCCCCGGAGCCTTGAGGAGCGCGCGCGCCAGCACGCCGAAGATCTCGGGCGGCGCATTCACCGGCACGTAGAAGGCAACGCCCGTGACCGCCGCGCTGCCGTGCTCGGAGCGGCTGCTCCAGGAGGCCTTGCCATTGGTGAGCCGGAAGCTCTCGCTCACCGGCACCTTCATATAGTCGTTGCCGCGGCCCTGGTACTCGGTGAGCACGCCGGCAGCATCGAGCCTCCAGGTGGCGGTAATGTGGTCGCCGCGACCGCGGTCGTTGAAGGAGAATTCCGCGTGCGTCACGCCGTCGCTGCCGGTGCTGACCCTCTGCTCGCCCGCGAGGTTGCCGAGCATCACGATCTCGTCCCGGCGTTCGGCGGCGGCTGGCGCCGGGGCCGCGGCCGATGCCGCGGCCGCCGCGGCGAGCACGGCTGCGAGGGCCGAGGCGCGCAGCGGCATCGGTCCCATCAGAACATCTCCGAGGGACCCGGGGTCTTGATGTTGACCTTGGTACGCGACGGAATGTGCTCGCCGGTGATCATCTCCTCGTAGCTCTGCCCCGGGCCCACCATCGGATAGACGCCGGCGTCGGGATCGATCATCACCTCGAGGAAAGCCGGCCCCTGGAAGCCGACGAACTCGGCGATGACGCGCGGCACGTCCGCCTTGTGCTCGAGGCGCACCGCGTAGCGGAAGCCGTCGGCCTGGGCGGCGCGGATGAAGTCCTTCTTGTGGAGCGATTTGTCGCTCGCCGACAGCCGGCCCTTGTGAAACAGCTTCTGCCACTGCTTGACCATGCCGTCGCCGAAGTTGTTGAGCACCATCACCTTGACCGGCAGGTCGTAGGTGGTCGCGGTCTCGAGCTCGCCGATGTTCATGCGGATGCTCGAGTCGCCGTCGATGTCGATCACCAGCCGCGCGGGGTTCGCAATCTGAGCGCCGATGGCCGCGGGCAGGCCGAAGCCCATCGTGCCCATGCTGCCGGAGGTGAGCCACAGGCGCGGGCCGGCGAAATCGCAGTACTGCGCGGCCCACATCTGGTGCTGGCCAACGCCGGTCGAGATGATCGCCTCGCCGCGTGTGTGGCGGTTGAGCTCCTCGAGCACGTAATAGGGCTGTATCAGGGGGCTGCCGCGGTCGTAGTTCATGGCGTAGCGGCGCTTGAGCTCGGCGAGCTCTGCGTGCCAGGCACTGAAGTCGTGCCGGAACTGTGCCTGCCGTCCGTACGCGCTGAGCGCCGCGAGCGCCTCCGCCACCAGTCCCACGTGGCTCCACTGCACGCGCTTGACCTTGTTGACCTCGGCACGGTCCACGTCGAGATGCGCGATGCGCTTGGCGTTGCGCGCGAACTTGTCCGGCACGCCCGCCACCCGATCGTCGAAGCGCGCGCCCACCGCGATGAGGAAGTCGCAGTCATCGACCGCGTAGTTGGCGAAGGCGGCGCCGTGCATGCCGAGCATGCGCATGGCGAGCGGCGCGCGCGTATCGAGCGAGCCGATGCCCATGAGAGTGGTCACGACCGGCAGGCCGAAGGCGGTCGCGAACCCGGTGAGTTGTGCGGCGGCGTGGCCGTTGATCACTCCGCCGCCGGCGTAGATCAGCGGACGCTGCGCCTCCCCGAGCATGGCGAAAAAGCGCTCGGCCGCGGGCGCCTCCAGGGCGGAACGGGTGAGCTCATCGAGCCGCCGCCGGTAGCCGGGGATGGGCAGCAGCCCCGCTCCCTGGAAGGTGCCCTGCCAGTTCTGGACGTCCTTCGGAATGTCGACGACCACGGGTCCCGGGCGGCCCGTGCGGGCGATCTCGAAGGCCGTCCGCAGCGTGGACTCGAGCTTTTCCGGCTCGGTGACGAGGAAGATATGCTTGGCGACGGCCCCCATGACGGCGGGCACCGGCGCCTCCTGAAATGCGTCCGTACCGATCGCGGCCCGGGGCACTTGCCCGCAAATCACGACAATCGGCACAGAATCTGCCATACAGTCGCGCACTGGTGTAACAGTATTGGTGGCACCGGGACCCGAGGTCACGAGGCACACCCCCACCCGGCCGCTCGCGCGCGCATAGCCGGCTGCCATGAAACCGGCGCCCTGCTCGTTGGCGGGGACGATCAGGGGGATCTGGGGCCGGCCGGACCGCGCGGCTTCCTCGTTGAAGAGGAAGACCGCATCGTAGGTGGGAAGAATGGCCCCGCCGCTGTAGCCAAAAATGGCCGTGACGCCCTCGTCGGCGAGCACCTCCATGATCATGCGCGCGCCGCTCATCCGCGTCCCGGCGAGCGGATGGGCCGCGGGGCGTGGCGGAGGACCCGAGTCGCTCATGGAGGGCGAGCTCATGCAGGGGTTTTGCGAAACCTCTTGGGTGAAGGGAACAGCGACAGAATTTTTGAGCGTAACAGCTTGGGTTCGTGGTGCAAACTCGTGCCGATCCTTCTATTCTGACGAGGATTTTTCACACCCCCGAGGCCCGTCCGCCGCCGGCGCGCCGCCCGCCGCGCCATCCCCCACATGCGTCACATCATCGCCGTACTGCTGCAGAACGAGGCGGGCGCCCTCACCCGCGTCGCGGGCCTGTTCTCCACTCGCGGCTACAACATTGAGTCGCTGTCGGTGGCGCCCACCGACGACCCGACAGTCTCGCGCCTCACGCTGGTCACGAGCGGCTCGGACGCGGTCATCCAGCAGATCGTCAACCAGCTGAACAAGCTGGTGGATGTCGTGAACGTGCTCGACATGACCCGCGGTGTGCACCTCGAGCGGGAGCTGGTGCTGCTGAAGCTGCGCCTCGACCCGCGCCACACCGACACGGTGCGCGGACTCGTCGTGCGCAGCGGCGGCCGCGTGCTCGATCCGGCCACCGAGGGCTTCATCGTCGAGCTGACCGCGAGCGAGGCCGAGATCAACGCCTTCATTGCCGACCTGGCCCGGGGGGCGCAGCTCCTCGAGGTCGTGCGCAGCGGCGCCCTCGGCATCCCGCGCACCGCGCGGGCGCTGCGTGCCGCGGCGGGTAATGATGCGGCGGCGGTGCCGGCCCCGGACTGAGCTCAGCGCCACCAACGCCGGGCGAGCCTGGAGAGAACAACAAGCGAGGCCTCCAATGAGACGCTACGTCGCGATCGCCGTTCTAACGATGTCCGCCACCCTGGCCCGCGGCGCGGAGGTCCAGGCCCCCGCCGGCCGGCTGCCCGACAGCGTGCAGCCCACCCACTATCAGCTGACGCTGACGATCGATCCGCGCCAGAGCGAGTTCTCGGGCGAAACGGTGATCGACGTCGAGATCCGTCGACCGTTGTCGACGATCTGGCTGCATGGCCTCGGGCTCAAGGTCGCGAGTGCGTCGGTCACCTCCGGGGCGCGCACCGTGGCGGCTCACTACGAGGAGGTCGATCACGAGACCGGGGTTGCGCGGCTCAGCACCGGCGAGACGCTGCCTGCCGGCAAGGCGGTGCTGAATCTGACCTACACGGCGCCGTTCCAGGACTCGCCCCAGGGACTCTATCGCACGCGCGTCGGCCAGGACTGGTATGCGTTCACGCAGTTCGAGGCGATCGACGCGCGGCGTGCGTTCCCGGGTTTCGACGAGCCGCGCTTCAAGACGCCCTATGACGTCTCAGTCACGACCTCCGGTGGCGACCTCGCCGTCAGCAACGCGCCGCAGGCAGCCGCGACACCGTCCGGCACCGGCACCGTGTACCGCTACCGGGCCACCAAACCGCTGCCGACCTACCTGGTCGCCTTTGCGGTGGGGCCGCTCGAGGTGCTGCAGGGCGCGGTGCCGCCGAACGCAGTGCGGCGCGAACCGCTGCCGCTGCGGGTCATCGGTACACGCGGCAACCCGCAGCGCTTCCAGTTCGCCCTCGCGCAGGCGCCCGAGCTGATCCGCCGCCTGGAGCTGTACTTCGGCATGCCCTTCCCGTATGCGAAGATCGACCTGATTGCCTCGCCCATCCATGGCGGCGCCATGGAAAACGCCGGCGCGATCATCTTCGATGAGAATCTCCTCGCCTTCGGGCCCGAGCCGACGCCACGGGAGGCGAGCAGCTTCGGCATGGTCGCGGCCCACGAGCTCTCGCATCAGTGGTTCGGTGACCTGGTGACGCCGGCGTGGTGGGACGACATCTGGCTGAACGAATCGTTCGCCGAGTGGATGGGCAGCAAGATCGGCGACGAATGGCGGCCGCAGCTCGGCATCGAGCAGGAGCAGCTCGACAACACTCTGCAGGCCATGAACACCGATGCGCTGCGCGCCGGGCGGCCGATCCATCAGGCGGTCGAGACCAACCTGCAGATCGCGACCACCTTCGACGACATCACCTACGAGAAGGGCGCCGGCGTCATCGGGATGGTGGAGTCGTACCTGGGGCCGGAGCGCTTCCAGCGCGGCGTGCGCCTGCATCTGGCGCGTCACGCCTACGGCACCGCGACCGCGGAGGAGTTCTTCCATTCGATGGCCGAGGGCAGCGGCGACCGTGCCGTGGTCGACGCCTTCGAGTCGTTCGTCAATCAGCCCGGCGTGCCGCTGGTGAGCGTGCGGGCGGCCGCCGACGGATCGCTGGCGCTCGCGCAGTCGCGCTACCAGCCCCTCGGCCCCTCCGGTGAACCCGGGATAATGCAGTGGAAAATCCCGTTCTGCGCCGACTTCCATGCAGCGGATGCGCGGCCGGTCAAGCAGTGCGTGATGCTGTCGGGCCCCACCGGCTCGCTCGCCGTCCCGGCCTCGCTCCGGGGCGCGACCGTGCATCCGAACGCCGGCGGCGCCGGCTACTACCGCTTCACCGTCGATCCCGCGCTATCGCAAGCGCTGCTGGCGATGGCGGCGCGACTGCCGCCGCGGGAGTCCGTGACGCTCGCCGACAGCACATCCGCCGCTCTGGATGCCGGGCGCCTGCCGTTCGCCGACTTCTACCGGGCGGCACAGACGCTGGCCGATCACTCCGACCGCACCACGGCGCTCAGCCTCGGCTATCGGCTCTGGTCCCTGCATGATCGGCTGGCGGGCCCGGCGGAGCGGGCGCTGCTCGAGCGCGCGCTGGTCGCGCTCTACGGCGAGCGGCTGCGGCGGCTCGGTTACGACGCGACCCCAGGGCATTACGCCACCGACCCGCCCGAGCAGCAGCTGCTGCGGCGCGAGCTCCTGGCGCTGGTTGGCTCGACGGCAGGCGATCCGGCCGTGCGGGCCGCGCTCACGCCAGTCGCCGAGCGCTCGCTCGCCGATCCGTCCCAGGTGGATCCGCTGCTGCGCCGCTGGGTGTGGGCCGTGGGACTCGAGGAGCGGGGCGCGCCGCTCCTGGCACGCCTGAAGACCCTCGCCACGAGTGAGGACGCCCAGGTGCGCCTCGACGCCGGGCTCGCGCTCGGCTCCGCCGGGCCGGCGCTCTCAAACGAAGTGCTCGATTTCACCCTCGATCCGGCGCTCGATCCGGGAACGGTGTTCCGGATCACTTTCCGGCAGATGACGAGTCCGTCCACGCGTGCGCAGGCGTGGAGCTGGCTCGGTACGCACCAGGCCGCGCTGCTCGCGCGCGTGCCGGTGTTCTTCCAGTACTTGCTCGCCGACGTCGGCAACAGCTTCTGCAGCGCCGCCGAGCGACAGTCATTCGAGACCGTCCTCGGCAACAAGCTGCGCGGCCTGAACGGCGGGGAGATCGCGGTCGCGCGCGTCATCGAGAGCATCGATGACTGCGCCGCGCTGCGGGCGGCGCTCGGCGACAGCATCCGGACGACTCTGGAACAGGCCCTGCGCTGAGGAGCGCAGACCGCGGCGTCAGGGCACCAGGACCGTCGAGCCGGTCGTGCGCCGTCCCTCGAGATCGCGGTGCGCATCGGCTGCCTGACGCAGCGGGTACTTCTGGCCGATGACGACGCGCACCTTGCGCGTGCGCACCGCGGCGAACAGCTCCCGCGCCGCTGACTCGAGCTCGGCGCGGGTGCCGATGTAATGGAACAGCGTCGGGCGCGTGAGAAAGAGCGAGCCGCGTTTGCTCAGCTCGAGTGGCGCGATCGGCGGCACGGGGCCCGAGGCGTTGCCGAAGGTGACCATCATGCCGCGCAGCCGCAGGCAGTCGAGCGATTCCATGAAGGTGTCGCGACCAACCGCGTCGTAGACCACCGCGACGCCTGCGCCCTTGGTGAACGCCTTGACCCCGGCCACCAGCTCGTCGCGGCCGGAGATGAGCACGTGATTGCAGCCGTGCCGGCGGGCGATCTCGGCCTTGGCTTCGCTGCCGACCACGCCGATCACCTTCGCCCCGAGGGAGCGCGCCCACTGGCACAGGATCAGCCCGACGCCCCCGGCCGCGGCGTGCACCAGGATCGGGTCGCCGCGCTGGACGCGGTAGGTGCGGCGGATGAGGAACTGCGCCGTGAGGCCCTTGAGCATGAGCGCCGCGGCCTGCTCGTCGGAGATGCCGCGCGGCACCCTGACCAACCGCTCGGCCGGCACGTTGCGCAGTTCGCTGTAGGCGCCGGGATTCGGCCAGACATACGCCACCCGCTCGCCGACCTTGAAGCCGCGCACCCCGCGGCCAAGGGCCGTCACGACACCGGCGGCCTCGCGCCCCAGGCCGCTCGGGAGCGAGGCAACGGGGTAGAGCCCGGTGCGGTCGTAGACGTCGATGTAGTTGACGCCGATCGCGTGGTGGCGCACCTGCGCCTCGCCCGGACCGGGCTTGCCGGGATCGAGGTCCTCGATGCGCAGGACCTCGGGACCGCCGTGCTCGTAGAAGCGGATGGCTGTGGGCATGGGAGACTAAGGATAGCCCAACGGCAAAAGGACACGAATCGGTGGCTTACGGGACGTTCAGCTCAGGGCGACTTTTGCCTAATGTCGCTTGTGGGATCGGTCGGGACTATCCTGATGGCCGTGCAAGCCGCCTCGCTCGAGATTCTGGAGAAGGCCAACGTGCCGCCCGCGCAGGCGCGGGCGTTCGTGCAGGCGATCGAGATCGAGATCGCGGGAGCGAAGGACACGCTCGCTACGAAGCAGGACCTGCTGGTCATGCGCAATGACCTGCTGGTGCTGCGCAATGAGCTGACCGAGAAGATCGCTGGCTTGCGCGCGGAAATGCACGCGCTCGCCAGCAGCAACGTGCGTCAGATGTACGCAGCCATGTTCGGTCAGACGGCCGTGCTGCTCGGAATCGCCTATTTCTTCGTCGCGCACCTGCCGCGTTAACTACAACGCACTATCGTCGGTCTCGCCGGTGCGGATGCGGATGACGCGGTTGATGTCGGTGATGAAGATCTTGCCGTCGCCGACCTTGCCGGTCTTGGCGGCCTTCATGATCGCCTCGATGACCTGATCGACCAGCTCGCTGCGCACCGCGACCTCGATGCGGGTCTTGGGAACGAAGTCGACCACGTACTCGGCGCCGCGATAGAGCTCGGTATGACCCCGCTGGCGGCCGAAGCCTTTCACCTCGGTCACGGTCATTCCCGACACGCCGATGTCCGAGAGCGCCGCGCGCACGTCGTCGAGCTTGAACGGCTTGATGATCGCGGTGATCAGTTTCATGAGGCTTCGGTCTCCGTCGCCGGGTGCAGTGTCGTCAATTGTGCAGCTTTCATGCCATGGGCGAAATCAGCGCCAGCACCGCCGCGGACGGCACTGCCCGGGTGCCACCGCACGCCGCGCCTGCACCATCGCAGAGCAGCAGGGCAAGCCGCGTGCCCCGCGCTGGTGCGCCAGCCCGGCGCGCTCCTCCTGATATTCTTCCCACCCGTGTATGAGCGGATCGTAATCGTCGGGGCGGGCCAGGCGGCGGTGCAGGCGGTCGATACACTACGCCGCAGAGGCTTCGCGGGGAAGCTGACGCTGATCGGCGTCGAGCAGTGGCCTCCCTACCAGCGGCCGCCGCTGTCGAAGAAGTACCTCGCGGGCGCGCTCGAGCGCGAGCGCCTGCTGATACGGCCCGCAGGCTTCTTCGCCGATCACGCCGTCACCACGCACTTCGGCCGCCGCGTCACCGACATCGCCCCGCACGAGCGCCATGTGCGGCTCGACGACGGGGTAGTCGTGCCCTTCGACGCCCTGCTGCTCGCGACCGGCAGCCATCCGCGCCGGCTGCCCGTTCCCGGGGCCGAGCTCGAAGGGGTGCACTACCTGCGCACCATCGCCGACGCCGATCGCATCCGCGCCGATTGCCGCGGCGGGCGGCTGCTGATCGTCGGCGGGGGTTACATCGGGCTCGAGGTCGCGGCGACGGCGCGCGGGCTGGGCATGGAAGTCACGGTGCTCGAGATGGCCGAGCGCGTCATGAACCGCGTCACCTGCCCCGAGGTCTCGGCGTTCTACGCGGCCGAGCATGCGCGCCACGGCGTGCAGATCCGCTGCAACGAGCGCGTGCGGGCATTCCACGGCGACACCCGCGTGCGCAGCGTCCTCACCGAGGAAGGCCGTGAGTACCCGGCGGACGCCGTGCTGGTCGGGGTCGGCGTTGCGCCGGCGGACGAGCTCGCGAAGGCCGCGGGCCTCGACTGCGAGAACGGCGTCGTAACGGAAGCGCATTGCCGCACCTCGCACGAGGCGATCTACGCCGCCGGCGACTGCGCCAGCCACTTGAGCCGCCAGTACGGCCGGCATCTGCGCCTCGAGTCGGTCGACAACGCCTTCGAGCAGGGCACGACCGTCGCGCTGAACCTCATGGGAAACGAGACGCTGCACGATAAGCTGCCGTGGTTCTGGTCGGATCAGTACGATCTCAAGCTGGTCATCGTCGGCGTCGCGCAGGGCTATGACACCGTGGTGATGCGCGGCGCTCCGCAGTCGCGCAGCTTCAGCGCCTGTTATCTGCGCGGTGGAGAGCTCATCGCGATCGATACCGTCAACCAGCCCAAGGACCAGATGGCAGCGCGCAAGCTGATCGCGGCGCACGCCCGGCCGCAGCTCGACAGGCTGGCGGATCCGGCGATCGCGCTCAGGGACACGGCCTGAGCGGCCGGCGAGCTCTCAGAAGGTCCAGGTAAAGCCGCCGGTCACCAGGTAGGGATTGCCGCCGAGCGCCGCAAAGCGCTCGTATTCGGCGCGTATCTCGAGCGAGTGGAAGCGGTACATCATGCCGCCGCCGCCGGCGACGCCGACGCCGGTGCTGTCGACCGGCAGAGGATTGGAGAGCGGCGGACACACACCGCCCTTCGGGCAGGTGCCGACGATCGTGGTCGCGGTGGTATGGAGCTTGGCGAGCCCGGCCTTCATGTAGAAATCGACGACCGGCGTCGGCAGATAGAGGATGCCGAAGGCTCCCTCGCCCTTGCGGCTCGCGCTGTTGGTCAGCGGAACGTTGGAATTGGTGTAGACCGACATGCCGCTCGAGTGGCCGAAGTCGAGATACTGGAGTTCCGCCGACAGCTCTGACATCGGGCGCCAGCCGGCGATGATCGAGTAGGCGGAGCTGTGAATGCCGAAACCGCTGACGAGTCCGGTCGAGGCGTCGATCGTGGCCTTGCCGTATGTGCCGCCGAAATAATAGCCGAGCAGATCGTCGGCGCGTGCAGCACCCGCGCCGCTGGCGAGCAGCGCGGCGCACGCCAGGCTGACAGCCGCTGTTGTTAATCGGGGCATGTGATTGCGCCACTCGCGCATCGGCTTACTCTCCGCCGCAGCAAGTGCCGACAGCATACAACAAGGGTGTTGGCATCCACCGATGACGCCAGGCGCCGACACTCAGCGCAGCACGATGAGCAGATCCTTCAATTCGACGGCCTCGCCCGGCTTTACCAATATCTCGGCCACCTCGCCCTCGCACTCGGCGCGCACCGCGGCCTCCATCTTCATCGCCTCGAGCGTCAGCAGCAGGTCGCCGCGCGCCACGCGGGCGCCGGCGGTCGCGGCCACCGTGGTCACGGTGCCCGGCATCGGCGCGCCCACGTGGCGCGCGTTGCCGGGCTCCACCTTGCGGGCCGGCGGGCGCTGCGCGACCTGACTCAGGTCGCGCACCCGCACCGAGCGCGGCTGGCCGTTCAGCTCGAAGAACACCGTGCGCGTACCGTCCTCGTGCGGGTCGCTGGTCGCGACGTAGCGCACGATGAGGGTCTTGCCGCGCTCGAGGTCGACGCTGATCTCGTCCCCCGGCTGCATGCCGTAGAAGAACACCGGCGTCGGCAGGAGACTCAGGTCGCCGTGCTGCAGCCGCTGGCGCGCGTAGTCCTGCCAGACACGCGGATACATGAGCCAGGAGGCCAGATCCTCATCGGTCACCGGGCCGGCCACGTGCTGCGCGAGCCGGGCGCGCTCGCCCTCGAGGTCCACCGGCGGGAGGAGCGCGCCCGGCCGCGCGGTGAGCGGCGCCGCGCCCTTCAGCACCTTGCGCTGCAGTGCCGCAGGAAAACCCCCGTAGGGCTGCCCGAGCTCGCCCCGAAAAAGCTGCACGACCGACTCGGGAAAGGCCACCTCGGTACCCGGGTCGAGCAGCTGCCCGCTGCTGATGCCCGCGGTAACCATGACGAGCGCCAGATCCCCCACGGCCTTCGAGGTCGGGGTCACTTTGATGATGTCGCCGCAGGCCAGGTTGACCTCGGCGTAGGCGCGCGCCACCTCCGGCCAGCGTGCCTCGCTGACACCGAGCGCGCGGGCCTGCTCGCGCAGGTTGGTGTACTGCCCGCCGGGCATGCCATGCACGTATACCTCCGAGGCCCCGGCACGCACGTCGCTCTCGAAAGCGACGTACAGCCGCCGCACCTGTTCCCAGTAGGAGGAGATGAGGCGCAGCTGCTCCGGGTCGAGCCCGGCATCGCGCGGGCCGTGGCGCAGCGCCTCGACGATCGAGCCCAGGTTCGGCTGCGAGGTGAGGCCGGAGAGCGCATCGATTGCCCCATCGACGGCATCCGCGCCGGCATCGATGGCGGCCAGCACGCTGGCTGCACCGATGCCACTGGTGTCGTGGGTGTGGAAGTGCAGCGGCAGCCCGGTCTCCTCCCTGAGCGCCTTGACCAGCGTGTAGGCGGCGCGCGGCCGGCACAGGCCCCCCATGTCCTTGATGCCGAGCACGTGGGTGCCGGCGGCCTTGAGCTCGCGCGCGAGCTTCAGGTAGTAGTCGAGCGTGTACTTGTTCTCGCCTGGGTCGCTCAGGTTGCCCGTGTAGCAGATCGCCGCCTCGCACAGCTTGCCGGATTCCAGCACCGCGTCGATCGCGACCCGCATGTTCTCGACCCAGTTGAGGCAGTCGAAGATGCGGAACACGTCGATGCCGCCGGCGGCGGCGCGCGCGATGAAGAAGCGCAGCACGTTGTCGGGGTAGTTGGCGTAACCGACCGCATTCGCCGAGCGCAGCAGCATCTGCAGCAGGATGTTGGGAATGCGCTCGCGCAGCTGCGTGAGGCGCTGCCAGGGATCTTCGTGCAGGAAGCGCAGCGCCACATCGAAGGTCGCCCCGCCCCAGCATTCGAGCGAGAACAGCTGCGGCGTGAGGCTCGCATAGGCGGGCGCGATGGCCACGAGGTCCACGGTGCGCAGCCGCGTGGCGAGCAGCGACTGGTGCGCATCGCGCATCGCCGTGTCGGTGAGCAGTACCCGCTGCTCGCCGAGCATCCAGCGCGCGAAGCGCTCGGGTCCCAGCTCCGCGAGCTTCTGCCGCGTGCCGGGGGCCGGTGGCGGCAGGCTCCCGGGCGGCACTTGCGGCGGCGTGAAGTGCGCCGGACGTGCGCGGCCCTGAACTTCCCGGTTGCCGTTGACGATGGTGGAGCCGATGCCGGTGAGCAGGCGCGTGGCGCGGTCGCGCTTCAGGGGCCAGCGGTAGAGCTCCGGCGTCTCGTCGATGAAGCGCGTGGTGTACTCGCCGCGGGCGAAGCGCGGGTGGGTGATCAGCTGGTCGAGGAAGCGCAGGTTCGTGACCACGCCGCGGATGCGGAACTCCCACAGGGCGCGGTGCATGCGCGCGATGGTCTCCTCGGGCGTCGGTGCCCACGCCGTCACCTTGACGAGCAGCGAATCGTACGAGCGCGTGATGATTGCGCCCGTGTAGGCGGTGCCGGCGTCGAGCCGGATGCCGAAGCCCGCTGGGCTGCGGTAGGCGGTGACCTTGCCGTAGTCCGGGATGAAGTTGTTCTCCGGGTCCTCGGTGGTGATGCGGCACTGGAGCGCATGGCCCGAGACGCGGATCTCCTCCTGCGCCGGCACGCCGCTCTCCGGCTCGCCGATGCGCGCCCCGCCGGCGATGCGGATCTGCGCCTTGACGAGATCGATGCCGGTGACCTCCTCGGTCACGGTGTGCTCGACCTGGATACGCGGGTTCACCTCGATGAAGTAGCAGCGGCCGCTGTCGGCGTCCTCGAGGAACTCGACGGTGCCGGCGTTCAGGTAACGCGCCGCACGGCCGATGGCGAGCGCCGCGGCGGTGAGCTCGGCGCGCTGCGCTGCGCTGAGGAACACTGCCGGCGCCCGCTCGACCACTTTCTGATTGCGCCGCTGCATGCTGCAGTCGCGCTCGTAGAGATGCACGAGGTTGCCGTGGGCGTCGCCGAGGATCTGCACCTCGACGTGGCGCGCCCGCCGCACGAGCTTCTCGAGATAGACCTCGTCGTTGCCGAAAGCGGTGAGCGCCTCGCGCCGCGCGAGCGGCAGCAGCTCCTTGAGCTGCGCTTCGTCGTCCACCGCGCGCGTGCCGCGGCCGCCACCACCCCAGCTCGCCTTGATCATCACGGGGTAGCCGATGCCACGCGCGAAGCGCGCGCACTCCGCCAGGTCCGCCGGCAGGGGTCCGGTGGCCGGCATCACCGCGACGCCGGCCGACACTGCGAGCGCGCGCGCGGTGATCTTGTTGCCGAGCGCCTCCATGGTCTCGGACCGCGGACCAATGAAGATGACCCCGGCCGCGGCGCAGGCGCGTGCCAGCTCGGGGTTCTCGGAAAGCAGGCCGTAGCCCGGATGAATGGCGTCCACCTGCGCCTCGCGCGCGATCCGGAGGATGTCCGCGATGTCGAGGTAGGCCTCCACCGGCCGCCGGTCCCGCCCGACCAGGTACGCCTCGTCGGCCTTGGTCCGGTGGAGCGAGAAGCGGTCCTCCTGCGAATAAATCGCGACGGTGCGGACGCCGAGCTCGCTGGCCGCCCGCATGACGCGAATGGCGATCTCGCCGCGGTTGGCGACCAGGATGCTGCGTATCCGCTGCGACGTGGCGGCTTTCACCTTAAGATCTACCGCAGGAACGATTGAGAGGGCCGCCGCCCGCTTGCTGGCGCGGGCCCCGCCGATCATAGCCGCTTTGCTGAGCGGCCCTGGGGGAAATCATGCCGCACCGTGTGACCCGCCTGCTCACGAGCCTGGCGCTCGCGGCCGCCGCTGCGCTGCTCGCCGCGCCGCTCACCGCCGCCGAGCATCCGATCGTCATCGTCATCCACGGCGGAGCCGGCGTCATCGAGCGCTCACACATGAGCCCGGAGCGCGAGGCGTCCTTCCGCGCGGGGCTCGGGGCGGCGCTGGACGCAGGTTTCGCCGTGCTCGAGGGCGGCGGCGCAGCCCTCGATGCGGTCGCCGCGGCGGTGCGCACCATGGAGGACGACCCGCAGTTCAACGCCGGCCGTGGCGCGGTGCTGAACCACGACGGCATCTGCGAGCTCGACGCCGCCATCATGGACGGCACCGGCCCGCGCGCCGGCGCGGTCGCGGGTGTCCACCATGTGAAGAATCCCATCGACCTGGCGCGGCTGGTGATGGACAAGTCCCCGCACGTGCTGCTCGCCGGCCAGGGCGCCGAGGAGTTCGCGCTCGCCCAGGGCGTGCTGCTGGTGCCCGAGAGCTACTTCATCACTCCGGAGCGGGTGCGTGAGCTCGAGCAGGCGAAGCGCTCCGCGGCCGAGCGCACGCCGACCGCCCCGCTGCCGCTGCGCCCGGCGGCGCCGAGGGGCATGGGCACCGTCGGTGCCGTGGCGCTCGATGCCCAGGGTCATCTCGCCGCCGCCACCTCGACCGGCGGCCTCACCAACAAGCTCTACGGGCGCATCGGCGACACGCCGATCATCGGCGCCGGCACCTACGCCAGCGAGTCGTGCGCGGTCTCCGGCACCGGGCAGGGAGAGTTCTACATCCGCCAGGTGGTCGCCTACGACATCTGCGCGATGGTGCTGTACCAGCATCTGCCACTCGCGAAAGCAGTCGACACCATGATGCACGACAAGCTGACGCGCACCGGCGGCGAGGGCGGCGTGATCGCGCTCGACCACGACGGCAACTACGCCATGGATTTCAACAGCGCGGGCATGCACCGCGGCGTGCGCGATTCGCGCGGACATCGCGAGATCGCCATGTACCGCGACGCCAACTGACGGCCGGAGGAAGCGACATGTACGCCATCGCCATACACGGCGGCGCGGGCGCGGTGCCGCGCGCGACGCTCTCGGGCGAGCGCGAGCAGCGTTATCGCGCCGGCCTCGAGGCGGCGCTGGACGCCGGCTACGCGCTGCTCGAGCGCGGCGGCTCGAGTCTCGATGCGGTGACGGCGGCGGTGCGCGTGCTCGAGGACGACCCGTGCTTCAACGCAGGGCGGGGCGCCGCCCTGACGCGCGAGGGCGCGGCCGAGCTCGACGCCGCCATCATGGACGGCCGCCGGCAGCGCGCCGGCGCGGTCGCCTCCGTGCGCCACGTGAAGAACCCGGTCGAGCTCGCACGCCGGGTGATGGAGAAGTCGCGCCACGTGCTGCTGGTCGGGGGCGGGGCCGAGGAGTTCGCCCTCGAGGAAGGCTTCGCGCTCGTGCCCAACCTCTACTTCCGCACTCCCGAGCGGCTGAGTCAGCTCGAGCACGAGCAGCGCGGCGAGCGGGTCTCGGATCTGGTGCCGCCCGCGCACGGCACGGTGGGCGCGGTGGCGCGCGACCGCGACGGCAACCTCGCGGCCGCCACCTCGACCGGCGGCATGACCAACAAGCGCCCCGGACGCGTCGGCGACTCGCCCATCATCGGCGCCGGCACTTACGCCAAGAACGGCGTCTGCGCCGTATCGGCCACCGGCCACGGGGAATACTTCATCCGCGCCGTGGCCGCGCACCACGTGTGCGCCGCGGTCGAGTACCGCGGGCTTTCGCTCGAGCTCGCGATCGCTGAGCTGCTGCACGACATCCTGAGCGGGCTCGGCGGCGACGGCGGCCTGATCGGCGTCGACCACGACGGGCGCATCGTCATGGACTTCAGCACCGAGGGCATGTACCGCGGCGCGCGCGACTCATCCGGCCGCAGCGAGATCGCCATCTATTAGACGCAGGACTCCTCTAAGATCGCCTCATGAAAACCGCCCTTGGACTGCTGTTCGCGCTGCTGGCGGCGCTCACCGCGATGCCCGCCGGCGCCGCGCCGGCCTGGACCGAAGGCCGCGACTACGTCGTGCTGCCGCAGCCTCAGCGCACCAACGTCGCTCCCGGCAAGGTCGAGGTGCTCGAGGTGTTCTCCTACGGCTGCCCGGCCTGCAATGCCTTTCAGCCGACCATGGAGCTCCTGAAGAAGGGCCTGCCGCCCAACGCCCAGCTCGCCTACCTGCCGGCCGCGTTCAACCAGGCCGAGGACTGGCCGATGTACCAGCGCGCCTGGTTCGCCGCGCAGGCGCTCGGCATCGCCGAGCGCACCCACCAGCTGATGTTCGATGCAGTCTGGAAAACCGGCGAGCTCGCCAACATCGACAGCCAGACGCACCGCCTGAAGAGTCCCCAGCCGACGATCGATCAGGCGGCGCAGGCGTACGCGCGCTGGACCGGAGTGAAGGCGGCGGATTTCGTGGCGATGGCGAAGTCCTTCACCGTCGACGGCAAGATGCGCGCCGCCGATGAGCAGGTCATGGCCATGCAGGTCCCCGGCACTCCCTGCATCGTCGTCGACGGCCGCTACCGGATCGCCGACAGCATCAAGGCGGCCAACCAGATCATCCCGCTGGTGAGCTTCCTGGTCGCCAAGGCGAGCGGGCACTGACAGAGCGCGCCGCCCACGGGCCGCCGCGGCCGCGGAACGCGCTCGGCGGGCGCGCTTCCCAGCGCGACCACACGCGCCGCAGCTGCTGCGCCGAGCCAAAGCCAGCCCGGGTCGCGATGCGCTCGAGATCGAGCCGGCTCCCGGTGACCAGCTGCCTGGCGAAGGCGAAACGGATGAGCTGCACATAGTCGAGGGGCGAGCAGCGCGCGTGCTCGGCGAACAGGCGCGCGAGGTTGCGCGGCCCGGTGCAGGCCACTGCCGAGAGCTGCGCCGAGCTCCAGCGGGCAGCCGGATCGCGCGTCACCGCATCCTGCACGCGGTGCACCGCCGGGTGCAGGTGATTGCGGTGCATGACCCAGGGCGAGAGCGTGGGATCGCTGCCGACGCGGCGCAGGTACACGACCAGGCAGCGGGCGACCTCGGCCGCCACCTGCGGACCGAGCTGCCGGCCGATCACGTGCAGGGCGAGGTCGAGGCCCGCGGTCACGCCGGCGCTCGTGATCAGCGGGCCATCCTCGACGAAGATGCGGTTCTCGAGGACCCGCGCTCGCGGCTCGACGCGTCGCAGCTCATCGAGGTGTGCATGATGGGTAGTGCACTCGCGTCC
>DASPSF010000073.1:0-20905 GCA_035624075.1 Steroidobacteraceae bacterium | reverse complement strand
ATCCACGTCTTCACCCAACGCGTGCTCAATACGGCGATCGGGCAGATCGCCGCCTGGCAGCGCACCGGTCAGCAGGTTCGGGTCTCGGTCAACATCTCGGTGAACAATCTCCTCGATCAGGGCTTCGTCGACACGCTCGCCGAGTCGCTCGCGGCGGCCAACGTGCCGGCGGAGCTGCTCGAGCTCGAGGTGACGGAAAGCGCGGTCATGCGCCACCCCGATACCATCATGAAGCGCCTGTACTCGATTCGCTCCCTCGGCGTGCGCCTGGCGATCGATGACTTCGGCACCGGCTACGCATCGCTTGCCTACCTCAAGCAGCTGCCGGTGCAGCTGCTCAAGGTCGACAAGAGTTTCATCCTGCAGCTGGCAACCGACCCGGCGGATCAGCGGATCGTACGCAGTGCCATCCAGCTGGCCCACGGCTTTGGCATGCAGGTGTGCGCCGAGGGTGTGGAGACCGAGGCCACGGCCGCGATGCTGCGTGACTATGGCTGCGACCACGCGCAGGGGTATCACTTCTCCCGCCCCGTGCCGGCCCATGAAATCGAGCGCACCTATTTCGAGGCGGCGCGCCCGGTCGCTGCGGTCGTTCTGACCGAGCGGCGCCTCAGCTAGCGCATGGCTCGGCGCCCTGAGTCACCGCCCGCGGCTATTTCTTCTTCGGCAGGTAAAGATCCGTCAGCGTGCCTTCGAACGCCTCGGCCGCCCCGGCCACGGTCTCCGACAGCGTCGGATGGGGGTGGATCGTGAGGCCGATGTCGGCGGCGTCGCAGCCGGTCTCGATCGCGAGCGCCACCTCGCTGATCAGTTCGCCGGCGTTGGTGCCGACGATGCCGCCGCCGAGCACGCGGTGCGTCTCCGGATCGAACAGCAGCTTGGTGAAGCCTTCCTCGCGCCCGAGCGACAGCGAGCGGCCGTTCGCCACCCAGGGGAAGTTGCCCTTGGCGTAGGCGATGCCCTTGTCCTTCGCTTCGGTCTCGGTGAGCCCCGCCCAGGCGACCTCCGGGTCGGTGTAGGCCACTGACGGGATCACGCGCGCATCGAAGGCGCGCTTGTGGCCGGCGGCGACTTCGGCTGCGACCTTGCCTTCGTGCATCGCCTTGTGCGCCAGCATGGGCGGCGCGGCGATGTCGCCGACCGCAAAGATGTGTGGCACGTTGGTGCGCATCTGCTTGTCGACCGCAATGAAGCCGCGCTCGGAGACTTTGACCCCGGCGAGCTCGGCGCCGACGCTGTTGCCGTTCGGCACCCGCCCGACCGCGACCAGCACCCGGTCGAACGTCTGCGGCGCCGGCGCCTTCTCTCCCGAGAAGCTGACACGCAGCCCCTCCGGCCTGGCTTCGACCGCGGACACCTTGGTGCCGAGCAGGATCTGCTGGTAGCGCGCGCGGATGCGCCGCTCGAGCGGCCGCACCAGGTCCGGATCGCAGCCGGGCATCAGCTGCGGGGTGAGCTCGACGACGCTCACGCGCGTGCCGAGCGCGTCGAACACGCAGGCCATCTCGAGTCCGATGATGCCCCCGCCGATCACCAGCAGCCCGCCGGAGAACTCCGGCAGCTCGAGCGCGTCGGTCGAGTCGAGGATGCGCGAATCGGCGGGCAGGCCCGGGAGCCCGATGGGCTCGGAGCCGGCGGCGATGATGCACTGCTCGAAGCGGATGCGCTGCGAGCCGCTGGTGCCCATGACCTCCAGCACGTTCGGGCTCACGAAGCGCCCGCTGCCCTGGACCACCTCGACCTTGCGCTGGCGTGCCAGCACGCGCAGGCCGCTGGTGAGCTTGCGCACCACCGAGGTCTTCCAGTCGCGCAGCTTCGCCAGGTTGATGTCGGGGGCGGAGAAGGCGATGCCGCGCTCGCTCATCTCGTCTGCGTCCTCGATCACCTTGGCGGCGTGCAGCAGCGCCTTGGAGGGAATGCAGCCGACATTGAGGCACACGCCACCGAGCTCGGGCCAGCGCTCGACCAGCGTGACCTTGAGGCCCAAGTCGGCGGCGCGGAACGCCGCCGTGTAGCCGCCGGGTCCCGCGCCGAATACCAACAACTGCGTCGAGCTGTTGTAGTCGGAGCCGGCGCGGGCCGCCGGCCCGCCCTGCTGCGCCGGCATGCGCACCGTATCCCCGGCGGCCTCGATACGCGCGCCCGGCGCGGCAGGAGCCGGGGCTTGCTGCGGGCTTGCGCGCGCCGCGGGCGCTGCGGTCGCAGCGGACGGCTGCGCCGCGGCCGCGGCCGTATCGAGGCGCGCGAGCACCGAGCCCTTCGATACTTTGTCGCCGCGCTTCACCAGCACCTCGGTGAGCGTGCCCGCGGCGGTCGAGGGCACGTCCATCGAGGCCTTGTCGGTCTCGAGCGTGACGAGCGGCGTGTCGACGGCGACGACCTCGCCGGGCTTCACCAGCACGTCGACGATGTCCACGTCGCTGAAGTTGCCGAGATCGGGAACCGTCAGCTCGACGCGGCTCACAACACCGCCTCGAGGAGCGAGCGCGGCTCGGCGAGCGTCTGGGCGAGGTAGGTGGTAAAGCGCGCCGCCATCGCGCCATCGATCACGCGGTGATCGTACGACAGCGACAAGGGCAGCATCAGGCGCGGCACGAAGCTCGAGCCGCGGTACACCGGCCGCTGGGTGGAGCGCGACACCCCGAGGATCGCCACCTCGGGCGGGTTGATGATCGGGGTGAAGGCGGTGCCGCCGATGCCGCCGAGGCTCGAGATCGTGAAGCAGCCGCCCTGCATGTCGAGCGGCGGGAGCTTCCCCGAGCGCGCCTTCTCGGACAGTTGCCCGAGCTGGCGCGCGAGCTCGTAGACATCCTTGCGGTGCGCGTCCTTCACGACCGGCACGACCAGCCCGCCGGGCGTATCGGCCGCGAACCCCATGTGGATGAACTTGCGCACGATGAGGTTGGCGCCCTCGGCATCGAGCGAGGAATTGAAGCGTGGAAACTCGAGCAGCGTCTTGACGACGGCGCGCATGATGAAGGCGAGCGGCGTCAGCTTGACTCCAGCCGCCTGCGCCTTGTCCTTCAGGCTTGCGCGCAGCTCCTCGAGCTCGGTGATGTCCGCCTCGTCGAACTGGGTGACGTGTGGAATGTTGACCCAGGCCGCCTGCAGGCGCGGACCCGAGATCCTCTGAATGCGCGTGAGCGGCTGCGTCTCGACGGGACCGAACTGCGAGTAGTCGACCACCGGCAGCGCGGGCAGCGCCGGCCGCGCACCCGCCGCGGGGGCGGCCGCGGCAGCGGCCGCGGGAGCGGCGAGCGCGCGCTTCACGAACGCCTTGACGTCTTCGTGCGTGATGCGGCCCTTGAAGCCCGTGCCCTTGACGCGCGCGAGGTCCACCCCGAGCTCGCGGGCGAACTGGCGCACCGAGGGACCGGCGTGCGCGCGCGAGAACCCGGGCTCGTCGATCGCCGGCAGATCGGGGCGGTAGGAAGTCGGCGCCCCGAGCTGGGAGAACGGCACGAGCTTGCCCGGCCGCTCACCATCGGCGGGCGCGGTGGGAGCCGGCGCGGCCGGTGCCGGAGCGGCCGCGGCCTCGGGCGCCGGCTTCGGCGCGGGCGGTGCGGGCGGCGGCGGCGCGGCCGCGGGCCGGGCGCTGGCCGGCGGCTCGGGCGCCGCAGCGGCTGCGCCCGAGCGCACCGTGGCGATCAGGTCGCCCGTGGAAACGGTACCGCCCTTCGCCACGTGGATCTTCTCGATGACCCCTCCGGCGGTCGAGGGAACATCCATCGTGGCCTTTTCCGACTCGAGCGTGACCAGCGGTGTATCGACCTCGACACTCTCGCCGGGCTTCACCAGCACGTCGATGATGGCGACGTCCTTGAAGTTGCCCATGTCGGGCACGCGCACTTCCAGCAGCGGGACCGCGCTCATGGCTTCGATGGCGCTCAGACTTTCCAGGGGACCGGACGCTCGGGATCGACCCCGAGCGCCTTGATGGCCCCGCTCACCGTCTTGCCGTCGATGCGCTTCTCGTCGGCCAGCGCCTTGAGCGCCGCGATCACGATGTAGTTGCGGTCCATTTCGAAGAAGCTGCGCAGCGCGGCGCGCGAGTCGGAGCGGCCGTAGCCGTCGGTGCCGAGCGTCACGTAGCGGCCGCCGACCCACTGGCGGATCTGATCGGGGACGGTGCGCATGTAGTCGGTGGCGGCAATCACCGGACCCTCGCGGTCCTTCAGCAGCGTCCGGATGTACGGCAGGCGCGGCGCCTGGTCCGGATGCAGCAGGTTCCAGCGCTCGCACTCGAGCGCCTCGCGCCGCAGCTCACTGAAGCTGGTGACCGAGAGCACGTCGGCGGGAATGCCGTAGTTGTCCTCGAGAATCCTGGCCGCCGCCAGGCACTCGCGCAGGATCGTGCCCGAGCCGAGCAGCGTCGCGCGCACCTTGCCGCGGCCGCCGATCTGCAGCAGATAGGCGCCGTTCAGGATCCCCTGCTCCACGCCCGGCGGCATCGGCGGGTGCACGTAGTTCTCGTTCATCACGGTGAGGTAATAGAAGACGCTCTCGCGCTCGGCGAACATGCGCCGCAGCCCGTCGTGGATGATGACGGCGAGCTCGTAGGCATAGGCCGGGTCGTAGGCGATGCAGTTCGGCACGGTGGTCGCGACCAGCTGACTGTGGCCGTCCTGATGCTGCAGGCCCTCGCCGGCGAGCGTGGTGCGTCCGGCGGTGGCGCCGAGCAGGAAGCCGCGCGCCTGGATGTCGCCGCCCGCCCAGATGAAGTCCCCGACCCGCTGGAAGCCGAACATGGAGTAGAAGATATAGAACGGCACCATGTTGATGCCGTGGTTGCTGTAGGCGGTGCCGGCGGCGATCCACGAGCACAGTGCGCCTGCCTCGTTGATGCCCTCCTCGAGCATCTGACCCTTCTTGTCCTCGCGGTAGGACATGAGGGTCTCCGCGTCCTGCGGCGTGTACAGCTGGCCGACGGAGGAGTAGATGCCGATCTGGCGGAACAGCCCCTCCATGCCGAAGGTGCGCGCCTCGTCGGGCACGATCGGTACCACGTTGCGGCCGATGTTCTTGTCCTTGAGCAGGATCGTGAGGATGCGCACGAACGCCATGGTGGTCGAGATCTCGCGCTCGCCGGTCCCCTCGAGGATCGAGGAGAACGCTTCCAGCATCGGGATCACGAGCGGCGGCGCGTCGTGGCGCCGCTGCGGCAGGTGGCCGCCGAGCGCCGCGCGCTTCTCGCGCAGGTAGAGCGCTTCCTCGGAATTCTCCGCCGGCTTGCGGAACGGCAGCTGCGCGAGCTCGTCGTCGGCGACCGGGATGTTGAAGCGGTCGCGGAATACACGCAGGTCCTCGTCGCCCATCTTCTTCTGCTGGTGGGCGATCATCTGCCCCTCGCCGCCCTTGCCGAGCCCGAAGCCCTTGACGGTCTTGGCGAGAATCACCGTCGGCTGGCCCTTGCTGGCGGCCGCGGCGGCGTAGGCGGCGTACACCTTGAGCGGATCGTGCCCGCCGCGGTTCAACCGCCAGATCTCGTCGTCGGACATGTTGGCGACCATCGCCTTCAACTCGGGGTCCTTGCCGAAGAAGTGCTCGCGGGTGAAGGCGCCGCCCTTGGCCTTGAAGTTCTGGTACTCGCCGTCGACGGTCTCCTCCATCACACGGCGCAGGATTCCCTTGTAGTCGCGCGCCAGCAGCGGATCCCAGCGCGAGCCCCACAGCACCTTGATGACGTTCCAGCCGGCGCCGAGGAACGCCGCCTCGAGCTCCTGGATGATCTTGCCGTTGCCGCGCACCGGGCCATCGAGCCGCTGCAGGTTGCAGTTGATGACGAACACCAGATTGTCGAGGCCCTCGCGCACCGGCATGGTGAGCGCGCCCATCGATTCGGGCTCGTCCATCTCGCCGTCGCCGAGAAACGCCCAGACCTTCTGGTCGGAGGGCTTCACGAGTCCGCGGTGCTCCAGATAGCGGGTGAAGCGCGCCTGGAACATCGCCATCATGGGACCCAAGCCCATCGACACGGTCGGGAACTGCCAGAAATCCGGCATCAGCCATGGATGCGGATAGGACGAGAGCCCGATGCCCCGGCCGCCGGCCTCCTGGCGGAAGTGGCGCAGCTGATCTTCGCTCAGGCGGCCTTCGAGAAAGGCACGCGCGTAGATACCCGGCGAGGAGTGCCCCTGGATGAACACCAGGTCGCCCGGATGCTGCTCGGAGGGCGCGCGCCAGAAGTGATTGAACCCGACCTCGTAGAGCGTCGCCGACGAGGCGTAGCTCGCCAGGTGGCCGCCGTACTCGGAGGACTTGCGGTTGGCGAGCAGCACCATCGCCAGCGCGTTCCAGCGGATGTAGGCCTCGATGCGCCGCTCGAGCGCGCGGTTGCCCGGGTACTCCGGCTCACGCCCGCTGGGGATGCTGTTGACGTAGGCGGTGTTGGGCCTGAACGGCAGGTAGGCGCCGGAGCGGCGCGTGTAGTCGATGAGCCGCTCGAGCAGGTAATGCGCCCGCTCCGGACCATGATTCTTCAGCACCGAGTCGATCGATTCGAGCCACTCGCGTGTCTCGACGGGATCCAGGTCTTCCAGCTTGGGAGGTTCGGTCATCGCGGCGTTCGCGATAGAATGAGTGAGTAATGATGGCTAGCGCCGGCAGGTAAAGCAAGTGAGCCCCAGGGGCGCGATGGGCAGCGTCGTGCTCCCGACGGCGCGGCCGCCGGTGATCGTCACTGCCCGGGTCGCGAGCCTCGAGACGCGCCCGCCCGACGCGCTGCTCGCCATGGTGCCGCTGCCGGTAACTCGACGGGCGTTCGCGCGCCTTCCCGACAGCGCACGCTGGAGCGAGCTCAACGCGCGCTCGCCGCCGCGCGCCGCCACGGTGCGCAGCACGGTGCTCGGCAATCGCCGCCAGACGCTCGCCGTGCTCGGCTACCTGGCCGCGGATGCGAGCCCCTTCGAGCGCCTGACCCTCGCCGCGCGCATGCTGAAGGAAGCGGCCGCGCGCGCCCCCGCGAGCATCGCCCTGGCCGCGCCCGGTTCCTCCGGCGCCGCCGCGCGCGCCGCGCTCGAGGCGTTGCTGGCCGCCGCGCTCGCGCACGCCTTTGCTCTGCCGAGCTTTCGCGCCAGCGCGCGCGATGAGCGGCCGCTCAAGCGCGTGTTGCTCATCGATGCGGACGGGCTCGACCTGCGCTACGGCGCCGCGGCGGCGAGCGGCACCAACCTCGCCCGCTGGCTCACCGCGCTCCCTCCCAACATCCTCGACGCACGCAGCTATCACGGCGCGATCGCACGCCTGGCACACAGGCACGGGCTGTCATTCCGCTGGCTCGACGAGCGCGCGCTGCGCCGTGCGGGCGCCGGCGCCTTTCTCGCCGTGGCCAGCGGCAACGCCGAGCACGGCGCCGGCATCGCGCAGCTGCGCTACCGCCCCGCGCGCCGCCGCACGGCGCGGCCCGACATCGCACTGGTCGGCAAGGGGATCCTGTTCGACACCGGCGGAGTGAACCTGAAGACGCACCGCTCCATGCTCGACATGCACACCGACATGGCGGGCAGTGCGGTGGCGCTGGCGACGCTGATCGCGCTGGCAGAGCTCGGCGCGCCGCTCGCCGTGGACGCCTGGCTCGCGATCACCGAGAACCGCATCGGACCCAAGGCCTACCGCCCGCAGGAGGTGGTGCGCGCCGCCAATGGCGTCACCATCCAGGTGATCCACACCGATGCCGAGGGGCGCATGGTGCTCGCCGACACGCTGGCGCTCGCCGGGCGCACGCGGCCGCGCCTCATGATGGATTTCGCCACGCTCACCGGCGCCTGCGTGTATTCGCTCACCGAGCGCATGAGCGGCGTGTTCACCAACCGCCCGCAGCTCGCGCCGACGCTGCTCGACGCCGGCCGCGTGAGCGGCGAACGCGTCTGGAACTTCCCGAACGAGCCCGACTATGACGCCGATCTCGACAGCAAGGTGGCCGACATCCAGCAGTGCGCCCTCGACGGCAAGGGCGATCACATCCTGGCGACGCGCTTCCTGTCGCGCTTCGTGCCGCCCGCAACCGCCTGGGTGCACGTGGATCTCGCCTCCGCGACGCGCGCCGGCGGGCTGGCGCACGTCGCCACCGACGTCACCGGCTTCGGCGTGCGCTTCGCGCTCGAGCTGATCCTCGGGCAGAAAGTGCTGGCGGCGCTGGAGCGGCGCGCATGAGCTCGCTCACCATCCGCCGGCCCGACGACTGGCACCTGCACCTGCGCGACGGAGCTGCGCTCGCCGCGGTACTGCCGTTCACCGCCGCACGCTTTGCGCGCGCCATCGTCATGCCGAACCTGACACCCCCGGTCACCACCACCGCGCAGGCGCTCGATTACCGGCGGCGCATCCTCGCCGCGCTGCCGGCGGGCGCCGCGTTCGAGCCGCTGATGACGCTCTATCTCACCGACCACACGCCGGCCGCCGAGGTCGAGCGGGCGCGCTCGAGCGGCTGCATTTCCGGCTTCAAGCTCTACCCGGCCGGCGCCACCACCCATTCCGAGAGCGGCGTGACCGACGTGCAGCGCATCGCCGCGGTGCTCGAGCGCATGGCCGAGCTCGACGTCGTGCTCGAGGTGCACGGCGAGGTCATCGACCCCGCGGTCGACATCTTCGACCGCGAGGCGCGCTTCATCGATCGCACGCTCGCGCCGCTCGTCGAGCGCTTGCCGAGGCTCCGGGTCGTGTTCGAGCACATCACGACCCGTGCGGCAGTGGACTTCGTGCTCTCCTCGCGGACCGGCGTCGCGGCGACCGTGACGCCGCAGCACCTGCTGATGAATCGCAACGCGCTGTTCGCCGGCGGGATCCGCCCGCACCACTACTGCGCACCGGTGCTGAAGGCCGAGGCCGAGCGCGCGGCGCTGCTTCAGGCGGTAACGAGTGGCAGCGAGCGCTTCTTCCTCGGCACCGACAGCGCACCGCACGCGCGCCGCCTCAAGGAGGCGGCCTGCGGCTGCGCCGGGATCTTCTCCGCCCACGCCGGCATCGAGCTCTATACGGAGGCGTTCGAGGCCGCCGGCGCGCTCGATAAGCTCGAGGGATTTGCCGCCCTCAATGGCGCCGACTTCTACCGCCTGCCGCGCAACGCCGGCACCATCACCCTGGTGCGCGAGCCCTGGGAGGTGCCGGGCCACTATCCGTTCGGCGCCGATCAGCTCGTGCCGCTGCGCGCCGGCGAGCGCATCGCCTGGCGCCTGGCGGCGGCGCCGGCCGCGCAACCTGAGCCATGAGCAAGGCCGACCCGCCGGTCACGCCCGGCACGCCGGGCTCGGCTGCCGCGCTCATGGCGAGCCGCTTTCGCGGCTATCTGCCGGTCGCCATCGACGTGGAGAGCGGCGGATTTCATGCCGCGACCGATGCGCTGCTCGAGATCGCCGCGGTGCTCATCGACATCGATGCCGATGGCACCCTGCGCCGCGGCGCGACCCATCACTATCACGTGCAGCCCTTCCAGGGCGCGCGCCTCGATCCCGCCTCGCTCTCGGTGACCGGCATCGATCCGCACCATCCGCTGCGTCCCGCGATCCCCGAGCGCGACGCGCTGCAGCGGATCTTCCGCGAGGTGCGCCATGCGGTGCGCGCCTACGGCTGCCGCCGTGCGATCCTGGTCGGGCACAACGCCGCCTTCGACATCGCCTTCCTCAACGCCGCGGTGGCGCGCGCCGACGTGAAGCGCAACCCTTTTCATCCCTTCTCATGCTTCGACACGGCGACACTCGCCGGAGCGGCGCTCGGCCAGACGGTGCTCGCCAAGGCGCTGGCCGTCGCCGGACTCGAGTGGGACGCCGGCAGTGCGCACAACGCCCGCTACGACGCCGAGCGCTGCGCCGATATCTTCTGCCTGGTGTGCAACCGGCTGCGCGCGAGCTTCGAGAGCGCGCGCGAGCGCGCGGCGGCGCTCGGCTGGCTCAACGCCCCGGCCGATGATGCGGCGGGTGAGGACGCGCCGCTCGAAGAGCCGGTTACTGCGCCGCCCCAGCCTCGGTCATGAGCTTCTTCAGCTCGCCGCTCTTCAGCATCTCGAGCGCGATGTCGCAGCCGCCGATCAGCTCGCCCTTCACGTACAGCTGCGGGTAGGTCGGCCAGTTGGAATAGCGCTTGAGCGCCTCGCGCATCTCCGGCTCCTCGAAGATGTTCACGTGACGGAAGTTGGCGCCGACGGCGCGCAGTGCGGCGACCGTCTGCGCGGAAAATCCGCATTGCGGGAAGTCCGGCGTTCCCTTCATGAACAGCACCACGGGACCTGAGCTGAGCTCCGCCTTGATTCTCTCGACCACGTCCATCGTCGCTACCTCTTGAGTCTGCGGCGCTCCTCGAGCTCCGCGATCAGCTGCCACTGCTCCGCTGCGCTCATGGCGAGCCAGCGTCCGATCTCCGCCCCCGTTCGCAGGCACCCGATGCAGTATCCCTTATCGTCCAGGGAGCAGACATTGATGCATGGTGAAGGCGGTCGCTCCGGCGGCGCCGCGGGCGTGAGCATGCGTTGAATTATGGGGGTGCCTCGCCTATTCTTCAAACCGCTCGAATTGGCCCAGGTCAATCGAAACAATAACTTGGAGACCGAAGCAATGAATCCCCTCAACAACCATCGTCATTCGCTGATCCTCGGAATCGTCCTCGCCGTGATCCTGTCGCTGGTGATCGGCGGCACGCACTTCTACGAGCTGGGATTCGCGCGCTGGTTCCACATCGTGGCGGGGGTGTTCTGGATCGGCCTCCTCTATTACTTCAACGTCGCCCAGACTCCCGCGCTGGCCGATGCCGCCGCCGACAAGGGCGGACCCGGTGGCGCCGGCATCACCAAGTACGTCGCTCCGCGGGCGCTCTTCTGGTTTCGCTGGGGCGCGGTCGCGACCTGGCTGGGCGGCGCGTGGCTTCTCGGCCGCGCCGGCAATTTCCTCGGCGCCTTCAGCTTCGGCGCGCTGCCGGGCAACGCATCGCACCTGTACCTAGTGACCATCGGCACCGGCGCGTGGCTCGGCACCATCATGCTGCTCAACGTCTGGGGAGTGATCTGGCCGAACCAGAAGAAGA
Organism: Steroidobacteraceae bacterium; assembly: GCA_035624075.1. Lineage (GTDB taxonomy): Bacteria > Pseudomonadota > Gammaproteobacteria > Steroidobacterales > Steroidobacteraceae > 13-2-20CM-66-19. Next base: position 9,895 of record DASPSF010000073.1, on the reverse strand, counting down.
TCCTCGGCATCGTCGCGGCCACCGACGAGGAGAAGGCCAAGGCGCGCAAGAGGGCCGGCATGGCCTCGCGCATCAACTTCGTGCTGTCGATCCCGATGCTGATGTGCATGGGCGGCGCCACGCACCTTCTGCCGTTCATCGCCAGCTAGGATCCATGCGCGAGCCTCCGCGCGATCTCGCGAGCCAGGTCGAGGCGGCGCTGCGCGAGGACATCGGCAGCGGCGACGTGACGGCGGCGCTGGTGCCCGCGGGGCAGCGGGTACGCGGCAGCGTGGTGACGCGCGAGGCCGCAGTGCTCGCCGGCCGGCCGTGGGTCGATGCCACCTTCCGCCATCTCGATCCGCAGGTGCAGCTCGTCTGGCACGCCAATGACGGCGAGCCGCTCACGGCCAACCAGGTGGTGTTCGATATCGCCGGCAGCGCCCGCCCGGTACTGACGGGCGAGCGCACCGCGCTCAACTTCCTCCAGCTCCTGTCGGCGACCGCGACCGTGACGCGGCGCTTCGTCGACGCCGTCAGCGGCACCGGCTGCACGATCCTCGACACGCGCAAGACCATCCCGGGACTGCGCAGCGCGCAGAAGTACGCGGTGCTGTGCGGCGGTGGCCACAACCACCGCTTCGGTCTCTACGACCGCGTCCTCATCAAGGAGAATCACATCGCGGCCGCCGGCTCGCTCGCCGGCGCGATCCGCGCCGCGCGCAGCCATTCGCCCGGCCTGACGGTCGAGGTCGAGGTCGAATCGCTCGGCGAGCTCGAGCAAGCCCTCGGCGCCGCGCCCGACGTCGTGATGCTCGATGAGTTCACCCACGCGGACCTGCGCGCCGCGGTGGCGCTCAACAAGGCGCGCGGCCGGCCCGTGAAACTCGAGGCCTCGGGGAGCGTCACGCTCGAGTCGGTGCGTGCGGTCGCCGAGACCGGCGTCGATTACGTGTCGATCGGCTCGCTCACCAAGCACGTGCGGGCGATCGACCTGTCGATGCGCCTCGAGTTCACAGTGTCCAGGTAACTCCCAGATCGACCGACCGGCCCAGGCCCGGCAGCGGCGGGATCGCGCCGGCGAAGCCCGGCGGATAGAGACCGGATTGCCACCGGCCACCGAGTGGATCGGCGTACTGGCGATCGAGAAGATTCGTGACCGCCAGATCCAGGCGCAGCGCCCGCCAGGCGTAGGCGCTGTGCAGCTCGACGGTGGCATAGCCCGGGGTCGGCGGTTCGAGGCGCGTGACATCCACGTCGCTCTTGGCGGCCACGGCGCGCAGCTCGAGTCGGCTCATCCAGGCGCCGCGCTGATGCTCGAGGCCGATGGTCCCGTTGAGCGGCATCATGCGGTAAAGAGGGGTATCGATCGACAGATCCCGGCCACGCACGAATCCGGCCGCCGCCCGCAGCCGGACCGCACCGAGCCGCTCGCTGCTCGCGAGCTGGTAGTGCGCACTGCTGTCGATCCCGTAGAGGCGCGCATCGTGGTTGACGAACGCGAGCTGCGCCGCGGGCACACCCGAGCACTGCGGCCCGCAGAGCGGCACCACGCCGATGTAGTTCTCGACGTAGGTGTAATAGGGCGTGAGTTCCGCCTGCCAGCGAACGCCGGACGCATCATGCCACTGTCCCGAGGCGCTCAGGGTGTAAGCCGTCTCCGGCTTGAGTTCCGGGTTGCCGGTGTAGCCGTTGCCGTCGCCGAACCAGGTGATCATCCCGATCGTACTGGTCCCCCAGGCGTAGCGCTCGTACAGATTGGGTGAGCGGTTCTTGCGGGCGAGCCCGAAGCTGTAGCTCGTGGTGTCGTCCGGGCGGTAGCGCGTCAGCGCGCTGGCATCGACGTTGAAGTCGGTTCGCGCCCGGTCCAGGGAGTTGAAAGCGCCCGCGGTCGGATCGAGCCCGTCGTAGCCCTGCACCGGGCCGGTATTCATCCACACCGTGTCGTTCCTGACGCCGAGCAACAGACTCCAGGCGGCGCCCCAGCTGCGCTGCCATTCGGCAAAGGTTCCGAGCTGCGTGCGCTCGCCGTGATCGAGGCTGACGTAGTCAAACGGCATTCCGACCGGGGCGCCCGGCCACCGGTCATCGAGCGTCTGCACGTGCAGCTCGCTCCCCAGCCGCCAGGTGGCACCCGCCGCGCCCGCGACATCGAGCTCGACGCGGTAGCCGAAGTCCTCGCCCCGCTCGCGGGTCGGCATCACACCCATGCTGGTGATGTCGACCGGAGCGGGCAGATAGCGATCGGGAGCGTCGCCGTTCATCTGGTGGTGAATGCCGTCGAAGTAGGCGCCGACGCTGAGGCGCCCCCACGGAACGACGCCCCAGTAGCGGGCGTTGATGAAGGTGGCGACGTTGCCGGTGAGATCCATGTCGGCGTTGGGGAAGCCCTCGTAGGGCATGTCCTGCACTCCGGCCTGCAGCTCGAAGCGATCGGCGCCCGCGCGCGTGGCGAAGGTCAGCTGCTGGTTCGAGTCCTCGAGTCGGGAGGCGTAGATGCGCTCGCCGTTGCCGTCCTCATAGTCGGCGGCACGGACACCCGAGCCCTGGTAGGCGAGGCTCGCGTCCGGGCTCGCGGCCGAAGCGCTGGCGGACACCGCGAGGGCCGAGCCGTTGCTGCGGTAGAAGCTCGCGACGCTGCCCGAGCGCCGCAGCGGCGCATCGTCGCTTGCAAACGCCGGGCTCGGCGACTCGACGGCGATCGTGCCGCCGATGCTGTCGCCCCCCAGGCTGACCGGCGTCACTCCGGGAAGCACATCGATGCGCTCTACGTTGCTCGGGTCGATGTAGGAGAGCGCCGGATTCATGTGCATCGGGCAGGCGGCCGACGCCGGGACGCCATCGACGAGAGTACGGATGCGGTCGTCTGCCAACCCGTGCAGCACCGGCAGGCTCGAAACACCGCCACCCTGTGCAACATTCGCTCCCGGCAGCAGCCCCACGGTGTCGTTGGTCGTCACGCGGGCAAAGGCAAGGGAATCAGCGTCCAGTGTGAGATCGGTGGAGGAAGGCAGGCTTCCTTCCACCAGCACCGACGGCAGCTCGGCGCCCAGCGCCGATGCGACCGGGCACACGCTGCCGAGCGCCAGGCAGGCCAGCGCTGCTGCGGGCCCGTCCACAGCGGGCCCTAGCGCCCGAACTCGACCAGCCGCTCGATGAGCTCGTGCAGCAGCGGATGGCCGGGCAACGCCAGCAGCGGGACGAGCAGCGCGCCGATCGCGAGCGCCAGCGGCAACCGCGCCCGCAGCGGACGCGCCGGTGGGGCGAGCAGCCCGCGCACCCGGCCCGCGACGTCGTCCGCGGCCACCGGCATGCCGAGCGCCGGGCGTCCCGCCTCATGGCCTCTCACGAGCCGTGCCACCTTGAGGAGCGCCGAGGCCAGCGCGAGCCGGCGCTCGCGGTCGGTCCCGGTCGCACGCTGATCCGCCTCCTGCTCCACGGCGGCGCGCCAGCGCGAGGTCAGACTCCCGGCGAGCGGCGTCCAGGCGAGCACGTCCGGCGCCGCGAGCAGCAACAGGAGCTTGAGGTTGTCGCGCGCGGCGAGATGCGCGGCCTCGTGGGCGAGCACGGCGCGGAATTCCTCCGCACTGCAGGCCGTCCGCACCGACTCGCTCGCGACGACGTGCGGCCGCCAGGCGCCGATCACCGCAACCAGCGGCTCGGCGGCATTCAGCAGTTGCACCCGCTGCCCATCGCCCGCGTCATACGGCGCGCCGTTCCGGCAGCGCGCCAGCAGTGCCCGCGCCGCGCCGCACGCCCGGGCGCCGCGCCAGATGCCGTGAGCGAGGCAGGCCACGGCGAATGCCGCCAGCGCCCAGAGCACGGGACCTGCAGCCTCGCGTTCATCCCGCGGCTCGTAGCGCAGGAACGCGGGCAGCACGACCGTGAGCACGAGCAGCAGCGCGCCGGTTGCCGGCAGCAGCCGCAAGCAGAGCAGATCGAGAGACCCGAGGTCCGGGCGGCTCGCGGTCGCGCGCCACCAGAGCGCGGTGAGCGCCGACAGGAAGAGGCTGAGGAGCGCGAAGCTCGCCAGCAACACGAGGCCGAGGAGCGCGGGCGAGTTCATTTGCGACGGCCCGCGAGCCGCGAGCGCTCGGCCTGCACCAGCTCATCCAGCTCATCGAGCAGTGCGGCATCCGTCTCGCGCACCGCACGCACCAGCGTCGAGAGGATGACGCTGCTCTCGCCGGAGGCGCCGAGGAGCTGCGTGACGTGTCCCGAGACGAGCTCGGAGATCAGCTCATCGCGCGTGCAACGGGGCTGGTAAGCGAACGCACGTCCGTCGCGAGTCCGCAGCAGCAACCGCTTGCGATAGAGCCGGTCGAGCGTGGTCATGATGGTCGTGTAGGCGAGCGCGGGGCACTCGCGCTGCAGCTCACCCGCAGTAGTGGGGCCGGGGCGCGCCCACAGCAGCTCGAGCAGCCGCGTCTCGAGGGGCCCGAGGCCGGCGCGGCTGCGCAGGGCGTGGGGAGCAGTGCCGGGAGATCGGGGTGACACACCGCGATTGTTGCCCAACAGCCGCAAGGTACGCCAGCGCATGCGACGAACCGCTCAGAAGGTATAGGTGAAGTTCACGCCCACCGAGCGCGGCTTCTGATAGAACGAGACCTGCTGACCCTCACTGCCGGCGAAGGCGTAGGTCAGCGGCCGTGTATCGGTGAGGTTCGTAACCCAGAGGCTCGTGTCCCAGTGCCGGGCGGGATCCCTGAGCCCGAGCCGCGCGCCGAGGTTGTGGCCGCGTCCAAAGACTGTCGGGTCGCCGAGATAGGGATGCATGGCGCCGATGTAGTGGTCGTTGGCCTGCGCATACATCGTCAGACCCGCGCCGACAGGGTGCTCGTATTGCACGACGTAGCCGCCGCTGAAGTTTGGGGCGTCCGGGAGCATCTGGCCGACCGGCACGGGGGTGAAGAGCGCGAGCCCGTTGTCGTTGGTGAGCGTCTCGGTGACCCGCGCGTGCAGCCAGGTGGTACCGAGATGGATCAGCAGCCCGTGCAGGGGACGCCAGTCGATCTCGTCCTCGATGCCGTCGATGCGTGACTCCGGTACGTTGCCGAGCCCCGCGATGAGGGGCTGCGTACCGGCGGGACCGGCCCAGAGCGAGAGGCTCGACTGTCGATCGCGGATGGCGGAGTCGAAAACTGCGGCGTCGAACTGCAGCGAGTCGGCGAAGAAACGGCTCTTGAGACCGAGCTCGGTGGTCAAATTGCGCTCAGGCAGCACGTAGCCCCAGTCGACGTTCACCTGCGCCGGCTGGCCGTAGAAGATCCCCGCCTTGTAGCCGGTCGCCATGCTCCCGTAGAGCAGCACCTTGTCCGTCGCGTGGAAATCGAGCCCGAGCCGATAAGAGAGGTTCTGGTTGGTGCGGCCCTCATCGAGCGCGGCGAGCACGGTGTTGGGGATGACCGGGCCGGTGAAGCCGTTGGCCGCAAAGGTGAGCAGCCCGGTCGGATCGAGCGTAACGCCATCGAATGACGCTTCATCGTGCGAGTAACGCACCCCGGTCACCAGCGTCCAGCGCTGGGAGAGATGCGTGTCCGCGTGGGCGTACAGTCCAGCGGATTCCTGCCGCTGGATGAAGTTGGTCGCGGTGATCGCCTTGCCCGAATCGGTAATGAAATCCGCCAGCCCGTAGACGAACGTCCAGTCGAGCGCGTCGCGGCAGCGATACCAGTTCTGCGAGTAGTCGGCGCCGACGATCCAGTCGATGAAGCCGCCGCTATGGGACGCGAGGCGGAATTCCTGACTCAGCTGCCACTGCTGGAAGTTCTTGGTCCAGTTGTTGTCGGCTGCCGGGTAGCCGTCGTAGTTGTCGAGGCTGTGGTCGGAGAAATAGTCGTAGGCGCTGATCGAGGTCAGCGTGAACGGCTCGAGGTCGACGTTGAGTGTTTCCACCGTTCCGCCGCCGATCTCGTTGCGGTAGAGCGGCAGCCCGCCGACGCGTACCCACTGCCCGCCGTCCGGGCTGTCCAGCAGTCCCGCGGTCGGAAACGGCTGGGGCGGGATGAGCGCCTCGACGTTCGGTGTCGAGGGGGAGGACGGCAGTGAATCGTCGTACACGGCGTGAAAGTTGAGATGCAGGGTCGCCGTATCGCTCAGCCGCCAGTCGAACAGGGCGCGGGCGCCGCCGCGATCGAGCTTGCCGAATTTCTGTCCGGTGTCGATGTCGGTCTGGTAACCCTCGCCCTGCTTGGTCATGGTGGCGGCGAGGCGGGCGTTGATCGAATCGGTCAGCGGACCGCTCACGGCCGCCGTGATGTCGGTCGTGTACCAGCGGCTGAAGTCCACGTCGACATAGCCCTCGGGGGTGTCCGTCGGTCCCTTGGAGATGATGTTGATGGCGCCGCCCGCGGTGTTCTTGCCGTAGAGGGTGCCCTGCGGGCCCTTGAGGATCTCGACCCGGTCGAGGTCGTACAGGCCCTCGGTCAGAAACCCCGGGAAGCTCGCGAACACCCCGTCGAGGTAAGTCCCGACGCCACTGCTGTTGTTGTTGTTGAAGTCATCGAGTCCGATACCGCGCATGAGGAAGAGCGGTGTGATATCGGTCTGCGAGTTCATCGTGGAGAGGCTCGGAGAGAGCGTCGATAAGTCGAGCGGTTGCAGGACGCGCAGCGACTGCACCTCCTCGCCGCTCACGGCGGTGATCGCCACGCCGATGTCCTGCACGGATTCGCTGCGCCGCTGGGCGGTGACCAGCACCTCCTGCAGACCCGTGGCTTCGACTGCGCCCGTGCCTGTCCCCGTGCCCGTCGCCGTGGCGGAGTCGGCTTCATCCGCCGCGACCACCACCGCCGGTGCCAGCAGCAGCGTCGCGGACACGCCGAGTAAACGGGCCCTGCCCCGAACATTGCGCCTCAAGCTCACCTCCTTGGGGCGCACGTGTACACGGAGGTCCGAGCTACTACCAGCGATAGGACACACAGCGTACGATCTGCGTCCATGCGTGTGCCCTTCACCCGTGTTGCCCTCGCCGCCCTGCTGATCAGTGTCGCCGCGCGGGCGCAGAACACGCCGCGCCCCGAAGTCCCCGATGCGATCAAGGCCCCGGCCGGGGAGCAGGTCGTGTTCGTGGCGCACGCCGCCGGCTCGCAGATCTACACCTGCGGCAAGGGAGATGACGGCAAGCCGCAATGGACGCTGAAAGCGCCCGAGGCGCAGCTGCGCGACCTGAAGGGCGCGCTCATCGGGCATCACGCGGCCGGACCCTCGTGGAAGCACATCGACGGGAGCTCGGTGACCGGCAAGATGGTCGCCAAGGCACCCGCGCCGGACGCGAGCGCCATTCCCTGGCTGCTCGTCACCGTCGTGAGCCATGACGGCAAGGGGAAGTTCGAGCGCGTCACCAGCATCCAGCGCATCCACACCAGGGGCGGGCAGGCGCCGCCCGCTGCGAAGTGCGACCCGTCAAAGCCTGATGCCGAGACCTGGATTCCGTATAGCGCCGATTATTATTTCTTCGCGCCTGGCAGTTGAAAGGCGTTTCCCGTGAACTATCTGCGCATCGGACTCGCGGCGGTTGGCGCGTTCGTCGCTTACATGGCCGCCGGGGGGCTCATGTTCGTGGCGATGCCGTTCCTCAAGACTGAGTTCGGGAAATACCCGGCCGTGTACCGTGACCATGACGGGCAGATGAGTCACTTTCCCGTAGGGATGGCGGCGATCCTGTTCTCGATGGTCGTGCTGGCCGTGCTGTACGCGAAAATCTACCGCGCGGGCTCGGGACTGGAGGGCGGGGCGGCCTTTGGAGCCCTGATCGGGCTGTTCGTGGTGGGCGCGTTCGTCCTGCATAACTACGCCAACCTGAACATCGGCCTGCGGCTCACCGCAATCTCGGCGGTGGCTTATTTCGTGGAGTGGTGCGTCGCCGGGATCGCGATAGGGCTGATCTACAGGCCTGCCCCCTAGCGGACGCCGCGGGAAGCGGTAACGAGGGGACATCGGTGGTGTCCCTGAGGCCAATGTTCAATAACCATCGAACTTGCCCGCGTTGAGCCCCTGAATCGGGCGGCAACGGGGACAAGTTCTATGGCTATTGAACTTGGCTAAGTTAAGCCCCTGAATCGGCCCTCAACGGGCACAAGTTCTATGGCTATTGAACTTGTGTCTTGAGGACCCCCATCACGAGTCCCTCCTCCCCGAAGGGCGTCACCGCAGGCCTTAGGCGACCGCGGACTTCAAAACGCGCTGCGGCTGGGCGACGCCGTAGCCCTGCGCGTAGTCGACGCCGAGGCTGGTGAGCATCTGGATGATCTCGGCGTTCTCGGCGAACTCGGCGATGGTCTGCTTGCCGGTCAAGTGCCCGATCTCGTTGATCGAGCGCACCATCTCGCGATCGATGGGATCGCGCAGGATCTCGCGCACGAAGCTGCCGTCGATCTTGAGGAAGTCGACCGGGAAGTGCTTGAGATAACCGAACGAGGAGAGCCCGGTCCCGAAGTCATCGAGCGCGAACTTGCAGCCCTGCTGCTTGAGCGCCTGGATGAAGCGGTTGGCCTGCGAGAAGGAGGCCACCGCCGCGGTCTCGGTGATTTCGAAGCAGATCTTGGACGCATCGAGGCCGCTGTGCCGCAGCTGCTCGATGACGAACGGCAGGAACTTGTCGTCGCCCAGACTCTGGCCGGAGAGATTGATCGAGCACTGCAGGAGGTTCTGCCGCTCGTCGGCCTCGGAGACCAGCCAGCGGAAGGCGTTCTCGATCACCCAGCGGTCGATCGCCGGGGTGATGCCGTAGCGCTCGGCCGCGGCGATGAAGTCGTTCGGCGCCACGATGCGCCCGGTCTCGTCCTTCAGTCGCAGGAGCAGCTCGTAGTGCGCCCCGGTCTCGACGCGCTGCAGCGGCTGAATCGCCATGCGATAGAGCTCGAAGCGGCCCTCTTCCAGCGCCGCGTTGATGCGCGCCGCCCACTGCATCTCGCGCCGGCGGCGCATCAGCTCGATGTCGTTCTCGGCGAAGCTATGGACGCGGTTGCGCCCGCCCTCCTTGGCCGCGGTGCAGGCGCTGCCGGCGGCGGAGAGCACCGAGGCGACGTCCTCGTTCTCGGCGGTGATCGGCACGACGCCGATCGAGGCGCCGAGCCGGAACACCCGGTCCTCCCAGGTGAAGCGGAAGTTGCGCACCGCCTCGCGCAGCGTCTCGGCGGTGCGCATCGCCTCGTCGAGCGAGCAGCTCTCCAGCAGTATCCCGAACTCATCGCCGCCGAGGCGCGAGAGCGTGTCGCGCCAGCGCACCTTGGACTTGAGCAGCGCCCCCACCTGACCGAGCAGCGCGTCGCCGGCCGAATGGCCGCAGGTGTCGTTGACGATCTTGAACTGATCGATGTCGAGGTGGCAGAGCGCGTACGAGGCCTCGCGCGCCTTGGCGCTCTTCAGCGCCCGCTCGAGGCGGGCCTCGAATTCGCGGCGATTCACCAACCCCGTGAGGAGATCGTGGCTCGCGTGGTAGGACAGGCGCCGGTTGAGCTCGCGCGACTCGCTGACGTCGTGGAACACCAGCACGCCGCCAGCGACGTGCCCCTGGCCGTCGCGGATCGGCGCGGCGGTGCTCTCGACGTAGAGCTCGTTGCCGTCGCGGCGGATGAGCAGCATCGGCCGCACCGACTTGATCGGGCGGATGCGGCGGATCGAGACCGTCAGGGGATTCTCGAGCGGCTCGCAGGTCTCCTCGTGGAAGGCGCGGAAGATCTCCTCCACCGGGCGGCCCATGGCGTCCTCGAGGCGCCAGCCGGTGAGGTCCTCGGCCACGGGGTTGATGTAGTCGATGGTCGAGTTGGCGTCGGTCGTAATGACGCCGTCGCCGATCGACTGCAGTGTGATCTGCGCGCTCTCCTTCTCGCGGAACAGCGCCTCCTCGTACAGGCGCTGCTCGGTGATGTCGAGCTCGACGCCGATCAGCCGCAGCAGCCGCCCGTGCGCGTCG
>DASPSF010000072.1:0-17542 GCA_035624075.1 Steroidobacteraceae bacterium | reverse complement strand
CACCGCGCTGCTGGCGAGCATCGACACCGCCGAGCTCTCGACCGGCGTGGTCGGCAACCTCACCAGCACGCAGATCGGCACCATCGGCACCGCGCTCACCGCCACGCAGATCGGGGTGCTCGGCAGCGCACAGCTGGCGGGTCTCTCCAGTGCACAGATCAACGGCTTCGACACCGCGCAGGTGCAGGCCATCAGCACCAGCGCGATCAGCAGCATCTCCACCGCGGAGATCGTCACCCTCGACGTTGCAGCGCTCGCCGCCGGCCAGGTGGCGGCCATGAAGTATCAGCAGATCGCCGCGCTCGGCAGTACCTTGAGCGCCACGCAGATCGGAGCGATCACCACAGCGCAGTCTCAGGGCCTGACCAGCACGGTCATCAGCGCCCTGAATACTGCCCAGGTGCAAGCGATCTCAACGGCCGACATTGCCGTGCTCGGAACGGCTCAGCTGCAGGCCCTGACGATACCCATGCTGACCAACGCCCAGGTCGCAGCGCTGAGCTCGACACAGCTCACCGAGCTGACCACGGCGCAGATGCAATCCTTCACTCCGGCTCAGGAACCGTATCTGAACATCTAGAGCAGCACGCTCTGATCGCTCAGGTCGAAGGTCGGCATCGCGCAGGGATCACCCGCGAACAGCCCCAGGACTCTGGGGCTGTTCCCATTCCCGGGTCGGGTTCAGAAACTTAGGGGAATCGGCCGGTGATCGGGACCCGCGGCAGTTCATAGAATGTCACGTACCTGCGAAACCGAGAGTTCCGGCGGCCTAGCACCCCAGGCTGAGCCGAGGAGAGTCACCACGGGTGCGAGCACTCTGCGTCGATAGCGAACAGTTCGAAGCGTCATGTCACAGGCAATCTACGGGTGGCGCAACTCGGCAGGTTCCTGCCGTTCACCGCGTTGCCAAGGTTTTCCCCATTGCAGACACTCAGAGCTCAGCACCAGCACCGGCAAGACCCAAGAACACCATCACCGCCCGGTTCAAACGTACAACGTCCTTGTCCTCAAGCTGCCCGATCCGCTTTCCGAGCTTCGCTTTGGTCACTGTGGTTATCTTGTCGACCATCAGACTGCTCGCGTCCTTGAGTCCGTTGTATTCGCTGGGCTTGACGGTGAGCCTGAACAATGGGGCAGGGGTCGGATTGGTCGTGAAGGGACAAAAGGTGATCGACTGCAGCTCCGCGAACCTGTCGTCCTGCAGAATTGCGACTGGACGAGGTTTTCCGGTGTAGTCGGGGCCACCGGACACGCTCCAAATTTCGCCGCGCTTCACTTCGCGTTCCAGTCGGCGATGGACTCGATGAACGCCAGGTCGTCCTGTTCTTGAGCGCTGAGTGAGACCGCCCGCGATTGCTTTCGGGCCTGCGTCGCGAAACTCTTCGAGCGCACGTCAGGGACCCAGATCTGGATGGGGCGAAGGCCGGCGGCTCTAAGGGCGCTGCGGTGCTTGTGCACCCGCTTGGCAACGGAACTGCGCGAGCCGGCCCGTGCGCGATTGGAACTCATGGTCGGCCTCCTGCTCATTGTTACATGTAACAATAATAGCCGGTTTGTGACGTTACATGCAACAGCACGGGGCCATTGAAAGCGGTGCGTTCGGAATGTCCGCGGCATGACGACCGACGCTATCAGCCAGCTGCAGTCACTGGCTCGACCGCCCTAATTTCGAGATAGCGGACACCGAAAAAGCGCTCTCGCGGTACCGATCCTCTGCGAGGGCACCCTTCTTAGGGATACCCACTAATCCCTGAGCGACTACTCGATAGCCCCGATGCCTTCGCGGCGCTCGGCTGGGCAAAATGCCAGGCTGGGACGTAGTCCGCGAATTGGGTCACATCACTTAGGACCCCTGACCCTGATGCCGATAGCCCGGGCGATGAGCGGTTGAGGGCACAGACACCGATGCTAATGTCGAACTGTCACGGACGCCGAACCGGTCTCCTTCGAGCGGCCCGTCCCTCCGCATGGCTGGCTGTCTGCCTTCTTGCGCCGATCAGTCTGCAGGCAAGCGAGAAGCCTGGGCATGCTGTCATGACCGTCAGCCAAGTTCGCAATCTGCCCTCGGAGCAAGCTGGGAAGTCGGCTCCAGTTCACCTCAGCGGAGTGGTAACGGTTCCGAGCACTTACAAGAACTCGTTTTTCTTCATGGATTCGACGGGAAGCATCTCCGTGGACCGCATGGATGAATCCGCACGGCCAATGCGCGCTGGAGAACGTGTAGAGATTGAAGGGGAAACCGCCCCTGGCTTGTTCGCACCAGTTGTACTCGCGAAGCAAGTCAAGGTCATTGGTCAGCAGGAACTTCCGCAACCACGCTTGTTCCGGCCCGAGGAATTAGCAAGTGGTCGGGAAGACAGTCAGTGGGTAGGGCTGCGTGCCCAAGTACGATTCGCATCTATTCAAAGCATCTGGGGAAATGAAGTTCTCGTTCTGCGGGCTAACACTGACCTCGGCACAATTGCGGTCCAGGTCCGCGATTTCTCCAAGGGCGGGTGGGATCAACTCCCCGGTGCAGTAGTAGTGATTCGCGGAGTTTGCGGGAGCATTTTTAACGACCGTCGTCAATTAGTGGGTATTCGGCTTTTTGTGGCCAGTCTGGACGACCTCCAAGTAGTAAAGCCGGGGCTCAGCAGTCCGTTCGATTTGCCCCTAAGTTCCCCGGACAGTCTGCTTCGCTTTAATGGCGGCTCCCAAAGCTCGGACCCGGTGAAGGTCCGCGGTACGGTGACCTACGCCGTCCCGAACGATTTCTTCTTTATTCAGAGCGGACAACGCGGCTTGTTGGCACGAGCTGCGCGGTCAGGCCCCATTGCAGTTGGGTCTACCGTTGATGTCGTCGGCTATCCGGAATCGGGGAATTACGCCCCCGTAATCAACGACGCTATTTATCGCATCGTTCCGGGAAGCGCCCCGGTCACCCCGGCTCCAGCAGCAGCCAGCATGATAGTCCTCAAGAACAGGGGATTCTGGGCTGCGCCGTACGATGGCACACTCGTTCGCCTTACCGGAACAGTCGTCTACGAGACGCAGGAGGAAATTCAAGACCAGCTTATCCTGCGTGATCGGGACGTCGTCTTCCGCTCTAAATTAAGCGGGAGCGATGGTCACCTTCAGCGCTTGGCTCCCGGCACTGTCGTGAGCGTTACCGGAGTTTGCGCCGCTCACATCGACGACGTGCGGAATGTCCAGTACTTTGAAGTGCTCTTGCGGTCGCCATCGGATATTGTAATTGTGAAGACCGTGCCGTGGTGGCGCGACGCCCGTGCTGGTTGGATGGTTGCGCTTATCCTTTCAGGTGTCTTCATCATTTCGACAATAGCGTTCTTACTCAAACACCACTTTGAACTGCGCGCTCTGGCAATGAAGGATCCTCTTACCAACCTGTTAAATCGGCGCGGATTCGCCATCCTTGCCAGGAGAATGTGGCGAGAAGCGGTGCGGAATGAGGTCACGCTTCTGCTGATTTATGTCGACATCGACCGGTTCAAGGAGATCAACGACCTATACGGCCATCACTCGGGCGACCGGGCATTGATTGCGGTTGCTGAGGTGCTGCGTCAATGTCTCCGCCCAGAGGACGTGTGCGCCCGCATGGGTGGCGATGAGTTCGCGGCATTCTGCGCTATGCCGGAATCGGTCTTCGATAGCGTCGAGCAGCGAATACGAACAAAGTTGGAGTCTCACCCATCGATCAGGGAACGCGGATTCTCAGTCGACATCAGCATCGGAGTGTTGGTTTGCAAACCGTCGCTCGCTCCAGTCTCCGTCGAAGAGCTGATCCGGCGCGCCGATGGGCAGATGTACGATCAGAAGCGGCGCAGGCAAGCCGCGGCTCACGAAGCATCGAAGACAACCGGTGTGGTGTCCCGCGGGAGCGCCGAGGGCCTATCAGGAGAGCGCGCCAATGCCTTTGCGCTGGATGACATCCAGCAACTTCAGCGACGGCCCGCTTGGCCGCTTCTCCCCAATCTCCCACTTCTGAACGGTCGAGATGCTGGTGTTCAGCATGGCGGCGAACGCCGCCTGACTGACCCGACAAGGCCTCTCTGATCTATCGTCGGACCAAGAAGCTTCGAGCGGTGCAGCTGCTACTTGGGCATACCAAGCTAGAAAGCACTGTTCGGTATCTCGGCATCGAGGTCGACGACGCGCTCGAGATGGCCGAGCAAACCGAAGTGTAGGAGCGCGGGCCGCTCAGCGGCTGCCACGGTCGCTGGCCGGCCACTTTCAGCCATCCGCGGTGTCGGCTCAGGTTCCTCCAAAGCGGACAGCCTGGGTTATCCTGAGACCAACGCTTTCTCGAAGGTAGTAAATGTCGTCCAGCGTGCGCGGTCAGGCCTTTTCCTGTCTCAAGAGCGCCACTAGGCGAATCGCCATCGAAGCCGTCACGATTAGGGGCGTGAAAGAGCCTCGCCTGCGTTTCGACAGGACTGCGGTGGGGCTCGTGGGGCGCCTGCAAGCGGCCCTCGGCAAGTCTGTGCCGAGAGGCAAGACGGTGATCGTTACGATCACGGCGCCGGTACGGCAGGATTCAAAGACCGGTCTAATACTGCAGGAGAGGATACGGCAGCTGCTTGCGACTAAACGAGCTCAGCTCAAGGCCACGATCCATGGAAACCGGATACGCGTTCAGGTCCTGAAAGGCGGCGCGAGTCGAACCGCGAGACTCATCGGCTTTGTCCACAATCCCGAGCCGAGTCCATCGGTTCTCTTCGAGGTGACGCGTCGCCTGCTGGCATGCATAGGCTCGGAAGAACGGCCCCATCGAGGCGACCGCTGGCTCATCGTCGCCAACTCCGATGGGCGCGCGCCGATCGAGACGATTCGGCAGGTATGCTTGGCGCTTCGTGCTCGGACCGTCTTCAAACGGATTCTCTTGTCGGAAGGTGAAGGCGTCGGATCCCTCTGATTCTCCCCTTGTCGAAGCGGCGCTTGTCGGCCAAAACCGGCCGCTCAGGCAGGTACCTTAGTTTTCCCCATAGCGGTCGTCGTGCTAGTCGTGCCCGATGCGCCCCGCGCTCGGCCGCAACGCGAATGCTCTGCAGCTGGACATTCCACCTTTCAGGCGGGAACCACCGGCGGGACTATCGAGCGGCTTCGCTGAACGCCGAAGGCGGCGCAGTGGGCTCTCCGGAGACTAGTACCGCGCCCAAGGGAACATACAATGTGCTCGGGTGCGCGGCGTCGTGATAGAGAGCGACGTTCACCGGACGTGCATCGGACATCGACTCAGTCGCCACGACGCCACCCGAGTTGTAATTCTTCTCCGCGTAAATCGAATTGACAGGACCTATGGTCAGTCGCAGTCGGCTTCCCTTCTTTACCTCCTGCGCGACAAACGTGAAGTGATCGAAGTCGTAGCGTAGCGGCTCCCTGGTACGGATCAGCTTCGGTGCACGTGCGCTCTCACGATAGCGGGCGCGAATCAGGTCGACGGTGAGCGGAATGCTGCTGCCGTCCTTGCGGATCTCATAGATGCTGACGCTGAAATCGGTGTCCGGCTGATCGATCGCGATCCAGGCCGAGAGCCTGAAGAAGCCACTGATCTCCGTGTCCCTGTCGAATGGCGCGCTGTGGTAGACGAGCTGTTTGCCGCGCAGCGCATAGACCATGGTCTGGTCGGTGAGGCTGTCACCATCCAGTGTCGCCTCGAGCTCGGCGGTGCCGACGTCGTGCGGATCGTACAGATAATGGTCTGGCCGCCCCCGGGGTTGGTCTTCCGTCAGAGTGCCCGAAGAGAGTACGTCAGTCGCGTTGGCGCTCGAGTCCAGATGCATCGCCAGCGTGGCCCCGGTGACGGCCTCGAGCGTGTCAGCGTAACGCCAGCGGTCCGCGAACATCACGTAATACGCTACCGGCTTGCGCAAGAACTCCGGCTTGGAGCCGCCCTGCATGGTCCACGCGTACCACGCGAGATGCAGCTTCGGAATATCGACGAGGCTCCCATGGCCGAAGGTGAGGCCGCCGAATTGAGTCGTCGGCGTGCGCGTGCCGGCATGGTCCCAGGGACCGATGACGAGATAATGGCGTGCGCGTCCCTCGGATGAAGCGTGGCTCATGTACTCCCGGTAGTGTGCCAGTGCGCCTGGCTGGTCGCCGTCGTGACTGCCGGTGATGGTGAGGATGGGAATCGACAGTCTTGCATACTGCTCGGCGGTCGGGTTGTACGCGTCCCAATGCGAGTCGGGCTGCGGATGACTGATCCACTCCTGGAAGACCGGCGAAGGATTGCCGAGCATCGAGTCGAGCGTCGCGAAGGCCGCGCCCGACTCGAACCATTGGCGGTACTTTGTCACCCAGAAGGCCTTGTCGCCGAACACCTCGCGCTGGCCCGTGCGCCCGCTGGTGAAGGTAAGCCATTGCATATCGTACGGGTAGAAAACGTTACGGAACATCGGAAAATCGATGCCTGCGTACGGCGATGCCACCGGCACGATGGTGGCGAGGTGCGGCGGGAACTCCTTGGCGGTTGCCCATTGGTCGTAGCCTGCATACGAGCCGCCCCACATGCTCACCTTGCCGTTACAGTACGGTTGCTTCGCTAGCCATTCGACAACGTCGTAGCCGTCTTTGGCCTCCTGGATGAAGGGATGGAACTCGCCCTCGGAGTTGCCGCGTCCGCGCACATCGACGGTGAGGAAGGGCAGGCCGTGGGCCGCAAAGTAAATGCCGCGCTCGTGATAGCTCTGCCCAATGTAAGGTGTCAGGGTGAAGATGCACGGCTGCGGCGTCTTCTGGTCCCTCGGCGTGTACACCGTCGCATTGAGATGCACTCCGTCACGCAGTGGGATCTTCACGCCCCATGTGAACTGCACCTTCGCAGCGTCAGGCTCGGCGGGTGGAGCTTGCTGCGCAAACGCCGCCATGATGGGGACCGACAGCAAAATCGCCAGAGCCAATCGCTTCATCACTTGCCACCTCACCCGGGGTCAGGAACGCAAAGGCGCCTGCACGAAGCCCTGGCATTGTGGTCAATATCATGCAAGGTTCAAGTCCCGAGTCGACCGGCAGGGCTGCGAGGCTGTCGAAGGTGGCGTTCGCGATCCACGTCCATTGCTCCTCCCTCAATGCATCTCGCGCGGACGCCTGCGACCCAGCTGGCAGTTACGGCCGGGGACGGCCAGAACCGGCCGGTTAGGCTGCGACTTCAATTTGTACGACCCAAGCGAGAAAGTGCTGGCTGGCCGAGCTTCCGCAATCGGCCAGAAGCCACCAGTAGACGGCGGTTCGTAAGTTTCTCGAGAGCGGACGCTCGAGTGAACGCTATGTGCTGGAGCTATCTGTTTGGCGGTGCTTAGTCTGGAAACCCCTTGCGCGCTCGATCGCCCGGAAGCGCTGAGGATACTTTGGCAACTCCCTGCGTCAGAGGCTCACGTTTGGATGGGACGCCTGGGATACCCCGATTCCGAGAAGGACTGCCAGGGCGGCAGCACCAATCAACGCCAGCGTCTTGCCACCGCTGAACTCGCGCTTTTGCAAAGAGACGATGCGCTCAACGCTGATGCTCTCGTTCCCCCCTTCGATGCGGCCGTCACCAAGCTTGGTTACGATGATCCGGTGGGTGTTTCCGTCGCTCGTGACTACCTCCACCCGGTCGCCGACTCTCAACAGCTCACCGGAATTGATACGTTGTTGTAGTTCGCTGGGGCTGCCGCCGATGGGGCGAAGGGTTGTACATCCCGTGGACAGCAGCACGATCAACACGTACACCACGATCTTTTGAATCATAGCTTTAGCCCCCCGGGCAATAATGATGGCTTGTGCAGTGCACCTGCAACCAAACACAGGGCCGTGCGGCGGACGTTCCCTGACCGTACGGGGGAATGACAATCTCTTGTCTGGGTTGAGCGACGCCCATTAGGTTGTTGAGTAACCGGTTTCGGGAGCCGCATTCGGCTCAAACCCCTGCATCTCGGTTTTTCCCGATTGCGAGCCCATGGCACAGGGCCAATGCTCACCAGCTGAAAAACCACCACCAGCCCACAAAAAGGTGCCGCCATGAGTAAGAAGATGTTTGTCATTGCTGCCGGTACAGTTGCCGCCGCTGTCATAGGCGGTGACGTGCTCGCGCAGAACGTGCCGATGCCGGAGGTCACCGTAGAATCGCACCGGGTGGTGGCGACGACCATCGGTAGGACTTCGAGTGGAATACCGATCGTCGACGTTTCCCTGGGTTACACGGTGAGCGCGCAGGGGCTCGATATCGGCACCGCGATAGGTGCACGAGCATTCGAGGCACGCGTGAGCGACGCCGCGAAGGCGGCCTGCCAGGAGCTCGGAAAGCGTTATCCCAGCTCCACCCCGAGTGACACGGAATGCGCACGGGCGGCCACCGACAAGGCGATGGTGAAGGTCCACCAGCTCGAGGATGCGGCGACCAAGAAGTAGCCGCGTGTCAGGGTCAGACTGATCCCCGGTCGCGCCCGCTGCAAGCGGCGACGCGCTTCGCCCCTGGCAGCATCGCAGCTGGATCTTGCCTCGTGACCTAGAGTTTCTCGCTGTCTCAGGCAAAGCGGCTACGCGCGCCCGCATTCCACCGATTGAACGGCTGGTAACGGGGAGGCAGCCGGGCCGTTCGGGGTCGATTTCCGCCCGTCAACCTAGCCAAGCGCTCACGGGCGCTGATCGGCCAGCACCGTCGCCGCCCAGCTATAGATTTCCCGAGAGCAGTCACTGGCGGCAGGCAAGCTTGAGGCGGAAAGTGCTGCGAAAACATGCATAACCCAACTGCCAGACCGCTGTGAGGCATCAGACAGCAGGGCATGAGCCTCGAATTAAGATGTTGAGCAATGACTAGCATCTGTATCGTGGCTGGGGCAGTGGCGGGGCTAATACTGCTGGCTCTATTCCTGCACACATCGTGGCCGTCACCTTTGCCGGCGCCGCAGCCCTACGCGGGGCCCTTGCCCTCAGGCACACCGCCAAAGCTATTGGGCGTTTTCGCCTTAGTGACTGGCGTCACCCATCGGGTTGCGGCCTTCGGTTATCGCGGAGGCTCGTTGTTTGAGCGGCGCGATTTTTCGATGACTGGAGCTCTGGTGAGACACCCGCAGGGCGACCTGCTCATCGACACTGGCTTTGGCCGGGACATCGACAAGCAGTTTCAGACCCTGCCTTCCATGTTTCGTGCCATCACGTTCTACAGTCTGTGGCAGCCCGCCGCCGACCAATTGAGGGCTATTGGCTATGACGGGAGCTCGTTACGCGCCATTCTTTTGACGCATTCGCATTGGGATCATGTGAGCGGCCTGCCCGACTTTCCCGGCGTGCCAGTGTGGGTGACACCGCAGGAACGTGCATTCATCAGAAAAAGCGGAGACATGGATTTGTGTAGGCTCTTTGCGGACATACGATATGAGGAGTATCGGTTTGAAGGAGGGCCGTACCTCGGATTTCCTTCCAGCCACGATGTTTATGGCGACGGCTCGATCGTCGTTGTACCTGCGTTCGGTCACACGCCAGGCAGCGTGATTGCATTCGTTACGCTGTACGACAGTACCCGCTACGCATTCGTCGGCGATCTCGTATGGCAACTGGAGGGAATCACGCAGCGCGAGGAGCGCCCATGGATCATCCGCAGAACGGCCGATACGGATGCGGAAGGCGCACGCGAAAACCTGCTGCGAATCATTGCGCTGAAAGAACGCCTGCCCGATCTGATCATTGTGCCTGCGCATGACATGCGCGCATTTGCTCAAATACCGAGGTTATCTCAGATTGGCAGCAAGCCAGCTGCTTCGCGGTCCGCGTAGACCTGCAAACGTATTGGGAATACGTGGCATGCACCGACGTTTTCCGATGCTCTCGGTTGCCGCTAAGTCGCGCCTGCAAGCCACGGGTTGGGTCATCGCGGCGTGGATTATTGCAGCAATTCTGGCCATGCCATCCAACGCCAAGGCAGCGGCGCTCGAAGTCTACGGACGGCTACCAACTATCGAAGACGTGGCCCTTTCACCGGATGGGTCGAGGCTGGCATTCGTTCGGACCAAGGGAGACGACAGGACGATCGTCATCGTGTCGCTGGTGGAAGGCCGGGGGATCAACACCATCCACATGGGAGACTACAAGCTCCGGAGCATTACCTGGGCCGACGGGGAGCACCTGCTGATCACTACCTCGGAAACCGGGGTCTTCTATGGCCCGGCGGACTCGGTGTGGTTGGACAAGTCCGAGTGGTTCCGACTCACGGTATGCGACCTTGGGAAGAACGCCTTCAGAACGCTTCCCTCCCCGAAGAACAATCAAGGTCTCAATATCTTTGGGGTCCTCTCCGGTTCGGTGATGGTGCGGCGGCAGGGAGGACACACCGTGCTCTTTCTGCCCGCGCTGTACTCGCACGCCAACAGGCTCGGTCGCGTCCTGTTTCGCGTGGATCTCGAGACGGGTGAACAAACGATCGCGCGCGAAGGCGGTCCCGGGACGGAAGGATGGCTGGTCGATGAAGAGGGACAGATCGCGGCCGAAAAGAGCTATACCGAATCCGATCAGCGCTGGTCTCTCAGCGTTCGTCGCGGTAAAGAACTGAGCGAGGTCATCGCGGGCCGCGAGCCCATTGATGTGCCACATATCCTCGGGTTCGGCCCCGACGAGGGGACGCTGCTCACTGCCGGTATCGTGGATGGCGATATCGTTTGGCGGTTATTGTCCCTGAAGGACGGCACCCTCGGGCCTCCCATGGCGGAAGGACGCCTACTCGAGAGCCCGATCGAGGATTTCCGGACGAATCGCATGATCGGCGGCAGGTGGCTGGCCGACGACCTACGGTACGTATTCTTCGACGATGCCATGCAGCAGCGCTGGACGGCTATAACGAAGGCGTTTGCCGGAGAGCACGTCCGCCTGGTCTCGTACTCAGCTGATTTCAATGAGATCGTCGTGCGGCTAGAGGGCGCACGGGATGGCTACTGCTACGAGATCGTCGACATGAAGACCTCTCGTGCGCAGGCGCTCGGCGAAGTGTACGAGGGCCTCGGGCAGCCGCTGGAAGTACGCCCTCTCATCTACAGGGCTGCCGACGGCATGGCGATCCCTGCTTATCTGACCTTACCCCGGGGACGTGAAGCCAAGAATCTGCCGTTGGTGGTGCTGCCTCATGGGGGACCCGAAGCCCGCGATACTGCGGATTTTGACTGGTGGTCCCAAGCGCTCGCGGACCAGGGCTATGCCGTGCTGCGCCCGAATTTCCGGGGCTCGAATCTGAACTGGAAATTCATCTCCGCGGGATTCGGACAGTGGGGCCGCAAGATGCAGACCGATCTCTCCGACGGAGTGCGCTACCTCGCCAAGCAAGGGGTCGTGGATGCCACCCGTGTCTGCATCATGGGAGCGAGCTACGGTGGCTACGCGGCGCTCGCCGGAGTGAGTCTCGATCCCGGCGTATACCGCTGCGCCATATCGGTCGCCGGAATCTCGGATCCGAGCCGCATGCTGCAGCAGGCAGACTACCGCGGTAGCGGCACAAGGGCACAGAGATACTGGGATCGATTCATGGGCGTCACAGGTCCAGACGATCGTGTGCTGGATCAAATCTCCCCTCTCAAGCATCTGGACGCAGTGAACGTTCCGGTGCTTCTGATTCATGGGCTCGACGACACGATCGTCCCATTCAAACAAAGCAGCCTCATGTTTGACGCCCTGACGCGGGCGGGTAAGAAGGTGCAGCTGGTGACACTGAAGCGCGAAGACCATTGGCTCTCGCGCAGCGAAACGCGGTTGCAGATGCTCGAGGCTTCCGTCGCTTTCCTTCGCGCAAACAATCCGCCGGACTAGTGGAGGCGCCAATGTCCGGTTCGGCTGTTCTGACCGCTTCGGAGCAATCTATCTGACCCTCAAGGGTCCGTTAGCGGTCGCAGGTCCGTCACAGCTGCCACATGACTCGCGGAAGAACCGAGGAAGCGTTCGGGTTCGCAGGAGCGGCTCTAAACCGACAGCGCCTCGCGCAGCTGCGCGACTTCCTCGGCCGAGGAGGTCAGGAAGTTCTCGCACGCCTCGAAGTCGAGCTGCAGGCGCTGGAACGGCCGTGAGCTCCCGACCAGGGCTTTGAGCGTATCGGGCGTGCCGGCGTAATCGGCGAGCAGCGCGGCGACCGCCAGCACGTCGCTCAGGGTCACCGGGCCACGGATGTCCTGGTCCAGGTCCTCGGAGTTGCGCACTGCCTCGATGATCTCCGGGGCGAAGCCCCAGTTCTCGATCAGCGCGGCCGCGATCTGCAGGTGCCAGGTCTGCACCACGTGGGAATAGGCCTGTTGATCGGCGAACAGCGCCGGGTGCTTGCTGGCGCGCGCGAGGATGTAGAGTCTGCCGATGCCCTGCAGCAGGCCGGCGAGCATGGCGGCATCCGCATTGAGCTGTGTCAGGCGCTTGGCGATCGCCTGGCTCAGCGAGGCGACACGCACGCTGCGCTGCCACAGATCCTCGATCTGGCGCTCGAGGCCCTTGAGGTCGGGCGAGGCGCGCAGCTGGCTCATGGCGAAGGAAACGGTGGCGGTGCGCACGGTGTTGAGGCCGACGCGCGTGATCGCGGCGCGCAGATCCGGGGCCGGAACGCGCCGCGGGTTGAGCGCCGCGGAGTTGGCCATGCGCACGATCTGGCTGGCGATCGACGGCTCGCCGCCGATCGCGGTGACGACGCGCGCGATATCGACGTCGTCATCGTTCAGCATCTGCTGGATACCGGCGACCACGGCCGGGTAGCCCGGCAGCTCCACTTCGCCGTCCGAGAGCTCGGCAGCCAGCGCCTGTACGAAGGCGAAGGCGACGTCGTTGGCGCTCGCAGGCGCTGCGTTGGATCTTGCGCCGGCCACGTTACACCCCTACGCCGTGCACGGCGCCGTGCAGGCGGCGCACCAGGTCGGCCTCGCCGAGCGAGAGGCCGCAGTTCGCCATGAGGTCCTCGCTCGAGGCACCGCTGCGCGCCAGGCGGATGGCGAACTGATAGCCGCCGGCCGGTGCGCCCTTCGGCTGCACGGCGGGCGCTGCCGTACGCTCGATGCGCTCATCGAGGCGGCGAATCGCGGTCGCGGTGGCATTTACGCGCGCATCGAGCTGGGAGAGCTGCTGCGCCAGGTTCTCCGAGTGCGTGAAAATATGCTGGCTCTGCCGGCGGGTCGCTCGGCGCCAGCCATCGAAGGTGAGGGCGGCGAGGGCGAACGCGAACACCATCAGCGTGCCGCAGCCGGCCAGCAGCAGGTCAACGGGCGGTATCTCAGTCATGTGCACGAGGGCTCCTGTGAGCGAGTTCACATCGCGCGCGCGAGTCGGATTTCCGCCGCGCGGCTTACTCGAGGGGAAAGGTGCATGATCCATGCCACTTGGGCGCCTCAATGGCCGCCGTCGGCGCCCATGGCGGGCGCCGCGGCAGCGGGTGGTGGCGCCACCGGGGTGAGGGCTGGCGGCGCCGCCGCGGCCGTGCCCGACTGCACGGTTGCGGCCGGTGCAGGCGCGGCTGCATCGGCTGCGGCGCTCGCCGCTGCCGTCGCCGCGGACGCGGCCGAGTCGGCCGGCGCGCCAGTCTGCTCGACCGCCAGGATCACGACGACCACGCGGCGGTTGGCGTTACGCCCCTCCGGGGTGTCGTTGCCCGCCGCAGGCCGCTGCTCACCGTAGCCGACCACCGCGAGCCGCGCCGGGTCGATGCCCTGGCTGGCAAGCACACGCACGACGCTCCCGGCGCGCGCGGCCGAGAGCTCCCAGTTGGAATAGAAGACGCTGGTGCGGATCGGGACGTTGTCGGTGTAGCCCTCGACGCGGATGCCGTTCGGCAGCGGCGCGAGCACCTGCGCCAGCCGCTCGAGCACCGGCACCGCGGCGGGCGCGGGCTGGGCGCTGCCACTTGCGAACAGGATGTCGGTGCGCAGCTCCACCTCGACCCACAGCTCGTTACGCCGTACCGTCACCAGGTCGCGCTTCACGAGATCACCCAGCGCGCTCTCTACCTGGTCGGCGACCCGCGCGAGTGCGGCGTCGCGGCGCTCCGCCTGCTCGGCGAGCGCCTTGGCATGCGCCGATGCGATCGGCACGATGTCGGGGGCCAGCTTCACCAGGGGGCCCGCGGGCGGCGCGTGGGCGGGATCGGGGCGCTGCTGCTGCAGCACGCCGGTGCGGCTGTCGGCGCCGGAGCCCGCCTGGTGCTGTCCGACCTCGACCGGCTCGAGGGTGCGCGGCTCGCCGCGGAATGCCGCATAGAGCGAATCCGACAGCAGCCGGTACTTGCCCTCGTTCAAGGTCGAGAGCGCGTACATGACGACGAAGAAGGCGAGCAGCAGCGTCACGAGATCGCCGTAGGGGATGGCCCACGCCTCGTGGTTGCTGTGCTCTTCCTGGCGTTTTCTGGGTTTGAAGCTCATGGGCCGCGCACTCAGTGCAGATAACCCTGCAGCTTCGACTCGATCGCCCGCGGGTTCTCGCCCTGGGCGATCGACAGCATGCCGTCGATCACCATCTCGCGCATCTGGCTCTGCCGGTGGATGATCACTTTGAGCTTGGCGGACACGGGCAGAAAGAACAGGTTGGCGAGCCCGATGCCGTAGACGGTCGCGGTGAAGGCCGCGGCGATTCCGTGGCCGAGCTTGGTCGGGTCGGCGAGGTTCTGCATGACGGCCATGAGGCCGAGCACTGCGCCGATGATGCCGAGCGTCGGCGAGTACACGCCCATGCCCTCGAACACCTTGGCGGCGGTGATGTCGGCGTGCTCGCGGACGTGCAGCTCGACGTTCATGACGTTGCTGATGGCATCCGGCTCGCTGCCGTCGACCAGCAGCTGCAGCGCCTTCCTGACGAACGGGTCGTACTCGCGATCGATCATCGGCTCGAGGCCGAGCAGCCCCTGTTTGCGCGCGATGTTGCTCCATTCGACGATCTTGGCGATCAGCAGGTTGCCGTCGCGCGCCGGCGGGCGCATCACCCAGGAGAAGATCCCGAGCGCACGGCGCATCACCGGCAGCGGCGTCTGCACCAGGATGGCGGCGACGGTGCCCACGACGACGATCATGAAGGCCGCCGCCGACACCAGCGCCATCACGCCCGCGCCCTTGAGGATCGCGCCGACCAGCACGGCGCACAGCGCGAGCATCAGGCCGAGAATGCTGAGGAAGTCCACGCTGGGGCTCCTAGCGCGCGCGGCCCGGGGGCGGCGCGAAGTCCGTTGTCACGTCAGCCCGTCCTTCCACTCAGTTACTCTTCGCTCTCGCCCTTGTCCTCGCGCCAGTCGGCGAGCCGCGCCTTGAGCCGCACCAGCGCCTGGCCGTGCAGCTGGCAGGCACGCGATTCGGTCACCTTCAGCACCGCGCCGATCTCCTTCAGGTTCAGCCCCTCGCTGTAGTACAGCGACATCACCAGCCGCTCCCGCTCGGGCAGCGTCTCGATCGCCTTGGCGAGCGAGGCGCGCATCTGGTCGTCGGCCGTCTCCCGGAAGGGGTCGGCCGCGCCTTCCGTGTTGCCGCCGGTCTCATCGTCGAGACTCGCCAGGCGGCAGCTGGCGGCGTCCTGCACGATGGAGTGGTACTCCTCGAGCGTGACGCCCATCTGCTGCGCAATCTCCACGTCGCGCGCGCTGCGCCCGGTGCTGCGCTCGACCTCGCGCACCGCGGCGGCTGCGGCCCGCGCCTTGCGGTGCACCGAGCGCGGTGCCCAGTCGAGCGCCCGCAACGCATCGATCATCGCGCCGCGGATACGGATGCCCGCGTAGGTCTCGAAACTCGCGCCGCGGCTGGCGGTGTAATTCGCCGCCGCCTCCATCAGTCCCAGCATGCCCGCCTGGATCAGGTCGTCCACCGACACCGAGGGCGGCAGCCGCCCGGCGAGGTGGTAGGCGATGCGCTTCACCAACTCCGCATGACGCACGATCAGCTCGTCCCCGGCGCGGCCCCCGGCCTGCA
This sequence comes from Steroidobacteraceae bacterium, assembly GCA_035624075.1. Taxonomy (GTDB): domain Bacteria; phylum Pseudomonadota; class Gammaproteobacteria; order Steroidobacterales; family Steroidobacteraceae; genus 13-2-20CM-66-19. The sequence continues at coordinate 1,664 of DASPSF010000072.1, read as the reverse complement.
GCGCGCCATACGCTCCGGCAGCGCTCATGACACCGCCTGCGGCCGCGTGGCCGTGCGCCGCACCAGGCGCTCCACGAAGAACTCGATGTTTCCGCGCGGGCCCGCCGGTACTGGCCATGTATCGGCATGGGCTGCCAATTTCTTAAATGCCCGGGACGCAGGGCTTCCCGGGTACTCGTCGAGCACCGGACGCTGGCCCCGCACCGCGCGGCGCAGGCAGTCGTCGTCGGGGATCTCGCCGGCGTATTCCAGCGTTACGTCAAGAAAGCGGGCGGCGACCCGCTCGAAGCGCTGGAACAGCTCGCGCCCGCCGCCTGGCATGCGAATCTGGTTGGCGAGCACGCGAAAGCGCTGCACGCCGTGGTGGCGGCTCAGGACCTTGATGAGGGCGTAGGCGTCGGTGATCGAGGCGGGCTCGTCACACAGCACGACCATGACGTGCTGGGCCGCCTGTGAGAACTGCATCACACTGTGCGAGAGCCCCGCGGCGGTATCGACGATCATCACGTCGAGGCGGGTCGCGAGCCCCGAGAAGGCCCGCACCAGGCCTAAGTGCTCGGCGGCGCCCATCTGGGCGAGATCCGCCGCTCCGGCCGCCGCCGGGATCAGGTGAAAGCCCTGCGGCGCCTGCACCATGACCTCATCGAGCGTGCGCTCGCCCGAGATCACGTGCGCCAGGGTGTAGCGGGGCGAGAGGCCGAGAAAGACATCGGCGTTGGCGAGCCCCAGGTCCCCATCGAGCAGCACCACGCGCCGGCCGAGGGCTGCGAGCGCGACGGTGAGGTTCACCGCGACGCTGGTCTTGCCGACGCCGCCCTTGCCGCCGGTGATTGCGATCACCTGCACGGGCTGAGCGAGGCCGTCGAGGCGGGTGTTGTGAATCACGCTGAGCTCAGGTGCTGCCATGGTTGTTCCTGCCGAAGCGGCGGCGCAGCGGATCCGCGTCCACCGCCGCCTGGTTCGACTTCGCGAGCTGCACCGCCTGCGAGACCAGATCGAGGGCGCGCGCGGGCTGCAGGTCCTCGGGGACCCGCTGTCCGCTGCTCACGTAGGCCACGGGCAGCCGCGCGCGGATCAGTACCGAGAGCGCGCCGCCGAGGCTGGCCGCCTCGTCGACCTTGGTGAGCAGGCAGCAGCTGGGATTGGCGGGCGCGAAGCGCCTGACCGCCTCGTCGATGGCGCCGGCCTGGCTGTTGGCGGGCAGCACCAGCGCCGATTCGAGCTTGGAGGCCGCGTTGGCGAGCACCGCGAGGCGTGTGGCGAGCTGCGGGTCGCGCAGGCTGCTGCCCGGAGTGTCGATCAGCACCAGCCGGTAGCGCGACAGCTGCGCGAGCAGCACCGGCAGGCCGGCGAAGCCGTCGGGCGCATAGACCGGCGCGCCGAGCAGCTGGCCGAGCGAGTGCAGCTGGTCGTGGGCACCGATGCGCATCGGGTCGGCCGCCACCAGGGCGAGGTCGCGTGCCCCGTGGCGCAGCACCCAGCGCACGGCGATCTTGGCGAGCGTCGTGGTCTTGCCGACGCCGGTGGCGCCGACGAGTGCCACGCGGCCGCCGTCATCCTGCCAGCGGGGGCCGGCCGTGCGCAGATACTGCGACAGGCCGGCGATGGCGAAGCGCCGTGCGCTCGCCAGATCGACCTGCTCGGGCAGCTGCTCGACGATGCGG
>DASPSF010000071.1:0-32557 GCA_035624075.1 Steroidobacteraceae bacterium | reverse complement strand
CGACGCGCAGCGCAGCCGCGCGCCCATCCAGCGACTGGCCGACGTAGTCGCGGCCTGGTTCGTGCCGGCCGTCATGCTGGTCGCCCTCGCCGCGTTCGCGAGCTGGCTGACGCTCGGCCCCCCGCCGGCATTCTCCTACGCACTGATCGCCGCGGTCTCGGTGCTCATCATCGCCTGCCCGTGCGCGCTCGGACTTGCGACGCCGATGTCCATCATCGTGGGTGTGGGCAAGGGCGCGACGCTCGGCGTGCTGATCCGCGATGCGGAGGCTCTCGAGCGGTTCGAGAAAGTCGACACACTGGTGGTCGACAAAACCGGAACGCTCACCGAGGGCAGACCGCGCGTGATTGCAGTGCTACCCGCCACGGGCTTCGACGAACGCAGTCTGCTGTCACTCGCTGCGAGCGTCGAGCGCGTCAGCGAGCATCCGCTCGCCGCCGCGATCGTTGCGGCGGCGCGCGACCAGGGCCTGGTCGTCGCCGAGGTGGCGGGCTTCAGGTCCGTGACCGGCCAGGGCGTCAGCGGCCAGGTCGATGGCCATGAGGTGTCAATCGGCAAGGTGACAACGACGGGCGGCGCCGTGGATGGCCCTGATCGGCTGGAACAGCGCGCCGTTCAGCTGCGTCGACGGGGCGCCACCGTGATGTACGTGGCCGTGAACGCCCGGCTCGCGGGCCTGCTCGCCGTCGCCGATCCGATCAAGGCCTCGACCCCGTCCGCACTCGAGCGGCTGCGGGCGGATGGCGTGCGCATCGTCATGCTGACGGGAGATAACCGCGCAACGGCCGAGGCGGTGGCCCGAGAGCTCGACATCGGCGAGATCGAAGCCGAAATCCTGCCGCAGCAGAAGAGCGCGATCGTGCGCCGCCTGCAAAGCGCCGGGCATGTCGTCGCGATGGCTGGCGATGGCGTCAATGATGCGCCGGCGCTCGCCGCCGCCGACGTCGGCATCGCGATGGGCACCGGCACGGACGTCGCCATGGAGAGCGCCGGCATCACCCTCGTCAGAGGAGACCTGCTCGGCCTTGCACGCGCCCGTGCCCTGAGTCGCGCAACCATGCGCAACATCCGGCAAAACCTCACCCTGGCCTTCGTCTACAACGCCGTGGGTGTCCCGCTCGCCGCCGGCGTCCTCTACCCGGCCTTCGGGCTGATGCTGAGTCCGATCGTGGCCGCTGCCGCCATGAGCCTGAGCTCGGTCTCAGTGGTCGGTAACGCACTGCGCCTGCGGCGCGCCGCCGTCTAGCATCAGGCGGTCGACTGGTTCAGCGTCCCCGCGGCCTTTGTAAAAATATGTAGCGCCCCGAGGCTGGCGTGCAGCATACTGCCGCCGCGCCGCGCGGGCGGAAGCTAAGCGGCGCGCAAGACAGAAGAACGAAGTCGGGAATCGGGGGCAGATCTCTATCGTGGTGTCGCGCGAGAATTTCGGGCGCCAGAAGTGCGCCATGATCAGCCGTTACGCCAGATCGGATGACCTCAAGGGCCTGGCGCAGGTGGTCACGACCCTGGTTCCGTTCGCGCTGCTGTGGTGGGCAGCCGTCTGGTGCGCCGGCAGCGCATCCCCCTGGCTTGCCGTCATTCCACTGGTTCTCATTATTCTCTTTACCGTGCGCATCTTCGGCCTGATGCACGATTGCGGCCACGGCAGCCTGTTTCGCAGCCGCGGGCTCAATCGCGGGGCGGGGTTTTTTTTCGGGGTTCTTTCCGGAATGCCCCAGTACGTCTGGGCGCAGCACCACAACTACCACCACGCGCACAACGGCAACTGGGACCGATACCGTGGGCCGTACACGACGCTGTCGGTGGATGAGTACGCCGCGCTCACGCCCGCCCGGCAGCAGATGTATCGCAGCAAGTGCGGCGTCGCGGCCGCTCCGCTCGCGGGGTTCATCTACCTGATTTTCAATCCGCGCTTCACCTGGCTGAGGGGCAGCATCGGCCTCGTGGCTCACACCGTGAGACAGAAGCTCAGGCATCCCGGCGTATCGATACAGGCACATGCGGCAAGTTACCGGACGCGCTACTGGAACTCGCCCCGGGAGTACCGGCACATGCTGTGGAACAACCTGGTGCTGCTCGCCATCTGGGCAGCGATGTGCTGGGCGTGCGGGATTGCGCGCTTCTTCTCCATCTATCTTCTCAGTGTGTCGATCGCCGGCGCCGTGGGCATCGTGTTATTCACCGTGCAGCACAACTTCGAGCACTCCTACGCGAGCGACGAGGCGCACTGGGACATCGATGCCGGAGCGATCGAAGGCACGAGTTTTCTGGTGCTGCCGCACTGGCTCAACTGGTTCACCGTGAGCATCGGCTATCATCACGTGCACCACCTGTCGGCGAGCATTCCGAATTACCGTCTGGCCGAGTGTCACGACGAATACCAGCACCTGTTCGGGGACGTGACCCGCCTCGGGTTGCGCGACGTTCTCGGCGCACTGCGCTGCATCCTGTGGGATACCCGCACGCAGCGAATCATCTCGGTGGCTGAGTACCGGCAGCGCATCTGCAGCGCCGGGGCGGCGTAGCGGGCTTAGGCGGCCTGTGGCAGCTTCACTCAAAGCCGCCTCTCTCTCAACGTAGCGACACGAGCGCTTCGCGCACGGAATCGCCGCCGGGGCTCTCGCGCAGCTCCTCGGGGCCGGGAGAGACCTCGACGTCGAAACGCCCGCTCACCGGGTCGAACAACACCTTGCCGGCCGTGCCGCTCTGTGCCTCGACCACCGGGGCATGCGTGGCGTAGCCGAACAGCGGCACGGACTTCTCTTGCGGCGCGAACCTGACTCTCGCAGTGAGGCGCCCGGGCTCGTCGCCGAGTGCGGCCAGGCGCTTGCGGCCGTCGGGAACGAATTTGCCGCGATCACCGATCAAAGCGATGCCGGAGCGTGCCACCGTTGCGACCACGAAGTACGCGGTCGCGCCCGGGGCGAGCGCGAAGGTGAAGGGCTGAGTGGCGGCGAGCCGGCGTGCCTTGCCGGTGCGCATGTCATAGATGTAGGCCTCGCCTGAGACGCCCACCTGCGCGGGCGTGAACGAGGCCCGGGCAGGCTGCGGCGCGCGAGCGTAGCTGAAGACGTAACTCGTTCGCAGCTCACCGTGATCCGTATGGGCGCAGGCGATCATCGGCGCATGAGAGCCTGCTGCTGCATCGGTCAGGTACATCGCATCGATCGGCACGATGGGCGTATCGGGCTTGATGATCACGCCGTCCGCGCGCACGGCGCGCAGCAGGCTCGCGCGGTCTTCCGCCCCGATGGGATCGCCGATCCCCACCAGGCCCGCCGACAAAGTGGCGAGCAGAAGATTGTCCGTCTCGGCGCTCATGAACACATCGCTCCACGGCCAGATGCCGAGCGCGCTCGCGAGGCGCGACGTGTAGAGGAAATGGTCCCACTTCGGACGCTCGAAGCGATCGCCGGAGACCCGCGTGCTGGTGAGATTCTCGTAGCGGGCGCCGTCGAGAAATTGCCGCGGCAGCGGCATGGAGTACTGCAGGGTGAGACCGTGCTCCGCGGCCGCGCGCGCCATCCCGCCGCTGAACGCCTCCCCTGCCCCCGGCGTGCCGGCGAGCGCCGGCGACTGCTCATAGATCACGTTCAGCCAGTCCTGCTCGTACGTCACGACGTGGGCGGATGCGACGTACCCCATGATTGCCTGCCACCAGGCGGGATCGGTCGCCGCGAAACCGCTGATGTGGTAGCTGTGGTGATAAGGACTTGCAGGATCGATCCAGCGATTGTGGACGATGAGCGGCAGGGCGATGCGGCGTTGAAACGCCGCCAGGCCGTCCGGAAAGAGCGCAGGATGCGCCTCGTATTTCAGCAGCCCGCCGTAACGATTCCATTCCCCGGGCGGCAGCGCGGGATTCTTCGACGTGCCCGCCTGCCCGTTGGGGTCGGTCAGCGTCTTGTAGTACCACCAGCTGTCGAGCTGCAGGTAGCGGATGGGAATCGCCTCGGCACGATAGCGCTCGACGAGCGCCTGCAGCGTGCCGGCGTAACCGCGCTGAGGATCGTAATCGTAGTAGTAGCTCGCGCCGTTGTCGGTCCAGTAGCCGAGATAACGCAGCCCCGCGTCCGCATCATTCGCCGGGCGGCGCGCGCCTTCGAGCCCGAGCAGTCCGCGGCCCCAGCTTTCCCAGGCGCCGTTGACCCCCTTGCCGAAAACGACGAGCGTCTGGTGATTGAAGCCCGCCGGCAGGCTCGTGACGCCCGCATTGAGGCCGCTCGAGATCTCGGTCCTGCCGTCGCCGTGCATGCTGGCGAGCATGAAATTCGCCGCCGGTGAGATCACTGCGGCCGAGCCGCGCGCATCGAACAGCAGCCAGGGCGTGCCATTCTCCTCGAGCGTGAAGCTCGGTGGCGCGAATTCGTGGCTCCGGTAGCTGAAAGCACGCAGCTCCTTGGGCAGGTGGGTGAAGCGGGGAAAGCGCAGCATCGCGGGATCGGCGATCGCGGCAGCGGAGGTTTCGCTGAACAGCACGATGGGCTCGTCGGCGTAGGTGCGTATGCTCGCCTCGAGCGGGCGCGGCTGCTGGCAGCGAAATTGCAGCTCGCGGAACGGCCCGAGCCCATCGCGCCCCTCGTGCACGTGGAGCTCCGACACGGCTGCGCCAAGCGTGCCGGTGAACGCCCAACCGCGCACGCCGCTTTGCACCTGGTAGCGGCCCGAAGCGCCGTCGAGCATCGCCCGCACGCCCTGCGCGCCTTCGACCGCGAGAGTCTCGGCGTGGCAGGGCGCGGCCAGCAGCAGCCCTGTCAGCCAGAGGACGACTCCCGGCAGTACCCGCGACCTCACGGCACGCTCCTGTCTGTACGAATCTTCCACAGGGTAACCGACCGCTCCGGGTCGGCGCGATCCCGCTAAACTCGGCTCCGATGGCCAGGCCAGCCGAGGAACATGGGGGCGACCGCGTCGTTGAGGCGCTGCGTGCGCACGGGGTATCGCAGCTGTTCACGCTGTGCGGGGGGCACATCTCGCCGATCCTCACCAGCGCCAAGGCTCACGCCATCCGCGTGATCGACGTGCGCAATGAGGCCACCGCGGTCTTCGCGGCGGACGGGGCCGCGCGGCTGACGGGCGCGCCCGGGGTCGCGGCCGTGACCGCAGGACCTGGCATCACCAACTGCGTCACCGCGCTCAAGAACGCGCAGCTCGCTCAGTCACCGACTCTGGTGCTGGGCGGCGCCGTGCCGACGATGCTCGAGGGGCGCGGCGCCCTGCAGGACATCGACCAGCACGCGGTCGCGGCTCCGCACGTCAAGCTCTTCAGGCGCGTACGCCGCGTGCGCGATCTCGGCCGCGCGACCGACGAGGCCCTGAGGGTGGTTTGCGAGGGCGTGCAGGGCCCGGCGTTCGTCGAGTGCCCGGTCGATCTGCTCTACCCAAGATCGCTGGTGAGCGGGTGGTACCGCGACGCGGCGGGAAAGGGAAACTCGCTGGCGAGCCGTCTCCGTCGGCTCTACGTGAATCGGCACTTCGCGCGATTGTTCGCGGGAACTGCAACCCCGTCGGCACCGTCAGCGCCGTCGCGCCGGCGCCCGGTAAGCGTGCCCACGGTCGCTCGCTCGAGCGTTGCGAAAGCCAGTCAGCGCCTCGCGCAAGCCTCCCGGCCGCTCGCCATCATCGGCAGTCAGGCGCTCGCCGCCGGCACCGACCCGGCCCGTGTCGTCGCCGCCATCACGCGGCTCGGCATCCCGGTGTACCTGTCGGGAATGGCGCGCGGGCTTTTAGGGCGCGATCACCCGCTGCAGCTTCGCCATCAGCGTCGTCAGGCGCTCGGCGAGGCCGACTGCGTGCTGCTGATCGGGACTCCCTGCGACTTCCGGCTCGACTACGGGCGGCAGCTGCATTCGAGCGCGGTGATTGCCGCCAACCGCAGCGCGAGCGATGCGCGCTTGAATCGCACGCCCGAGGTCGCGGCGATCGGCGATCCGGGCTGCTTCCTCGAGCAGCTGGCCGAAGAGGCCGGCGGAGCCAGCGCACGCTGGCAGGACTGGATCGCCACGCTCCGTGGCCGCGATGCGGCCCGGGACGCGGGCATCGAGCAGGAGGCCGCCGCCCCGGGCGAGCTCGTCAATCCGATTGCACTGCTGCGCGCCATCGAGCAGGGTGCCGGCGACAACGCCATCTTCGTCGCCGACGGCGGCGATTTCGTGGCCACCGCCTCCTATATCCTTCGCCCGCGCGGGCCGCGCAGCTGGCTCGATCCGGGGCCGTTCGGCACGCTCGGTGTCGGCGCCGGGTTCGCCCTCGCCGCGGCACTCTGCCGGCCCGAGGCCGAGGTGTGGATTCTCTTCGGCGATGGCGCGTGCGGTTACGGCCTGAGCGAATTCGACACCTTCGTGCGCCACCGGATCCCGGTCATCGCGGTGGTCGGCAACGACGCCGGCTGGACCCAGATTGCGCGCGAGCAGGTGAAGCTCCTCGATGACGACGTCGGCACGGTTCTCGCGCGCAGCGCCTATCACGAGGTCGCGGCCGGCTTCGGCGCCGAAGGCATCCTGGTGAAGACCGGCGGCGAGATTTCCGCAGCCATTACGCGCGCCCGCGCCACCGCCAGGTCGGGCAGGCCGGTTCTCATCAACGCCTGGCTGAGTCGCTCGGCGTTTCGCGAGGGCTCGATCGCCCTATAGCGGGTTCAGGCCGCCAGCGCGGCGCCCTGCCCCGAATCGAACGTCTCGGCGCGATAACGGAGAGCGGTCATCCCGGGGGGCCAGTGCGAGCCGTACAGGCCGGCTTTGCGCCGCAGCTGCCTGACAAACTCGCGCGGCTCCTGCAGCGACTTCCAGACCGCCGGAAGAAAGGTCGCGCGCGCGGCGCCGCAGCGCAGCACCAGGCCATCGACCCCCGGCACGAGGGACTCGATGAGCGCGGCTTCGTTATCGCAGGCGATCAGCTCGAGCGCCGTGAGCACGCTGATGGCGATCCGCAGCGAGGTGGCCTGCTCGGCCGCGATGGGCGGGAAGCGAGGATCGGCGAAGCCGCTCAGCCAGGCGCTGCGCCAGACCTCGTCCGCCAGGGAGCGTTGCGGCTCGGTCGTGCCGCGGCAGCCGCGCAGCTCGCCCTCCAGGGTGAGGGTCACGAACGCCGCCGTGGGCGCGAGCAGCCGCGGCGACCATTCGCCTTGCGGCAACGGCTCCGGGGCAGAGCGATGCGAACCGCGGGCGATCGACTCGCGCGCGAGCTCGAGCAGCCGGGAGCGCTCGCTCAGCTCAAGCATCATAGAACCCGAAGGCGCCGTAGCCGACGACGCGCTGCCGGTCACCGGCGGTATCGCCGGAGTTGCGCAGGTCCAGCAATTCGCCCCTCAGCCCGCGGCGGCGTACGGCGCACGTGAGACCATTCACCGCCACGCAGCCGCAGGCCTGATCGCCCGAGAGCGTCTCGTCGCCGGCGAGAATGGCGTCGGCCGTCGCGGCATCCAGGCCGCGGGCGACGGCGTAGGGGTGATAGTGGCTCAGGTCCGAGCTGACCAGGATGAGACTGTCGGAGCTGCCCCAGAGCGCTTCGATGACGGCGGCGACCTCTGCTGGGCTCGCATCCCCGGTTACGACCGGCACGATCCGGGCGTCCGGCGCCATGCGTTGCAGGAAAGGCAGCTGCACCTCGAGCGAGTGCTCGAGACGATGGGGTGCATCCGAAACCACGACCCCCGGCAGCCGGCGCAGCTCCTCCGCCGACCGCCCATCGATCCGCACCATGCCGAGCGGAGTCGCGAACGCCTCTGCGGCCGGAAGTGCCAGGCCTCGAAACCATTCACGATGGCTCGGCCCGAGGAGCACGATGCGGCGCAGCGAGCGCGCTGCGGCGCCAAGCGAGCCGAAGGCCTGCGCCGCCACGGGCCCTGAGTACTGGTAGCCGGCATGGGGCACGATCAGCGCCTTCGGACACACCGCACGAGCGGGCACACCCGCAAGCAAGGCGTCGACCGTGGCGCCGAGCTGCTGCGCGCTGCCGGGATAGAACAGCCCGGCCACCGCCGCAGGCCGGACTGCCGGACTCAACCCGCTCACGGCGTCGCCCGCCCCGCGAGCCGCACGCCCTTTCGCTGCGCGCCCCAGCGCCCGGGCGCTCCGGCAAACACCCCCGGAATGCGGGTGCCGCAGTTGAGGCATGCCCCGGAATCCGAGAGCTGCCATCGGCCGAGCTCATACCAGTCGCGCTCGATCACACATGTGCCGCAGCCCGGGCACCAGGTGCTGCCCCCGTCACTGTCGTGCACATTGCCGGTGTAGACGAAACGCAGACCGTTGGCGAGCGCGATGCGGCGCGCGCCCGTAAGCGTCGCCGGCGGGGTCGGCGGCCTGTCGCGCATCCGCCAGTCGGGGTGAAACGCGGTGAAGTGCAGCGGCACATCGGCACCGAGCTTAGCTGCGATCCACTGCGTCATCCGGTCGATCTCGTCGTCCGAGTCGTTTTCACCCGGAATGAGCAAGGTGGTGATCTCGAACCAGACCTGGGTCTCGTGCCTGAGATACTCGAGCGTCTCCAGCACCGCACCGAGCTCGCCGCCGCAGACCTTGTAGTAGAAGCGCTCGCTGAAGGCTTTGAGATCGACGTTGGCCGCGTCCATGTGGCGATAGAACTCCGCCCGCGGCGCCGCGCACATGTAACCGGCGGTCACCGCAACGCTGCGCACTCCGAGCTCGCGACACGCCTGCGCCGTGTCGATCGCGTACTCCATGAACACCACCGGGTCGTTGTAGGTGAAGGCGACGCTGGAGCAGCCGAGTCTGCGGGCAGATCGGGCCAGCTCCCCGGGGCTGGCGCGGTCGGCGAGCGTGTCCATCTCGCGCGATTTCGACATGTCCCAGTTCTGGCAGAAGGCGCACGCCAGGTTGCATCCCGCCGTGCCGAAGGACAGTACGCTGGTACCCGGCAGAAAGTGATTGAGGGGCTTTTTCTCGATGGGGTCGACGCAGAAGCCGCTCGATCGGCCGTAACTGAAGAGCTTGATGCGCCCGTCCTGCGCGCCGCGCACGAAGCACAGCCCGCGTTGCCCGTCATGCATCTTGCAGGCCCGCGGGCACACGTCGCATTGCACGCGCCCGTTTTCCAGCCGGTGCCAGTAGCGGGTGTCGATCACCGAATCGTCGGTTGATCCGGGCGTGCGGATCTGTGGCACATCCATAGGACAATTATGCGCCGGAACACCCGGCAGGGCTCAATCGGCGGTCCGCTATCTGGTGGCGGTGGAGCTGGGATTCAAGGCCCGGAGAATCCGCGGTCACGTGCCAAGACGGCCGCCTGCGTGCGCGTGCGCACGCCGAGCTTCCCGAAAATCCGAGTGAGTGAGTTGCGGACCGTCTTCTCGCTGACGAACAGTGCGGCGCCGATCTGCGAGTTACTCTGTCCCGAGACGACTGCCGCGAGGATCTGCCGCTCCCGCTGCGACAGCGTGGCGAGCAAAGCGTCCTCGGCTCCGGCGGCGCGCGGATGGCCGGTGAACTCGAGTACCGCGCCCCTGAAGTGCGCCCACGCGGGCTCATCGGCCAGCAGGATGTGGTTGCGCGAGTCGAGCGCCACGAACTCCGCCCCGGGGATCTCCGCCGCCAGATGCCTGCCGGACGCGAACGGCACGATCTCGTCGTGCCGCGCGTGCAGCACGAGGGTCGGTACGCGCACCTGCCGCAGAAGATCGCGCACGTCGAGGTTTCCCCGCGCCGTCAGCAGACGCGTCGCAATCTCCGGCGTGGTGGTGCGCCGGCACAGATCGTTGAACCAGGCGGACTGCTCCGGAGTCGCCCCCGGAACGAACAGCGCAGTGAACAGCTGACGGTACGCCGGATTGTCCTTGCCCCAGCCGAGCTGCGTGAGGTCGACGATCGCGCGGAAGCGGCGATCGGCTTCCGAGCCAGGGCGCAGTGCCCAGCCCTGTGAGTATCCCCCATATAAGATGAGGCGTGAGACCCGCTCGGGGTGGCGCGCGGTATAGCTGATCGCCGCTGCGGCCCCCTGGGACATGCCCAGCAACACGAACGGTTCGCCCGGGTCGCTCGCCTCGACCACTGCCTCGAGATCCCCGACCCAGCGCGCCGGCGACAGATCTGCGACTTCCCAGTCGCTCATGCCCGAGCCGGGCTCGTCGTAACGGATGAGCCGGAACCGTTGGCTGAGAAACTCGATCCAGTGCCGCCAGAGCGGACTGTCGAGGTCGTAGGTGAGATGGGTGAGCCAGGTGGCGGCCTTGATGAGCGGCGGTCCCTGGCCGAGCGCGGCCCAGGCGAGTCTCACTCCGTCGCGAGCCTTGAGATAGCGGATCGACTGCGCCATGCACCTTCCCTCCCGCTGAGTCTAGCCTTCCCTTGCCGGCTGCGCCGCCGCTCACCTGCCGGCGGGACAAATAGCCCAGCCCGCCGCGCTCTGCGAGCGCCGCGTCGGGACGTTTTTCATCTGTGGGCGCGAGGCCGCTTTCGCCACGCTACTCCCGTCATCCACCACCTAGCGCGGAGCATCCATGTTTATCTTCCAGCGTCCGCTCCTGGCCCCGCTCATGGCGCTCGCCATGGTTGCGCTGCTCGTCGTACTCGACACCCTGATCGATCTCAGCACGAGTTGATACCCGACATTCACGTCCCCGGATACCATTGGAGGCCCGAAGCCATCGACAAGCGAACACCTCAAGGGTTGTGCTTCGATGAGACCCTGGTCTTGCGTCCTGGCCGCATTGACGGTGATGCCGGCGTTGACCGCGGCGGCCGGCGGCGATGCGGCGCTCGATACAATCATTGCCGAGGAATCGGCCATCGAAAGGCAGACCGATCCCAATGAAGGACCGGGCTGGCCCGATGTGAGCAAAGCCGCAGAGGACCGCCGCACCGCCGCCCTCGAGGCTCTCGAGGCGCGCCTCTCGGGCCTGCCGCCCTCGCCCCCCGCCAGCGAGAATGCCTTGACGCGGCGGCTGCTCGAGTGGCGGCTCGGCGTGCGGATCGAGGCGGCGCGCTTCGATACGGCGCGCATTCCGTTCAACAACGGCGACGGATTCTTCAATGCCGGCAACTATGCGGCCGAGACCACCGTCATCCGCGCGGAGGCCGACGCCGTCGCCTGGATCGCCCGCCTCAGAGCATTGCCCGCTTACTTTGATCAGGAAATCGACAACCTGAGGCGCGGCATCGCCAGCGGATTCGTCCAGCCGCAAGCGACTGCGGCCTCGGTGCTCGCCGTTCTCGAGCTCGCCGCCGAGCAGCCCGCGGCGGCCAGCCCACTGCTTGCGCCGCTCAAACATCTGCCCGCGACGATACCGCCCGAGCGCCAGGCTGCGCTGCGGGCCGACGCGCTGACCGCGGTCGAGCAGGCGGTCAAACCCGCTCAGCGCCAGCTGGTGTCCTTCTTCGAGCATGACTACCTGCCTCACGCACGGCCGCTGCTCGGCGCCTCGAGCCTGCCGGACGGGCGCGCGTGGTATGCGTTCGAGGTGCGCCGCTCGACCACCACGGAGATGAAGCCCGACGAGGCGTTTGCGCTCGGCGAGCGCGAAGTGGCGCGGATCCGGGGCGAGATGGAAAGCGCGATGCGCTCGGCCGGCTTCACCGGCACGCTGCCGCAATTCATCGCGATGCTGCGCACCGACAAGCGCTTTTATGCGCCCGATCTGCAGACCTACCTCGAGAAGGCGAGCGAGATCGGCAAGCGCATCGACGGGCTGCTGCCGGCCTGGTTCGGCCGGCTGCCGCGGCTCACCTGGACGATCCGGGTCAAGCCACCCGAGCTCGACGCCTCCTCGAGCGGCTATGACCTCGGCGATCCGGAAAAAGGCGCGCCCGGCACCGTGGTGGTGAGCGCCCACTCCTATGAGAGTCCGCTCTTCGGCCTGCCGGCCTGGATTCTTCACGAGGGGGTACCCGGCCACCACCTGCAGATCGCCCTCGCCCAGGAGCGGACCGACCTGCCGGAGTTCCGTCGCAAGGATGAGCCGACGGCATTCGTGGAGGGTTGGGCGCTCTATGCCGAGCAACTCGGGGAGGACATGGGTGTGTACCGCGACGCCTACGAGCGCTTCGGCCGGCTGTCGTTCGACATGTGGCGCGCGTGCCGTCTCGAGATGGACGTCGGCATCCATTGGAAGGGCTGGAGCCGGAGCCAGGCGGAGAGTTGCCTGCGCGAGAACACCGCCCTGCCCGAGACCTCGGTGGTGCGCGAGACGCAGCGCTACATCGCGTGGCCCGCGCAGGCGCTCGCCTACAAGATCGGCGAGCTGCAGTTTCTCGCCGAGCGCCACCGGGCCGAGGAGGCTCTGGGCGCCAGCTTCGATATCCGCGCCTTTCACGATGCGGTCCTGGATGACGGCCCGATGCCGCTTTCGATTCTGCACCAGCAGGTCAGCCGCTGGATCGAGGCGAGTCGCGGGCACCCCGCGGCGCACGCGCGCTAAGCCGCTTGCCCCGGCGGGAATTCGGTCAGCGGTCGTTCGTGATCGTCACTATTCTCCGAGCTCCTCGTCGAGGTCCTCGGCATCCAGTTCGAACACGTGATCGTCGTAATCGAAGAAGTACAGGGCCCGGTTCGAACGTGCCCTTATGAATTCGCGTCCCATCGCCTCGAGCTTGGCGGCGGTAGCCTCGAGGATCTCCGCAGAGGCGCGAAAGGCAATGTGATCGCCGGTGCGGGCACGTTCGACCGGCGCGCCGACCAGCACGATCCAGACACCTCCCAGCCTGACGAAGGTTTCGAGATGACCGTCATCATCCTCGCGCTCGAGCACCCGTGCGCTGAACAGGTCGCGAAACAGCGCGGCGGTCCTGCCGGGGTCTTTCACCACCAGGGCTATGTGGCTGAGTGATTCGAGCATGGGTCAGACCACTGCGGCCGTGGGTCCGCGATAGCGCCTGAACGCAGATACGCCGATCACCAGCAACAGTGCCAGCGTCACCAGCTGGGCAATCAGGAACGGCGGCTCCTTCCCGGTCGGCGCGAGCGCATGCAGGAACCCGATCTTCAGAAATGCCTGCGCGACAGTGACAAACGCGTTGAAGTACACGGCCAGCACCATGGCCACGACGTAGGCGCCGCGCCAGGCGCGCGCCAGCCGCCCGACGTAGATCGCGAGCGCGGCGATCACCACCACCACGAGTTCGATCACGCCCACGATCCGCGCCGGATCGGGCGTGGGAGTCCCCGGGGGAGAAGGCAACGCGAACCCCGTAAGGCTGATGAGCACGGTGCTCACCAGCAGCACCACGTCCCAGCTCGGCAGCCGTCGCCCGCGGCACAAGGCGGCCAGGACAAAAGCGCCGGCCAGCAGGCCGAGGAAGCAGATCGTTACGTGGAGTGTAAGCATGGGGGCTCCTTTTTTGGGCCATTGTAAGCTAGAGCTTGATATAGATGCCCTTGCGGTCCATCGCCCAGGCAACGGCCCAGCAGCCGAGCATGTATGCGACTGCATACAACAACGACCCCGGCTTGTCGCCGGCCCATGATGCGAAGCCAACGGCATACAGCCAGCCGTAGAGGCTCTGCTGCCCTACCTGAATGGTGTTGAGCAGCGTCTGTCCCACCTCGCTGAGGAGGTAAATGACCAGCGCGTTGCGGAAAAACACCTCGAAGAACCAGGCCGAGCGCCGCTCCTTCGCCTGCGGGGTCGCATAGATCAGGATCGCGAGTACGCCCAGGTCGATTCCGACCGTGCACAGCACATAGGAGCTGGTCCAGAGCTTCTTGTTGATGGGGAAAACGGCATTCCAGCACAGGGAGAGGACGACGCAGGCGGCGCCCAGCAGCAGCAGCCGGATGATCGTGAAGCGGCTCGTGCCGTGATCACGGATGAAACGCCCGGCGAGGTAGCCGGCGAGCACATTCACGACGGCGGGCAGCGTGCTCAGAATGCCCTCTGGATCGAAGGCCACGCCCTCGCCGTGATACATGTGCGCCTCGCCGAGCAGCAGCTTGTCGAGCTTGATTTCGGCGCTGCCGGCGAGCGAGTAGTCGCCGAAGGCATGCATCAGCCACCAGTAGCCGAGCAGCGCGCAGCACGAGTAGGCGATCGCGCCAGCGCGTCCTGCGTAATACACGATGAGCGCCGCCGCCCCGTAACCGATGGCGATGCGCTGCAGTACGCCGAGAATGCGGGTGTGCCCGAACGGCGTGAGGATGAGGTGCCCGGCCGGGTCGATGCTGAAGAATGGAAACCAGTAGAGCAGGTAACCGCACAGGAAGATCAGCGCCGTGCGCGTTGCGATCTTGCGCAGGACGGCCGCGTCCCCCAGAGCGGCGTACTTCTCGAGCGTGAAACTGAGCGCCGTTCCGACCACGAACATGAAGGTCGGAAAGACCAGGTCAGTCGGCGTCAGGCCATTCCAGGACGCGTGCAGCAGAGGCGCGTAAGACCTGCCCGGGCCGACCTGCATGTTCACGACGATCATCAGGGCGATCGTGAGACCGCGCAGCACATCGAGCGCCTGGAACCGGTTGGCCACGTGATTCATAAGTACCTGAGACTACTAAAAAAATTGGCTGCGCAGTGCCGGGGTCGCGCAGCTGACCAACATGTCAAACATGGCGTTGTCTCAAACCGGCATATCATCGTAATCAAAGAGTCATCCTCGAGACTCTCTGCTCTCCGGGGTCCATGCCGACAACGCAGCCTTCACGCGCGGTCTTTCTGAGCCACGCCTCCGAAGATGACGCGGCGGCACTGCGCATCGCGGCCGCGCTGCGCGCAGCCGGGATCGAGGTGTGGCTCGATCGCAGCGAGCTCAAGGGTGGCGACGCCTGGGACCACAGCATCCGGCAGCAGCTGCGCGAGTGCACGCTCTTCATGCCGGTGATCTCGCACTACACGACGAGCCGCCCGGAAGCTTACTTCCGTCTCGAGTGGCATCTGGCCGATCAGCGCACGCTGCACATGGCGCAGAGCAAGGCGTTCGTGGTGCCGGTGTGCATCGATGATACGAGCGAAGCGGAGGCCGAGGTGCCCGAGTCGTTTCGGGCGGTCCACTGGATGCGGCTGCCGGGCGGTACCGCCACGCCGGCATTCCGCGAGCACATCGCGTCGCTCCTGCAGGCGCAGCCCGGCAGGACTGAGCGCAGCAATTCCCATGCGCGCACCCCCGCTGCGCCGGCGGCCCCGCTGCCTGCGGCCGCCGCCGATATCATCAGGCTCGGCCCCTTCGAGCTCCTGCCCGCCGAGCGGCAGTTGCGGCGCGACGGGCAGCCGATCGAGCTCGGGGCGCGCGCCTTCGATCTGCTGCAGGTGCTCGCGGAGCAGGCCGGGCGGCTCGTAACCAAGGCGACCCTGCTCGAGCGCGTCTGGCCGAAGCTGGTCGTCGACGAGAACAATCTGCCGTCGCAGATCGCGAGCTTGCGGCGCGTGTTGGGCGCCGCGGCGATCCGCACGGTGCCGGGCTTCGGCTATCGGCTCGAGCTGGAGGTCGTGCGTCCGTCGCCTTCCGTGGCGTCGGCGCCGACCGAGCCGCCGCGCGCGCCCGCGCCGCTCCCGGTCCGCGTCGTGACCAGCCGCCTGACGCCGCTCATTGGCCGGGACCGCGACCTGCAGGCGCTGCAGGCGGCACTCGAGCATGCACGCTGCGTGACTGCGGTCGGCGCGGCCGGCATCGGCAAGACGCGGCTTGCGCAGGAGGTGCTTGCACAGACAGTCGCCGCACCCGCCCGCCAGGGCGCCTGGGTAGACCTCGGGCCACTCACGCAACTTCGCCACGTGGCGAGCGCCATCGCGCTCGCTGTCGGCGTGACGCTGCCCGACCGCGGCGATGGGTTCACCGCACTCGAGCGCGCACTCGCGCAGGTCCCGCTATTGCTCGTTTTCGACGGCGCCGAGCACCTGGCCGGCGAGCTCGCACCGGCGCTCGCGCAGCTCCTGGCCCGCACGGGCGAGCTACGAGCGCTGGTCACCAGCCAGGTGCCGCTGGGCGTGCCAGGGGAGACCGTGTTCCGCCTCGGCCCACTCGCGGTCGACGAACCTTCCGATTCAGGCTCGCCCGATGGCGCCTCCGATGCCATCGCGCTATTCGTGCAGCGCGCGACGGCCGCCGACCGGCGCTTCGCGCTCACCAGCTCCAACCGTGCGGCGGTGGCCGAGATCTGCCGCCGGCTGGACGGCAACCCGCTCGCACTCGAGCTCGCCGCGGCTCGGGTGCCGGCGCTGGGAGTCGCTGCCCTGCTGGAGCATCTCGGCGACCGGCTGCGGCTGCTGAAGTCGAGCGCCGCGGTCGAGGAACCACACCACGGTGCCCTGCAGGCCGCCTTCGACTGGAGTTACCAGCTGCTGTCGCCCGCCGAGCAGCGCGTGTTCAACCGGCTCGGGGTGTTCTCGGGCAGCTTCTCGCTCGATTCGGCGGCGCGCTGTGTCACCGATGGACCGACCGACAGCTGCGACGCCATCGACCTGATCTCGCGTCTCGTCGACCGCTCGCTGGTGAACGCCCTGCCGTCCGATTCCCCGCGCTATGCGCTTTCCGAGACGGCGCGTCTCTATGCGCTGGCGCGACTCGCGGAAGCGGGCGAGGAGCAGTCCGCGCGTCGCGGCATGGGAGCTGCGATGCTCGAGCTCCTGGACCGCGCCTACGTGCAGTACTGGTCCGAGGATGAGGCGCTGTGGCTCCCCCGTTATGAGCCGGAGCTGGAGAACGTGCGCGCCGCAATCACCTGGGCGACGGCCCACGCGCCTGAGCTCGCGGTCAGGTTGTACGGTTCCGCATGGCCGCTGCTGTTCGAGGCGGATCTCAACGCGGAGGGTCGGCACAGCTATCACCACACGGTCGGCTTGCTGTCCGAGGGGCTGCCACGCGCCGCCATGGCACGTTTCTGGGAAGCGATTGCAACGTTCGAGTCGACGCGGCAGTGCGACCGTGCGCGCTATGCCGCGGAGCTCGCTGCACAGATGCATGCGGATACAGGCGACCTGCGGGCGCGCTACTACGCGCTGATGCTCCTGGCGAGCAACTGGCGCATCGATAATGAAGCAGCCCGCGCAGCCTTCGACACCGCGCGAACCCTCGAGGATCCGGCCTGGCCGGCGCGCCTGCTGGCGCTCGGTGCGCAGACCGAGGGCGCACTGCTCCTGACCCGCGGCGACTTCGCAGGCGCACGCGCGGCGTATCAGCGCGCGATGCGGGCCTCGATCACCGTGAGCGAGCGGCAGGCGCTGGCTGCGATTTCCGAAGTCGTCGAGCTGGACCTGGCCTGCGGCGACCCGGCGGCGGCGCTGCAGCTGGCGCGGCCACTGGTCCACCGGCTGCGGCACTCGAGCCGCAGCGGTGTGCGCTTTGGACTGCTGGTGGCGACGCTCGAGGCGCTGCTGCAGGCCGGCGAACTGGAGGAAGCGCGTGCGATAGCCCATGAGATACTCGAGGTCGGAACGCGTTTCGAGCCGGCGCGCCTGTACACCGCACTGGACGCCATGACGCAGCTTGCGTGCGCCGAGAAGCGCTACACGGAGGCCGCGCGCATCGCGGCATGCGCGGATGCCGCTTACGCGCTCCACGGGCAAGGCGAGCGGCGCCTGACCGAAGCACGGCTGCGCGCGCAGACCGAAGCCTGCCTCGAGCGCGAGCTCGGAACCGGCTGGCGTGAGTCCGCGGTTGACAGAAACGGGCCCCTCGAAGAGCGCAGCGCCTGCGCGCTCGCCCTGGGACTCGATGTCTGAGGCCGGCTACCGGGGTGGCGGCCGATTCAGAAAACTTTCAGACCCATTTCAAGACGGCGCCGGCCCCGTGCGCCATCATGAACCCATCGTAGAGGCCGATTTCTTTGCAACCCGGAGATACCCATGCCTAAGTTCGTGATCGAGCGCGATGTTCCCGGAGCCGGCAAGCTCACCCCGAGCGAGCTCAAGGCCATATCGCTGAAGTCCTTCGGGGTCCTCTGCAGCCTTGGGCCGACCATTCAATGGGTCCAGAGCTACGTGACCGACAACAAGGTGTTCTGCGTGTATAACGCCAAGGATGAGTCGCTCGTGCGGCGACATGCAGAGCTCGGCGGCCTGCCGTGCAATCGAATCAACCGCGTCATGACGATCATCGATCCCACCACGGCAGAGTGAGGGGCCACCAGTACCCCGGGGCCCCGGGATTCGCCTTCGGAGAAATGTCATGGATGCAGCGGCATTGCGGTCGATACAGGCTCCTATCAAGGAGCGCTACAGGGGTGATGCGCAGGCGGCGCGGATAACCCTCAGGGCGCAGGGCACGCTCGACGAGTCGGGCATCGCCTGCAAGGTGGAGACCGGCCGCGCGCTCGCGGTGGCCGGCCTCCACCCGGCGACGGGCGGCTCCGGAGCGGAGCTGTGCTCGGGCGACATGTTGCTCGAGGCGCTGGTGGCCTGTGCCGGGGTCACACTCAAGGCCGTGGCGACGGCGCTCGAGATTCCCCTGAGGGCTGGCACAGTGTCCGCAGAGGGCGATCTCGACTTTCGCGGCACGCTCGGGGTCTCAAAGGAGGCCCCGGTCGGGTTCGGGGCGATACGCCTGGCGTTTTCCCTGGACACTGATGCAGCACCGGACAAGCTCGATCAGCTGATCAAGCTCACGGAGCGCTACTGCGTCGTGTATCAGACGCTCCGCAGCGGTGTGCCGGTGACCATCAGCAGGGCTGCGTAAAGTCGCGCACCGAGCCAACGATGGCGCGCGAGGCGTGGACAATGACCCGAGACCTCACCCCCGATCCCCCGGGGTTTCGGGTTGATGACCTGATTGTGGAGCTGGCACCGCGGCGAGTCAGGCGCGCGGGAACCCTCATCCGACTGCAGGCACTGTCTTTCGATCTGCTCGTTGCGCTCGCGCGCGCGGCCCCCAATGTCGTCAGCTTCGAGCAGTTGAGCGAGCGCGTCTGGCCGGGTCTCGTGATTACGCCGGAAACGATCGTCCAGCGCGTCAAGCTGGTGCGCGGCGCGCTGGGAGACGATCCGCAGGCGCCCCGCTACATCGAAGGGGTGCGCGGGCGCGGTTACCGCATGATCGCCGCCGTGCATCCGCTGACGGAACTACCGCCTCCGCCTCGGACGGTAGAGAGTCTCGGCGTGAGCGCGGACATCGCCGCCACGAACGCCCCCTTCGCCCGGTGGGGCTTGTTCGGATGGATCGCCGGAGCACTGATCATCGTCGCACTGCTCGCAGTGTCGTGGGCGATGGTCCGTCAGCCGGGAGCGAGCAGGCCGGTCGAGCGAGCGAGCTCGGCGGCGGCTGCTGCGGTTATCCACTCGTTGGCGGTGCTGCCGCTTGAAACCTGTCCGGCGACAAAGAGCAGGAGTACTTTGCCGACGGGTTGACCGACGAGGTGATCACCGAGCTCGGCAAGATCGGGACTCTGCGCGTAATCTCGCGGACCTCAGCGATGCAGTTCAAGGGTGTGCACGAGCCGCTGCGGGATATCGCCCGGAAGTTGAACGTGGACGGCGTCGTAGAGGGGGCGGTATTACGCTCGGGCGACAGGGTGCGCATCACTGCGCAATTGATCGAGGCAAGCAGCGATCGTCAATTGTGGGCTCACAGCTATGAACGTGACTTGAAGGACGTGCTGCTGCTGCAGGACGAAGTATCGCGTGACATCGCCGAGGAGGTCCGCATCAAGCTGGACTCCGAAGGAGCGCTCGCTGCTCAGCGAGACGCGCGCCGGCGCTTCCTCCCTGGCACATCGGCACAGCCACCCGGGTGATCACCGAGTGGCTGTGCCATCAACTCGCGAGCGCCCTCAGGGCGATGGCGGTACCGTATTGAACACACCCCACGGGGTAACCCTGCCCTGTCCGTCGATACCCTGCGTCCCGGTGATGCCCGGTATGTAAGTGTCCCCGTAAAACAGGTACACCGGCCTACCCTTGTAGGTCACCTGCTGGCTCCCGTCGGGCCTCACCATTGTCCCGAGAGCGTCCTGGTCGACGCCGGGGCCCGCCTCGGGCGGCGCGGAGGTCAGAACGGGCGGCCAGGGTACTGCAGCGCAAATCCCGCGGCAGTCGATGCCGTCGCCCCACGTGCCCCACGCACCGCTGCGCTCCGCGCTCAGCGTGTAGACGGGGAAGCTCACGTTTGGGGCGATGCTGAGATCACCGTCCATCGTTACGGCCAGTACTGTCTGGTCGTTTCCTGTCCCATTGACTGCGGCGGTCTCGAGTTGCAGCCGCGCCTGACCCGGCGCAGGGCGGCCATGGCTCGGCTCCACCAGGTACCAGATGCCCGCGGGGCTGGTCACCGGGTCGAACAGATTCGCGCCCTCCGTTTCGCCCGGCGTCTCGTCCAGGAAAAACCGATACAGCGGCAGACCCGCGTAAGTCACCTGCTGCACCGATTGGCCAGGCAATACGTCGTTTCGGGTCACCGTGCCAAGCAGCCAGGGGTTAACTCCCGGTCCGGCGATGGGCGTACCGTTGGTCAGTAACGCCGGCCAGAGGACAGCGGCACAAGCGGGCCCCAGGACATTCTTGCTATCACTGCACGCGAAAGGCTCCGCGCCCGTCGTCAGCACGTTCAGCTTGTCCGAGGTAAGGATGTACAACGAACAACCAGCGTAGTCGGCCGAACCCTCGACCAGCACTTTACCGTAGGCTGTCGACGCAACCGCTACGACGGCGGCGCTCGTCGGCGCGCTGGTCACCGGCGCGGCGCAATTGATGCTCTGGGCATGCGCGCGCGAGCCGAATGGAAGGGTCAGGGCGAGGCCCAGCCCGAGGATGATGAGAAGACGAGACGATTTTCTTTGACCTTTCATGAGACCCTCCGAATGGATGGATGTGCAGTTTTCACGCGGCGCGGAGACGCTACGGGCCACCGAGCGGCGCCGCATGAAAGAGGGCCCAAGGTTTGGTGAGCGAGAGTTAAGACTGGTGAAGCTGGGTGAAGGGGGCACGCCACCTCAATCCAACCTCATGATTTGGTGACGGCCAGGGGCGGGATCCAAGCATCACAACTTCCTGAGAGATCCCTAAAGATCTCCTGTCGGTGGACGGCTAGGTTGGTCGCGCGGCCTAGGACCATTCCCACCATCTGACTGAGGAGATCGAGATGAGGACCATCGACACCACCGTCATTCAGGCGGTTCGTCCCGTGGCGGTCATCCTGATCGTCGCCGCTCTGGCGGTGACCTTCGGGGTCATTGCCGCCCCGAGGGCGGAAACCGACGCGACTGGCGGCGGAATCTTCGCGCGGATGGGCGATTACCTCACTGAGGCCGGTGAGGCGCTCGGGAGCGAGTAACAGTAGGCCGAGGCTGCGCGGCGGCGGCCAGCCGCCGCTGCGCAGCCTTTTGAACGTTGACTTGATGGTGGCCAGGGGCGGAATCGAACCACCGGCACGCGAATTTCCAGGCCCGCAGCACGTAGCGTGCGCTAGAAGTGCTCACCCAGCACGGGTCCGACATGCCGGTAGCCGTACTTCCCGGTGAAGCGCTGGTACATGTGGCCGTCACCCAATTCGCGCTTGTCATACCAGCCGCCTTCGGCAAGCCACAGTGCCCGCTTCATGACCAGCTGCATGCAATCGATGTTCTGCAGCTGCGGCGGCACCCCGTTGAGAATCAGATAAAAGCCCGGGGGTCCCGGCAGCTGCACCGTCAGATTGCGGAACTTCGTGAGGTTCCACATCTTGACGGGGAATATGATGATGTCATTGGAATCGAGAGGCTGGCCCGAGTCGCGGTCAAACAGGCGCGGGGGTCTTGCGATCTCGCGCGCCAGCTCCTCGAGCGCCGACGGATAGAGCAGGTTGTCGGCATTGAAGTGCAGGATGTATTCGCCGCTCGCGCGCCGCATGCCGAGGTCCCGCAGCGAATGTCCCCAATCGTTGAAACGCTTTTCCGTACAGATGATCGGTTCCGGAAACTGCCGCTGCGGATACAGCAGAGGTCCGTCGTGATAGCAGAGGATCTCAAAGTCCCGGAAAGTCTGGGCGTGCAGTGATCCGAGACCGCGCAGCAGCGTCTCGTGCGAGTTCACCCCCTGATAGTCGACGACGATGATGGAGAAGAGCGGCATGATGCGCATGGTAGTTTTACCGCGTCCGTAACGGCATCACCAGCGTGACTGCTTCCGAGAAGGCCGACTCAAGAGGCGCAGGGCTCGAGCTCATCGCGGCGCTGGTCGGCGCTGGACGTTATGCCGAGGCGCTCAGCAGCCTCGAACGCGGTACCGCGCCCGAAACGACCGAGCACAGGCTGCTGCGCGCATTGGCCCGACATGGTCTGGGCGCGCTGCCGCAGGCGCTTGCCGACTACGACGCCGTAATCGCCGACGCGCCGGACAACCCCGTCGCGTGGCTCGGCCGCGCGCGCGTCCTGCTCGCGCTCGGCCGCCCTGCGGGCGCCCTGGCCGCCGCCGAGCGCGCGCTGCCCGGACCGCAGCCTTCGGCCGACGCGTGGTTCGTCCGCGCCACCGCGCTGCAACTTCTCGGACGGTCGTCCGAGGCATTGGTGGCTCTTGGGCAGGTGCTGGCGCAGCAGCCGTCCCACGTCCAGGCGCTCACCAATCGAGCCATGCTGCTGTACCACCGAGGCGAAAGCCGGCAGGCCCTGCGTGACTTCCAGCAGGTGCTGCGGCTCGATCCCGACTGTGGCGCGGCCCGCATGGGCCGTGTGGTCGCCGAGTTGCCCTGGATAGCCGCATCCGCCGATGAGGTCGCCGCCGCGCGACGGGCTTTCGCAGCGGCGCTCGAGGAGCTGGCCGCAGACCTTCGCCGGCGACCCTGCGAGTACGCGACGATGATGGTGGGGTCGCTGCAGCCCTTCGTGCTCGCGTACCAGGAGTCGGACAACCGCGATCTCCTCGCCTTGTACGGACGCATCTGTGCCTCTTCGATGGCCGAGTGGCAGCGCGCCGTCGGGCTCGGCCCTCATGTCCCGCAAGTCAGGGCGAAGGTTCGCGTAGCCATCGTCTCGGCGCACGTACATCACCACGCGGTCTATCAGGCCATCACCCGCGGTTGGCTGACAAGACTCGACCGCTCTCGGTTCGAGGTCGAGCTGTTCCACCTCGGAACCCTTCGCGATGCGCAGTCAACGACGGCCGCGTCTCTGGCGGACCATTACCAGCAGGGCGAGCTCTCGCCCCTGGACTGGTCGCGGGCGATTACCGCCAGGTCTCCGGACGTCATCCTGTACCCCGAGGTCGGCATGGATGCGATCACCCTGCAGCTCGCGAGTCAGCGACTGGCGCCCGTGCAGATCGCCGCCTGGGGCCACCCCCAGACCACGGGGCTGCCGACCATCGACTACTTCCTGTCAGCAGCGGCGTTCGAGCCGGCCGCCGCGCAGGAGCATTACGTGGAGCAGCTCGTCCTGCTGCCCAATCTCGGTTGCTACTACGATCCGGAGGTCGTGCCCGTGACTCCGCCCGAGCCGCGCCCCCGGGAAAAGCGCCGGGTGCGGCTCGTGTGCGCAGGCTCACCGTTCAAGTACGCGCCCGAGCATGACCAGGTACTGGTCGAGATCGCGCGCCGGGCGCCGGAGGCGGAATTGAGCTTTTTCAGCTACGACGATGGCGTTCTGTCCGCGCGGCTGCGTGCCCGGCTGGAAGCCGCGTTTCGCGCTGCGGGCCTCGAGCCTGCCGCACGCCTTGTCTGGCGCCCCTGGTGCGATCCGGCTCGTTTCCACGAATTCCTGCACGGCGCCGACCTCCTGCTCGACACGATCGGCTTCTCCGGCTTCAACACCGTTGCTCAGGCACTCGGCTGTGGGCTGCCGGTCGTCACGCAGCGCGGCCGTTTCATGCGCGGGCGGCTCGGTGCCGCAATCGTCTCCCACCTCTCGCTGGACGCCCTGGCAGTGGACACGCCTGATGCGTATGTCGAGCGTGTCGTGTCTCTGACTCGGGACCCTGCCAGCCGTGCGCAATTGCGCGAAGCGATCCGGACGAGCCTGCCGCGGTTGTACCGCGACGCGAGCTGCATCGAATACCTCCAGTCCTTCCTCGAGACCGCCGTCAAGACACCGCGCGCGCGGCCGCCACGGGGCTGAGATGGCTGTGAACGTGGGCGACACTGATTTGATGGTGGCCAGGGGCGGAAACGAACCACCGACAGCGGTTTTCAGTCGGGGTGTCAACACACCCTAAGCCCATGAAGACGCACGCAAAATTACCTCGGCAGTGTCCAATGTTTTGCCGAGATACGGCCACTTAACCCCTGAAAGGCCGAGATCCGACCAGATGATAGCTTTCCTTAGTCTGGATTCCTTGTCTTAAGAAGAGACTAGACCCTGAGCAAGAAACATCCTGTATGGAGGTTGCCTTGCACCACACGATATCTGCCGTGTTCGAGGTAAGGGCGTGAACATTTGCATCGTCGGCAAATATCTGCCGATCGAAGGGGGAGTGAGCACGCAAACCTATTGGTTAGCTCGCGGGCTGGCCCATCGTGGCCACAACGTCCATGTCGTCTCCAACTCAAACGAAGTGGAGGCTGCCTATCGCGTTGAGTTAAGACCTCAAGACAGCAAGTGGGCGCAACCTCGATTCCGACGAGGAGGTGCCGTTCATCTTTATGGCCCACAGGCATATTCGCGCCGCGCGATGGGCCACATTCCAAGATCGAACCCCTTCGTAACCAAGCTGGCATCCGTTGCTACAGATGTCATTCGTTCGGGGAGCTGCGACGTTATCCTGTCGTACTATCTGGAGCCCTATGCCTTGTCGGGATATCTCGCTTCTCTTTGGACGGGACGTCCTCTGGTGGTAAAGCACGCTGGCAGTGACTTGGACAGGCTTTTCATGGTACCCGACTGTGCGACAGCGTATTCCGAGGTGCTGCGTGCAGCGCGATTTATAGCCACTCAGCGACCGTTGGTAACACGATTTCTCCGTCTTGGAATACAGCCAGACAAGATCAGGACCGATCTAGGCTCTGCACTACCCCTGTCGGTGTTCAGCCCCCGCGCACTGCCGCTGCGCTTTGATGGAAGGGACCAGGCATTACCCAAGCATGCGCCCGACGGTGAGTACGATTCGTCGCTCCCCTCGATAGGAATCTACGGAAAGATTGGTGACGTGAAGGGAACCTTCGATCTGATACAAGCGTTGGGTTTGTTGAAGGCTGAAGGTCTGCGATTCAACCTCATGGCCATGGTAGGTAAGTGCGCTGGCCAGACACTTGCTACGCACCTGACACGGGCCAACCTCCGTGACAACACGCATGTGCTTCCCTTTTTGCCGAATTGGCTTGTGCCTCGCTTCATACGATCCTGCACCGCGGTATGCTTTCTTGAACGTCACTTTCCAGTCGCTGTCCACGGTCCAATCGTCCCTCAAGAGGTGCTCGCCAGCGGAACGTGTCTAGTTGTCTCGGAAGAGATTGCAAGAAAGCAGAGCTATGAGCGCAACCTCGTGCATGGGTCTAACGTGCTCATTGTCAAAGATCCCCGCGACGTGAGCGAACTCGCTAGTACGCTCAGGCAAGTCATTCGCGAGCCACAGCTTGCCGCCCGGATCGGCCTTTGCGGCAGCCAACTCAGGCGGCACTTCGGAAGCTACGATGAATATATTAGGAGATGGGAGAAGCTCCTGCTCGCGACTCGGGTTGGAAACAGACGAGCTGTCGCGCGCGCCTCGGCGAAGTTTGAGTCGATCGCCGATCTCCTGGAGCAACCGTTCGTCTCAACCCTGGTTGCGAACTTTCCCACTGTGCCATCGGCTGAATCGACGTTACAAAAGAGGAAGTGCCCGGTTGAGTCGGCGCTCGCGTGGGTCGCTGCTGCCACGCGGGAGCTACACAAACATCCGCGCTCCCGGACCCGCGCCCTAATGATCGAAGCACTGCGCTATCAAAGTGCCCGGCTGAGGATCGGCATGCCCGCTTATCCTTCTTCGGACGCGCCGTTTGTAGGACCCGATGGTCTTTTGGACGGTCCGATTGATTGGCAGACGATTGCCGAACTTTACCCGTGCGCAAACAGCCGCTCGTTTATCGAGACGTTTAGGTACGACGTGACCAGGCTCTTTTGCGATTCAGTTTTGCAGCCTCGGCAACATCCTCAGGACGCCTGCAACTTAGGGGGAATAGCTCGCAGAACGACATTTGTGCTGTTCGCACGAATGCCGAACATGCATACGGCAGAATTTCGAATCTCTGCAGCTACGGTCAAGTTACTGTCTTTTTGCACTGGAGCAAGGACGACGATGGAGGTCATGGCAAAGGTGCGTGCCTCATCGAGACGAGAAGACAGATCCCGTGACGAGCCTCCGAACGAGCTCGTCTGCGACACATTGAGTGAGTTGTATCGGCTCAAGCTCCTTGTATTTTTGCGCCGCAACAACCCCTGGGGTCTCTTGGGCGGGGCACGTCCGCTTGCCTCAACATTGAAAATGTCATCGAAATCGTGTTAGGTGAGCGCTCGATTGTGTCTTGGTTCGCAGAATAATGAGTTGCGGCGCACACGACAGAGGCTAACTCGCAAGGCACGGGTGCCGACCTTTGCCCGGGTGGTGCGCCCCGCGCAAACCTAGTTAAGCGGTAGCATGATTCTCTAAAGAAATAGACTAGCCTGGGGACCGAAATATGGCCAAGAAAAAGCGGGCGTACGTTGCCAAAAGGCGGGCGAAGGCAAAGCCAAAGTTGGAGCCGATAGGAGGTGGCAAGGTTCGGTTAACTATGGAGTTCTACATTGAGGAGCTGGTCACAAAAGTGATTCGGGGCGGAGGCCCTGTCGCTATTGGTTGTGGTGGGTGCAGTGAGTGGGGCTGGCCGCAAGCCCGCGGGCCTATGAAGAAGCGCAAGTTGCCGTGAGTGACTGGCTCGCGCCTTAGCTGCATACAACCGTGGAGCAGGCGGTGGTCGGGGAGTCCGCTATTGGTCCATGTCAGCCGAATCTAGCGCCCATCAAGGTTGGTTTGGGGTATCGTCGACCACTGCACGACGAGATTATTAACAACGTAGCTCAGATCGACTTCTTGGAGGTCATATCTGATCAATTCATGCATTCCCCGGAGGATGAGGCATCTCACCTTCTCTCGTTAGCGGACAAATTACCCCTTATTCCGCATTCAATTGGTCTCTCAGTTGGCACCGCTTCGCCCATCGATAGGTCCTATGTGGCCCGTCTCGCGAAGCTGATTGAAAAGATAAATCCGCCGTGGCACAGCGATCACCTGTGCCTAACACAGGTCCCCGAAGCGGATGTGGATCAGCTAACGCCCCTGTGGCGAACCTGGGAGGCTTTGGCCGTTGTTTGTGACAACGTATCCACCATCCAATCGCTAATACCGCGCCCGCTGCTCCTGGAAAACATAACCTATTATTTTGATTTACCAGGTGGCGACCTTACGGAGGCCGAGTTTCTCAACGCGGTCTTGCAGCGCAGCCGCTGCGGCTTGCTCCTCGACGTGAATAATGTTTACACAAATTCGATTAATCTGAACTTTGACGCGACATCCTTTCTTGAATCGATCTCACTCGATCGAGTCAAGCAGATTCATCTGGCCGGCGGAGAGTGGGATGGCGCGCTCTTGATAGATACCCATAGCCGTTCTGTACCTGATCGGGTTTGGGAACTTCTGCAGTTTGTGTTGTCTCGCTGCAAACCGGAAGCGATTAGCCTGGAGTGGGACTCACAGTTTCCCCCGTTCTCCACGATCCTTGCCCACTTGGAGCGCGTCAGGAAAATTGTCTCGGACTGCACCCACGGCTGAGGTCACCTCAATTGCGTGGTCACCCAGGCCGATATTGGCTGTGTGATCGTTCGGAAGCTGCGAATGTCTCTATTGGGTTTTCAGTCTGTGCTCAGTCGTATCCTGGTAGACGCGAATTTCCGCGACCAGTTCATGTGCTGTCCACAGATCGCCTGCGAGGAGTACCGATTATCTCCCACAGAATTCGAGTCGCTTTGCGGCATCGATAAGGGTCGCCTCGCGCTGCATTCTCGGAACCTGCTGATCGGCAGGATTCATCGAGCCCTCGAGGCGTTGCCGCTAACGAAGGAACTTGTGCAGACGTACACGCCCCGTATAGCAGAACCATACGCTCGATACGTGGTTCCGAAACCGGGAGCGGCCGCGCCCACGTACCGCGAAGGATTGACGTTATGTGACTTTCTCCTATCGGGTGCCGCCGCCGACGTCGGCCTTCCGGAGTTCGTAAATGACATTGTCCGCTTCGATCGCTCGACACTAGTGCTCGTCTTCTGTGAGTCCGCGTTGCGCGATGCCCAAGCTGCCGCACGAGTGACTGAAGCCTTCCGCTGCGATTCGACCACGGTCCTGGTACCTGGACGTCATGTGGCCACGCTGCAATTCGCCTGTGACTTTCGTGAGGCCTTGGTCACAAGAACGTCGGAAAATTTTCCGGTACCGCGGCCCATACCCCTGAATTTGGTGCTGATGCGACGACCGGATACTCCTGACGTGCGCACGATTGTGATAACTGATGCCGTGCTCGAGCTCATCCGTCGCTTCGATGGAACGCGTTCGTGCCGCGATGTTGTCTGGTCATTCTCCGACGGACGCATTCGACGCGCCAGAAATGCACTTGCCAAGTTGTACAAGATGGGATTGTTCCTCAGACGAGCACACCCGTCCAAGGGTCTTCAAACATGAACACCGGGCTGTGCCCGGCAGCAGCTGCAGATTACGACCGGCTTGCAATCTCCGCCGGGGTTGGCAGGCCGACCTTCCTGCAGAAAGCCGCCAGGCGCTGATCATTTGCATAGCGCATGATGAAAGGATCGCGGAGTAGGCCGTCGATGGCCCAATCACGATCCCGCCAGGCGCGGTCCAGCCACTCGAAAGTCTTGTTCGAGTCGTTACGCATCGCATACACCTGGGCGACTACATAAGGAACGTTTCTGGCGTCCCTGTCGATCAGATTCTTCAAAGCGGCGTCTGCGGCCACCCGATCGTCGCCGATCTGGCGGGCAAGCGTTAGTGCAGCATTCTGAAGGTACCCTGGGGGTACCTCCTGTGCGGCGGCGAGTGCTTCGTGCGCTTTACCTCGCCGGGTCTCAATTACCGTCAGCGTATAGTTGTAATTTGCGGCACTGGGTTGCAGCTCGAGGGCTTTTCGGACTGCCCCTTCCGCCTCGTCGAGTCGGTTCGCCCCGGCCAGAATTACGGCCAGCGACCTGAAGTAGGTTGCATTTAAAGGATCGATGGCGAGAGCCTTCCGCACCAGCTCCGTTGCCCCATCTGACTGTCCGAACGTAGCGAGCATAAGACCGAGATCGACTTTCGCGTATCCGTCGCCTGGGGCAAGCTCTACAGCGCGACGATACTCAGCTTCCGCTCCGCGAAAATTCAAATCCGCCACCTGAAGCACGCGACCCCGCGCAATGTGTGCGTCTGCCAGGTCTGGAGCCAGTGCAACGGCAGTATCGACCGCGGCTCGCGCCTTCGCGAACATCTCAGGCGCGACCGTGCTGTCGACGTAGTAGCTGGCACACTTCATCCAAGCCCGGGATAGGAAACTCCAGGCGAGCGCATAGTGCGGATCGAGCCGCGTCGCGAGAGTGAAACGCTCGATTGCCTTGCGAGTGTCGGCCTCGGTATCACGCCTGAAGTAAAAAAAGCCCTCCAGCACGGCGTTGAACGCGTCCAGGCTCCCGCTTGGTGGCCGATCGTTTTGCTTGGAAGCGTCTTCGCCCAAGAGAAGGTGTGCCTTGAGCGCCCGCGCCACCGCCTGAGTAATGTCGTCCTGCAGCGCAAACAGATCCGTGTAAGCCCGGTCATACTGCTCGGACCATTGCGTGCTGCCATCTGAGGTATCGATGAGCTCGGCGCTGACCCGCACTACTCCCCCGGCACGACGCACGGTCCCTTCGAGCAGATGGGTGACTCCGAGCTTCGCCCCGATGGTCTTACTGTCCTCCTTTGAGTCGCGAAACCGGAACGAGGAGTGGCGTCCGATTACTTTGAGTCCAGGAAACTGCGATAGGGCCGTGATCAGGTCCTCGGACAGCCCGTCGGAGAAGTACTGCTGGTTCGCGTCACCGCTTTCGTTCGCCAGCGGCAACACTGCTATCGAGTGCGGCGGTGGGTTGGCGGCGCCAGCGGCGACACCGGCGGCGGTTGAATTCGAGGCGGTCGGTTGCGCATCCGGAGACTGTACTTGCACTGCGACAGAGCGCCTCGATGACCACAGCCGGTCTAAAGCCAGATAAGTCAAGCCGAAAGCGATAGTTGCAGCGACGATTGCCGCGGAAAGGACCATGGCCGAGCGGGGACGGGGGTTTTTCTCAGAGCCCAGACCAGCTAGTAGAGCCTCAACGGAGTCGGTTCGCTCACCACGCTCGAAGACCAACGCTTGGGTGAGTGCTGCATCTTGTCCCCGCGATAGCGAAGGCAGAGGTACGGGCTTAGCACGTGCTTCCCTGGCCTCGAGCGCGGTGAGCTCCCCGAATGGACGATCCCCCGAGAGCATCTCGTAGATCACGCAGGCGAAGGAGTAGATGTCATCGCGCCGGTCCGCCTCCTTTCCCTCGAGCATCTCGCAGCTGGCGTAGGCCGGGGTGAGCGCGCGAGGCCCGGAGCGGGCGTGCAGCAGCGGACCGCGCGATACCCGCGCAATGCCGAAGTCGAGCAGCTTGGTCCTTCCCGAGGTCGTCAGGAACACATTCGCGGGCTTCAAGTCGCTGTGGATCACATTGTGATCGTGGGCGTTGCCCAATGCCGCGCCCACGTCCTCGATGATCGGCCAGGCGTGACTGAAGCTCATGCCGCGGCCAAACTCCTCATCGAGGAGCCTGTCCAGCGAGTTACCCTCGAGGTACTCCATCAAGACGTAGAGCCACTGGCCGTCCACATTGACCGAGTGCACATCGACGATGTTCGGATGGCTCAGCTTGCGCGTCTTGCGGACTTCCTCACGTAGAAGCCCGAGCGCCCGCGGGTCGAGGCCTTTCTTCAGGACCTTCACGGCAAATCTCTCGCCGGGCACTTGCTCGTCGGTAGCCAGGTACACCACCCCCATCCCCCCCTCACCGAGCTCGCGCTCGATGCGGTAGCGGCCTCCGAGTAACTGCCCGACCGCCAACCGCGGCGTGTTGGACGACGGCTCCTCTGCCGCCCGGCTGGCTGCGCGGCGGCGCCGCCGGGCATGCGTCTGAAGCCCTGCAGGGGGCGGGCCATCCTGCGCGCAGACGGACAGCTGCGGATCTACCTGAGTCCCGCGGGGGGAGGCCTCGGAGACGGGCAGGCCGCGGTTCTTTTCTGAGGTCATCGGTTCAGCGATGCGCGCCGTTATGGCTTAAAAGAGCATGCGCCCATCCGGCCGATGACGGCAAATCCGCCCGGTGGATGCACTGAAATTGAACCCCTCATGGATCAGCGCGTCGGCGCGCCAGCAAATGGAACGTCAACGTGAGGATCGACTGCGATATCGCCAAGGTCGTCAGGTACTGGCGCCAGTAATCCTCGCTCTGACGTGACCCCAGTCCCGAACGAGCTACCGAAGCAAAAGAGCCACTACGAGTTCAGCTACGCTGATGTCCCGCAAACCTAGGAGAGAAACGTGCGGATTTGCGTCGCTGTACTCTTGTTCGCGGTCTGTTCAGAGGCGTCGGCTGCTGACCGGTCCGGAAAAATCCACGATCTCATGGAGGCACAAGGTCTCGTGGAGATGTTTCAGCATCAGATTGACGCCGGCCGCGGACTAGCTGAGAAGCAGGCCGATCACATGCTGGAACAGGTGCCGTCCGGCCTAAATCCACCTGAGGAGGTCAAGGCTGAACTTCACGACGCGGTGCGCGAGTTCATTAAAGCCGCACGTAGCCCTTGGACGGCGCAGGACGTCGTTGACGTCATCATTCACTGCCGACATCGATCATGTTGTCATCAGGGATACGGTCGACAAGCTTGTTGTATGGGTCGATCCCCGCGCGAGTGGGGCGTTCGTTGACCTCGATCATGAACGTCTGTCGCTCCTGAGTGATTTTCTCGCGCCGCATGTAAAGCGGCTGTTCCTCGTCCTTCAATCCCTTGAAGACGCCGATGTCGATGTAGTCGGCGAGTGGCATCGGCGTCTCGGCGCCGTTGCCGTCCGCCTGCACTTTGCGCGCCTGCACCTCGAGGCGCACCTGGTAGCGGCCACCCGCTAACCTCTTCGAGGTGGCCGACAGCGCCTTGTTGTCATACAGGACGATGCGGTTGAATCCGTCGTCGATCAGGTACTGCAGCTCGGGCGGCGTCTGGGACCGCAGCGCTTCGACCAGTTGACGCGTGTCTGGATAGGGCTGCTCGGCGGCTGCCGCGCGGCCGGCATGGTCAGCGGCGTCGACCTGGTTGGCGGCGTTCGCATAGCGGTACTGGATCAGGAAGTCATGCAGCGCGCGATCGATCTGCTCCTCGCCGACATAGTCCGCGAGCGTGTACATGATCTGGCCACCCTTGTCATACCAAACATAGGGCTCGCGCTGCACCAGAGCGAGCGGCGGCTCGTGGCGCACCTCGCCGGCCCGGCCGCGCAAATAGCGATCGAGAAAGTAGCGCAGCACGCGGTGCATGTAGTCCTTGCCGTACTTGTGCTGCATGAGCATGTACGCGGAATACTGCGCCAGCGTCTCCGCCATCATGTTCGAGCCCTCGACCCGGGCGCCGATCAGCTGGTGCCCCCACCACTGGTGTGCGAGCTCGTGGGCAGTTACGAAGTAAGTGAGATCGACATCGGTCGGCCTGCGCAGGCGCGTGATGAACCCGATA
>DASPSF010000059.1:0-35606 GCA_035624075.1 Steroidobacteraceae bacterium | reverse complement strand
TGCTCAACTACCCCGACTACCTGGTGTTCGACATCGATCCCTACATCTACTCGGGCAAGGAGGCGAAGGGGGCGGAGCCCGAGCTCAACAGGAAAGGCTTCGCTACGGCCAAGCGCGTCGCCGGCTGGCTGCGCGCGCTGCTGCGGGAAATGGGGCTCGAGGCCATCATCAAGACTTCCGGCAAGACCGGACTTCACATGTTCGTGCCGATCGAGCGCACCGTGACCTTCGATGAGGCCCGCCACATCTGCGAGACCGTGGGGCGGCATGTGATGCGGGCGCATCCGAAAGACATCACCATGGACTGGGCGATCGAGAAGCGCACCGGCAAGATCTTCATCGACTACAACATGAACGTGCGCGGCAAGACGCTCAACGTCGCCTACTCCCCCCGGGGGGTCCCGGGGGCGCCGGTTTCGATGCCCCTCACCTGGGAGGAGCTCGAGGCGGCCGAGCCGCTGGAATTCACTCTCAATAATGTGCCGGCCCGCTTGGAAAAGAGGGGCGACCGGTGGCATGATGTACTTGAGTTAAAACAGAGCCTTACGAAGGCTTTGGGTGTCAAGGGTGAGAAGTAGAGGGTGAGGGTATGGCCGCTGCACGCTCGATAGGGTCGCTCACGGTGTCCTTCGGACTGGTCGCGATTCCGGTGAAGCTCTTCACCGCGAACCAGTCATCAAACGCCATCTCCTTCAATCTGCTGCACAAGGCCGACGGCTCGCGGCTGCGCCAGCAGTACATCTGCCAGAAGGACGGGGCGGTGGTCGAGCGCGACGACATGGTCAAGGGCTACGAGTTCGCCAAGGACCAGTACGTGCGCTTCACCCCGGAAGAGATCAAGGCGATGGAAGAGGCCGGCAGCCACGCCGTCGAGATCTCCGAATTCGTGCCGATCGAGTCGATCGATCCGGTGTATTACGACAAGACCTACTACCTGGCGCCGGACAAGGGCGCCGCCAAGCCGTACGCGCTCCTCACCGAGGCGCTGAAGCAGGCCGGGCGTTGCGGCGTCGGGCGCTGGGCCGCGCGTGGCAAGGGCTACCTCGTGATCCTGCGGCCGATCGGCGACGTGCTCGCGATGCAGCAGCTGCACTACGCGGCCGACGTGCGCCGCGCAAGCGAAGTCGAGATCCCCAAGCCCGAGGTAAAACCCGCGGAGCTCAAGCTCGCCCAGCAGCTCATCGACGCGCAGACTGCCGAGAAATTCGATCCGGACGCCTACAAGGACGAAGTGCGGGAGCGCATCGAGGCCGCGATCAAGAAGAAGGTCGAAGAGGGCCAGGAAATCACCCTGGCCGAGCCGGCCCCGCCGGGTGAAGGCAAGGTCATCGACCTCATGGAGGCGCTGCGCGCCAGTCTCGAGAAGCGCGGCAAGACGCGCGAAACGGCCGGCGAGCTCGGCCCACGCAAAGCTCCCAAGCGCGTCGAGGAACCGGCTAAAGTAGTGCGCAAGGCGGGCAAGCGCTGAGTTCCGGGGAACTACCTTTCCAGAAGAGCTGAGGATGCGTGCCTACAGTGTGCGGGACGTGCAGCGCGTCCTGCGGCTGTCTCCTGCGGTCACGCGCGGACTGATCCGTGCCGGATTCGTCAAGCCAGGGCGCGGACCACGACGCGCCTATCGCCTCTCCTTCCAGGATCTGATCGTGCTGCGCACGGCGCGCGCCCTGATCGATGCGCGCGTGCCGCGTAAGCGCATCCGGCGCTCGCTCGAGCGGCTGCGGCGCGAGCTCCCCGCCTCACTGCCGCTCTCGGGGCTCGCGATCAGCGCCGTGGGTGATCGCGTGGTGGTGCGCGATGGCGAGACGCGCTGGCAGGCCGACAGCGGCCAATATCTCCTCGGTCTCGACATCACGCTCGAGGATGGCGTGCTGCAGGTGGTCGAGCACCGCGCGGAGCCCGCCGCGGCTACCGCCGCGGAAGTCGCGCGCGACTGGTTCGCCGAAGGACTGACGCTCGAGAACACCGACCCGGCGGGCGCCGTGGCGGCCTACCGCCAGGCGGCCGATGAGAATCCGCACAACGCCGCCGCCTGGATCAACCTCGGGCGGCTTCTGCACCTGCTCGGCCGGACGGAGGAGGCCGAGGAGGTCTACCGGGGCGCGCTCGGCCATGTGGGCCCCGATCCGCTGCTGCTCTTCAACCAGGCGGTGCTGCTCGAGGATGTCGGCCGGACGGCCGCGGCGCTCGATGCCTACCAGGCAGCCCTCGCCGGCGATCCTGATCTCGCCGACTGCCACTACAATCTCGCGCGGCTCTACGAGTCGCTCGGCAGGCCGCAGCATGCGATCCGGCATCTGGGCGAATACCGGCGCCTGGTGAGCGACCGCCACTGACCGGCGAAGACGGCCGCGCCTCCATGAGGTACTGGGTCGGCACCTCCGGGTACAACTACCCCGAATGGAAAGGCAGCTTCTACCCGGAGAAATTTCCGGCCGCGAAGATGCTGCCGTACTACGCGGAAGCGTTCACGACCGTCGAGATCAACTACACCTTCTACCGCGTTCCGAACGCGAAGATCCTCGGCGGCTGGGACCGCGAGACTCCGCCCGGCTTCCGCCTGACTCTCAAAGCTCCCAAGCGCATCACCCACATCGCGAAGCTCAGGGACTGCGCGGATCTGGTGAAGTTCTTCCTCGAGACCGCGGCGACCCTGGGGCCGAAGCTCGGCGCGATCCTCTTCCAGCTGCCGCCATACTTCCGCAAGGACCTCGCGGTGCTCGATGAGTTCCTGACGCTCCTCCCGGCCGGCACCTGCGCCGCGTTCGAATTCCGCCACGCCTCCTGGATGGACTCCGAGGTGTTCGCGCGGCTCAAGGCCGCGAACCTCGCCTTGTGCATCGCCGACAGCGAGAAGTTCTCGACCCCGGTCGAGATCACCGCTCGCTACGCCTACTTCCGGCTGCGCGACGAGGGCTACACGCCCGCGGACCTCGAGCGCTGGGCCGGAACCATCCGTGCGAGCACGGCAGAGTGCAGCGACGTGTTCGTGTATTTCAAGCACGAGGAGTCGGGCAAAGGCCCGCAGTTCGCCCGCGCGCTGCTCGAGGCGCTGGCGGCGGACGGTTGACCGGCAGGGGCGCGAATTCTTTCGCGCCGCCTGCATCCAAAGCCGCACCGGCGCGCATCTCTAGGGGTACTCATCTCAATACAGAGGAACAAGCCCATGGAGCATTTCGGACCCTTTGCTGTCGCCATCATGTTCTGGATCTTCGTCACGATCGCCGCCGTTGCCGGCATCGTCTCCGACTACAAGAAGCGTCAACTGGCGCTCGAGCCCCTGCGCCTTGCCGTTGAGCGTGGCCAGCAGCTCGACCCCGCCTTGATCGACCGCCTCATGGCACCCGAGCGAGACGCGGGGATGAGCCCGACGCCTCTGCGGGTGGGAGGAATCATCACGCTGTCGGCCGGGGCTGGCATCGTGATTCTCGCGTTCCTGCTCCAACAGGTTGCCGCGGTCTCCTTCTACCCCGTGCTCGGTGGGGGCATCGTGACGATCTGCGTAGGGGGCGGGCTGATCATCGCGGCGCGTGCCATCGAGCAACAGCGTGCGCGAACGGCCACCAACCAGGGTAATGGCAACGGCTTGACGGATAAGCGCGGAACCTGAGCGCGCGCGGTGAACCGCATGAGCCCCGTGCTCGGCGAAGCCGCGGAGGCGGTCGTGGTCGCGCTCGCAATAGGCGGCGATCGCGGCGCGTTCTCCGAGCTCGTATGGCGCCGGCAGAGCTGGTTGCGGAATCTCCTGCGCCGCCTCTCCCGCGACCCGGCGCTCGCCGACGACCTCGCCCAGCAGGTCTTCCTCAAAGCCTGGCGCTCGCTGCCACAGCTGAAGTCAGTGACCGCCTTCGGCAGCTGGCTGCGGCGCCTCGCCATAAACACCTGGCTCGCCGAAGTGCGCGCCTCGAGCTTGACCGAGTCGCCCTGCGAAGCGGAGGAGTTGCCGGCCGCGGCCGCTTTCATGCCCGCCGCCGCCGAGCAGCTCGATCTCGACCGGGCACTCGCAAAGCTCACCCCGACCGAGCGGCTGTGCGTCGTGCTCGCCTATCACGAAGAGATGTCGCACGCCGAGATCAGCGCGGCGACCGCCCTGCCGCTCGGCACCGTCAAGTCACACGTGAGACGCGGCGCGCAGCGGCTGCGGGTGCTGCTGCATGCCTATGAGCCTCCCGCGAAGGAGCACGCCCATGCTGGATGATCGAGATGCACTGCTGCTGCGCGAATTCGCGCGCAGTGAGCGGCCGCTGGCCGACGCGCAGTTCGTGAAACAGGTCACCGAGCGGCTGCAGGTATTCTCCGCCCGCCGGCTGCTCACGGCAGTCGTCGCCGCGCCGCTGCGGGCCATCGTCACCGGGCTCGCGTTCGGTGTCGTTGCTCCGCTCCGAATGCGCCACGCGGGGCTCGTGGGGCTCGTCGCGCTCGGATTCGCGCTCTGGAGCATTCTTAACAGTTCCCGCTAGAACCCGCCGGCCCGTTCCCCGCCACGTACTCGGCACCGCGGGCTAGACCCCGCACGCAAAGCCGAAAAGGGGATCAACATGAGGACCTCTCCCGTCGCGGCGTGCCTCGCGCCGCTCATCCTTGCGGCCACGTTGGCCGCCCTGCCTGCGCTTGCCGCAGCCCAGGGTGCCGTGCTGCCGCCGCTCAAGACCAACTCGGTCATCGCCTCCACGATACCCGGCAATGGGGATGTGAATCCCTATGGCGTCGTGCAGGTGAAGCGCAGCACCGGCCGCCTCGTCGCCGGCAACATCCTGGTCAGCAATTTCAACGACTCGAGCAATCTCCAGGGCACGGGCACCACCATCGTGCAGGTGGCCCCGGACGGAACCCTGACCCTGTTCGCGGGCATCAATGCCGCGGACCTCCCGGGCCCATGCCCCGGCGGCGTGGGCCTGACGACCGCGCTCGCGGTGCTCGAGTCCGGCTGGGTGATCGTGGGGAGCCTCCCCACGGCCGACGGTACCTCGGCCACCGCCCAGGCGGGATGCCTGATCGTGCTCGACAGCATGGGGAACGTGGCCGAGACCTTCTCGGGCGCGCTCATCAATGGTCCCTGGGACATGACGGCCTTCGACGGCGGGAACTCCGCCAAGCTGTTCGTCACCAACGTGCTGAACGGCACGGTAGCGGCCGGCGGCAACGTCGTTAACGGCGGCACCGTGACGCGCCTGAATCTCAGGCTGTCGGAGTACGCGATGCCGCGGCTCGAGTCGATCACCGTGATCGCCTCGGGCTTCGCCGAGCGCACCGATCCCAACGCGCTGGTGATCGGGCCCACGGGCGTCGGTCTCAGCGTCAGCGGCGGGAACGACTGCGGCGACCAGGGCGAGGATCAGGACGCGCGGCTTTACGTGGCGGATACGCTCAACAACCGCGTCGTCGCGATCGACAACCCGCTGACGCGCAGCAGCTCGGCGGGCACGGGACATACTCTCTCCGCGGGCGGTGCCCTCAATGGCCCGCTCGGGCTCACCGTGACTGCGGGCGGGGAAATCCTCACCGTCAACGGCGGCGACGGCCTCATCACCGAGATCACGCCCGGCGGCCGGCAGGCCGCGCACGCCCAGCTCGACTCGAGCGGCTCGCCGCCCGGCGCGGGCGCCCTGTTCGGCCTGGTGTTCGATCCGCGGCGCGGCGTATTTTTCGTCGACGACAACACCAATACGCTGAACCTGCTGCACCGCTGAAGGTACCAGCTCCTGAAGGTACCAGCTCCGGCGGGGCGGCGGCGCCCCGCCGGCCGCTGCTCAGTCGGTCCAGATATCGGCAAAGACGCGCGCGAAGTTCGCGCCGATGACTTTCTCCACGACGCCCGCCGGGTAACCGCGCTTCAGCAGCTCGTCCGTGATCACCTCGATGCGGCGCGGCGTGTTGAGGCCCACGACGTACGGCGGCCGGTCCTCCTCGGGAGCCGCCAGACCCGCGGTGCGCCGTTGCTCGAGTTGCTTGTTGATCTCGGCCATGCCCTTGTCGCTGGTATCGAGCGGCAGGATGTCGGTGTCGCTGCCGATACCGACGTGGTTCTCGCCGGCCACCTTGAGCGCGTGCTCGAGATGCAGCATGTAATCCTCGACGGTTGGCTGCTTCGGCGAGGCCGTCAGGTAGGGCAGATCGAAGATCCCCACCACGCCACCGCGGTCGGCGAGCGAGCGCAGCTGCTCGTCGGTCTTGTTGCGCGGATGGCCGTGGATGGCGGCGCAGCCGGCGTGCGTCATGACGGGTGGCTTCGCCGCCAGATCGAGCACCTCCGCCGTGGTGGCGGGATTGGCGTGGCTCAGATCGACGGCGATGCCGAGCCGGTTCATCTCGGCGACCGCCTGCCGGCCGAGCGGGGTGAGGCCGCCGCCCTCCGGCTCCATGACGCCGGCGGCAAACGGCGACTTGCGGTTGTAGGAGAGCTGCATCACGCGCACGCCGAGATCGCGGAACAGCTCGAGCGACTCGAGCTGCCCCTGCAGCATCTCGGTGCTCTCGAAAGACAGGATGATGCCGAGCTTGCCCTCGGCTTTGGCGCGCGCGAAATCACCCGCGACCCGCACCTGGGTGAAATACGCCGGGTACATCTCGATCAGCCGCTGCACGTGGGCGATCTCGGCGACAGTCGTGGGGAAGTCCGCATTGATCCCGCCGAGGGAGTACTTGATGACGTCGATACCGCTGCCCCGCACCGCCTCGAGATCGGCTGGCGGCAGCGGCAGCCGCCCCTCGGGCGGCGAGGAGTTGCAGTCCAGGATCAGGGCGCCGTGGTACAGGGTACGCGCGCGGGCCGAAACGGACGCGGCCGGCGGCGGAGCGTGCGCAGCTGCCGGCTCCGCACGCGTGAGTGGACTCACCACCGCCGCGGCCGCCGCACCCGCCAGACCCCGGGAGAACTCGCGGCGGTTCACGGCCGTGGGGTCCTCACCGCCACCCCCTGGACCTCGAAGCGCGCGCCGCGCACCAGCTTGCTCACACCGATGAACGCGCGCGCCGGAAGAGGCCTGCGGAAGTAGCCGGCGTAGACGCCGTTGAAGGTGTCGTAGAGCGAAAGATCCGTGCAGTACACCGTCACGGACACGAAGTCATCCATCGTGAAGCCGGCGCGCTCCAGCGTGTGCTTCACGGCGTCCATCACCAGGCGCGCCTCGGCTTCGGGACTGGTCGCGGCGTTGCCAGTGCGCGGATCGATCCCGATGTGACCCGCGACGTACAGCGTATCGCCGAGGCGCACCGCGTCGCTGAAGGGCAGCGCCGGTCCGTTCGGGGCGGGCGGATGCTCGATGTAGCTGCGCTCGGCAGCTGCCGGGGCCCCGGGCGCGGGCGCTGCCCCAGCCGCGAGCAGCCCAACAAGTATCAGTCCGAAACGCATGACCCCCTCCCGGCGGCGGCGGCCGCGCGAGCCACGCCCAGGAAGATATGCGAAAACAGCTCGCCGATCACGTCGGAGACCGGCATCACCCGGGGATGCTCGCGGCCACCCCCGCCCAGGGAACGCGCTCGAGCGAGGCAGGGGCAGCGCTCACGAAGCGCGGCTGAAGAGGTCGCAGACGCACGCGGCACCCTCGAGCTCGAGCAGCGCGCGCTTGATCGCGAGGCCTCCGCCGAATCCGGTCAGCGAGCCGTCGGCGCCGATGACCCGGTGACAGGGAACCATGATCGGCAGCGGATTCGCTCCGTTCGCAAGGCCCACCGCCCGCGCGACGCTCCCGACCCGCCGTGCCAGCTCGCCATAGGAGATCGTCTCGCCGTAGGGAATCGCCACCAGCGCCCGCCACACCGAGAGCTGGAACCCGGTTCCCTCCATTGCCAGCGGGACGCTGAAGGCTCGCCGCCCGCGAGCGAAGTATTCCGCCAGCTCGCGCGTGACGCCGGCGAAGCGCGCGGCTTCGTGGCGCCACTCGCTCGGCGGCGTGAACGGGTGCGGGCCTCCCTGGAAATACACACCGCGCAGCACGTGGGCGTCGGCGGCCAGCAGCAGCGGTCCGACCGGACTGTCCGTCTCGTGCCAGAACATCGGGCGCATGGTGCGGCTATGTTACGCGGGCGGAGTCGCGGGCGCAGCGCGCCCGGCTGCGCTGCGCGGCGCGCGCGTCTTGAGCTCCGCGGCGGCCCGCCACAGGTGAATGGTCGCGTAGCCGCGCCATGGCCGCCAGCGGCGTGCCCGCTCCTCGAGCTCGCGCACGCTGAGCACCGGGGCTCCCGGGGAAGCCGTCATCCGCCGCAGTACCCAGTCGCCCTGGGGCAAGGCATCCGGCTCGCCGAGCGCGCGCAACGCGACGTACTGCGCCGTCCACGGACCGATCCCGGGAAGCGCCGCGAGCGCCGCCGTGACGTCCGCGGATGCGTCGCCGAAGTCCACGCGCC
Organism: Steroidobacteraceae bacterium; assembly: GCA_035624075.1. GTDB lineage: Bacteria > Pseudomonadota > Gammaproteobacteria > Steroidobacterales > Steroidobacteraceae > 13-2-20CM-66-19. Next base: position 27,263 of record DASPSF010000059.1, on the reverse strand, counting down.
GCTCGAGCACCGCGCGCGCGAGCGAGCGCAGCGCCGCGGCCCGTGCTCCGGTCATTCCGAGTCCCGCGAGGTTCGCGCGCGCGAGGCGCGCGGGTGTCGGGAACAGATGCGTCAGTCCCTCGCCGCCGGCACGCAGCGGCTCGCCGCAGCGCCCGACCAGCCGCGCGGCGAACGTGCGGCCTGCGGCGACGCTCACCTGCTGGCCGAGCACTGCCCGCACCGCGCACTCGAACGGGTCCCACGCCCCGGGGATGCGCAGCCCCGGACACTGCGCCACCAGCGGTCCGATGAGCGGATCCGCGGCCAGCGTCGCGCCGATGCGCGCCGGGTCGCGGTCGAGATCGAACACGCGCCGCGCGACACCCGCCAGCGCCGGCGCAGCGGCGGGCGGCGCGCGCGCGACGCGCAGCTCGAGCGCCTCCTCGCCGGGGAGCGCGCGTACCTCGATCAGCGCATGGCCGCCCGGGCACGCGAGCGTGCGCGCGTAGCCGCGCGCATCGACCCGCTCGACGCCGGGGAGCGCGCGCCGCGCCAGAAATGCCTGCAGGTGCGCCCAGTCGTACGGTGGACGGTAAGCGAGGCGCAGTACGGCTTCACTCCTCGCCATGCGCGGCCTTCAGCCGTTCTGCTTCGCCATCGCGCGCGCGAAGGCCGGGCGCGTCACGACCCGTTTCACGTAGTCCTCGATCACGGCTGACTTCGGCAGGATCGGGCTGTTGGCGAACAGCGCAAACGAAGTCGCATACAGCACGTCCGCGGCCGAGAAGCGCTCGCCGGTGAAGTACGGTGCCTGCGTCAGGCGCGTGATGATCACCGGCATCACCTCCTCCACCGGCGCCCAGCCGGCCGTGCCGCGCGGCACTTCCCAGCCCATGAACTTGGACAGCACTGCCGGCTCGAACACGCCGGTGTAGTAGGCGAGCCAGCTCAAGTAGGCGCCGCGTTCCGGATCGCCCGCGAGCGGTCCGATGCGATTCTTCGGAAACTTGTCGGTGAGATAAATCGCGATCGCTGCCGATTCGAACACCACGATCCCGTCGTCCGAAATCGCCGGCACCTTGCCCTGCGGGTGGGGATTGGCGGGGTCGGGAGCGCCGCCGCCGTCGCGCAGGCGCGTGGTGACCAGGCGGATCTGGTACGGCGCCTCGAGCTCCTCCAGCAGGAAGATGAAACGCGTCGAGCGGGTGTTGGGGCGGTGGTAGAGCGTGATCAAGTTGACACCTCACTGGTTGCGCGCGCACCTGCGCGCCAATTGTCCGATGCGAGCTTCACACTAGCGCAGCGAGCGCAGCGTCGCGAGCGACCCCTCGCGCAGTTTGCCGATGGCATCGTCGATGCGGTTGACCGCCGTCTCGTCGTCCCTGCCGAGGCCCTCCCAGTTCTCGCTCCACGCCTTGAGCAGCGCGGCCGCCTGCGCCGGAACCGGCTCCGGCACCAGCGCCGCAAGATCGCGACGGCGTTGTTGCGCAGCTGCTGGCGGATCGTGGTCACCTCGAAATCATACGCCGCGAGAGCTGGATCGTGCGGCCGGCGCGGCGGACAATGCGCTCGTGAAGCAAGCGCCCAGGGTAAAGAGCCGCCGGCCACGCGCAAAACCCGAGCGCAGCGCAACGCCGACCGCGGGGGAATTGAGCTCGCCGGCGTGCTACCTGCACGAATTCGAAGGCGATGCGCCAGCCGCGGGTGCGCGCGACGTCGCCGTCAAGCGCATCTTCGAGCAGGCGGAGATGCAGGACGGCTACCGGGCGCTGATCGACCGCCTGTGGCCGCGCGGCGTCAGCCGCCAGCGGGCCGCGCTCGATGCCTGGCTGGTCGAGCTCGCCCCGAGCAATGAGCTGCGCACCTGGTTCCACCACGACCCGAAACGCTGGGGCGAATTCGCCCGCCGCTACCGCGCCGAGCTGCGTACCCAGAGCGAGGCGCTCGAGGCCCTGCGACAACGCGCCGAGCGCATGCGCGTAACGCTGCTTACCGCCGCGCGCGAGCCGCGCAACAACCACGCGCAGGTGCTGCGCACGCTGCTGGCGAAGACTCCGCGTTCCCGCACCCCGCAGTCTTAACCTCCGCTGAACGCGGAGCCGGTGTGCCGCGTTGTCAGCGCACCGGCTCCCGCTGCGTTCTGACCATCAGGTGAGAACTTCGGAGGATCGGACCATGCGTAGCATTGTCAAACTGATGATCGCCTTAGGGCTGGGCGTGCTGCTTGCGGGCTGCGTGGTCGCCCCGGTCGGACCCCCGCGGGGTTATGTCGGCGTCGGTGTGATCGCACCCGCCCCGGTAGTCGTGGTGCACGGCTACTGGCGCTGATTCGCGAACCTGCCGAGGCGGCGGGCGGCTCACCCGGGTGCGTGCCGGGCGCCGCGTGATTCAAACCGCCGCCTCCGCTAGTATCGGGTCCTCCGCGACGCACCGCGAGGACCTCCTTGAAAGTCGGCAGCAAGACTGACGCCCCAGCTCCAGGCGCGCACGCGGCGCAGCGACGCTAGACCCACCGTGTCGCTGCGCTCCTCGCAGGTCCGTACCGTCGTGCTGCTGTTCTGCGGCTACGCGGCCTGCTACTACTGCCGTGCGGATCTCTCGGTCGCGACGCCGCTGCTCGCCGACGAACTCGCCGCTCACGGCGTCAGCCACGCCGAAGCGCTGGTCCACATCGGCACCATCACCTCCCTCGGCGTGTTCGCCTACGCGCTGGGCAAGCTGTTCCTCACGGGCCTCGGCGACTACTGGGGCGGGCGGCGCAACTTCCTGATCGGCGTGGGCGGCGCATCGGTCTTCACGCTGCTGTTCGCGGTCAGCGGCGGGCTGCCGCTGTTCACGCTCGCCTGGACAGCCAACCGCCTGACGCAGTCGGTCGGCTGGGCGGGGCTCATCAAGGTCTCCTCGCAGTGGTTCAACTATTCTTCGTACGGCTCGATCGCCGGCATTCTCAGCATCAGCTACCTGGTCGGCGATGCCGCCGCGCGCCAGCAGATGGGGATGCTGCTGGCCCACGGCTACGGCTGGCGCGCGCTGTTCGTGTTCGCGGGAGCCGTGGCAGCCGCGGCGCTGCTCGCCAACTTCCTCTGGCTGCGCGAGTCGCGCGTCGAGGAAGGTCATGCGGAAGCCGAGCCCAATCCGGCGCTCAACCTGTTCACCTCGGGCGAGGCGCGCCCGCCGAGCGTGGCGGCGCTGCTCCTGCCGCTGCTGCGCAGCCGTGCGTTCCTGCTCGTCTGCCTGCTGTCCTTCGGCTGCACCATCATCCGCGAGACCTTCAACACCTGGTCCCCGGTCTACCTGCGCGACTTCCTCGGTTTCAGCGTGAGCGACTCGGCCGGGGCCAGCGCGATCTTCCCGGCGGTGGGCGCGGTGTCGGTGCTGCTCGCCGGCTGGCTGAGCGACCGCTTGGGCCCCACCGGCCGCTCGCTGCTCATGTTCCTCGGTCTCAGCGGCGCGGCACTCGCGCTGCTTGCGCTCACCGGCGTCCCGCCCGGCCCGTCCGGATCTCTGCTTGCGGTGTTGCTGATCGCGCTCGTCTTCTTCGGCCTGCTCGGACCCTACTCCTACCTCGGCGGCGCCTTTGCGCTCGACTTCGGCGGCAAGCAGGCGAGCGCCGCCTCCTCCGGCATCATCGACGGCATCGGCTATCTCGGCGGCGTGCTCGCCGGCGACAGCGTCGCGCGCCTGGCGATGGCCTACGGATGGCGCGGGGTGTTCGTCGCCCTCGCGGTCGTGAGTGCCGCGGCGGCCCTGAGCGCCGGCTATCTCCATCTGTTGAATCTCCGGACCGCGGCGCTCAAGGCCGCTCCGGCGGCGGCTGCGCATGGCTGAGGCAGGCCTCGCGGCCCGGGTATCCTCGACGCCGGAGGCGCTCACCATCGAATGGCGCGCGGGCGGCGTGAGCGAGTTCGCGAGCCTGTGGTTGCGCGAGAACCTGCCTGAGAACCGCGATGCAGTCAGCGGCCAGCGGCTGGTCGACATCGTGGATCTGCCGGCCGCGCCGCGCATCCGCACGGTACGCAGCGGCGACGGCCGCGTGCTCATCGAGTGGGAAGGGGAAACGCGCAGCGCCGCTTTCGAGCTCGGCTGGCTCGCGGCGCAGGCAGCTGGCGCCACCGCACAGCGTCCGGAGCTCGAGCGCCGCCTGTGGCTCGAGGGCGCGCGGCTCGATCCACGGCGCGACTTCGCTTGGGCGGAGCTCGCCTCGCTGCGCGCCGGGCCGCGCGTGCGGCTCGAGTGGCTCACGCGCCTGGCGCAGGATGGCCTCGCGTTCCTCGAGGCGGTGCCGTGCGATCCGTCCACGATCCTCGGCGCGGCCGCGCTCATCGGGCGCGTCGCCGAGACCAACTATGGGCTGCTGTTCGATGTGCGCTCGATGCCGCAGCCCGAGAACCTCGCGTATTCCGACTTAGGCTTGGGTCTCCATACCGACAACCCCTATCGCGAGCCGGTACCGGGCTTTCAGGCGCTGCACGCGCTCGTCACCTCACCCGAAGGCGGCGACAGCCTGTTCGCGGACGGCTTCGCCCTCGCCGCGCACCTGCGCGAGAGCGCGCCCGAGGCCTTCAGGCTCCTCACCACGACGGCGGTGCCGTTCCACTACGCTTCCGCCGATGCGGAGCTCTATGCGGCGCGGCCGCTGATCCAGCTCTCGTGCGAGGGCGAGGTCGCGGCAGTTCACTACAACAATCGCTCGATCCGGGTCGGCGCGCAGGCCAGGCCGGCCTTCTATGCGGCCTACCGGCGTTTCGCCGCGCTGCTGCGCGAGCCGCGTTTCCAGCTGCAACTGAAGCTCGCGGACGGCGATCTGGTCGTGTTCGACAATCAGCGGGTGCTGCACGGCCGCACCGCGTTCACCTCGGCGAAGCACCCACGGCACCTGCAGGGCTGCTACCTGACGCGCGACAGCATCTTCAGCGAAGCCGGCCTGCTGCGGCGCGCTCTGGAGGAGCGAACATGAGCGTCGCCGACGAGGTCCTGGCGCTCTACGAAGCACGCGGCGCCGGCGCGTACTTCGGCGAGCGCGTATCGATGAAGGAGCATCAGCTGCAGGCGGCGTGGTTCGGGCAGATGGAGGGCGCGCCGGCGCCGCTCATCCTCGCGGGACTGCTGCACGACGTCGGGCACCTCCTCGAGACGGTGCCGGACGATCTCGCCGACTGGACCTCGGATGCGCACCACGAGGAGATCGGCGCGCGCTGGCTGGCCGCGCGTTTCGGCCCGGAGATCAGCGAGCCGGTACGCCTGCACGTGGCGGCAAAACGCTACCTGTGCGCGACCGATGCCAGCTACTTCCACCAGCTGAGCCCCGCGTCGGTCCATACGCTCAAGCTCCAGGGCGGCCCGATGTCGACCGAGGAGACACGTGCCTTCGAGCTCGAGCGCTACTGCCGCGAGGCGGTGCGCGTGCGGCACTGGGATGACCAGGGCAAGGTGGCGGGCCTCAGGGTTCCGCCGCTCGAGGCCTACCTCGACATGCTGAACGCGGCGGCGCGCCGGATTACCTCGCCGGCTTGAGGCCTAGTCAGTCGAAACGCAGCGACGAACGATGCCCGGGGACCAGCTCGGTCGAGCGAAGGCGTTGCACCCAGTCCGCAGCCTCCTTGAACCCCTCGGGTAAGAGGCTGTACAGCCTCTCCGGGCCCTCCTTCCAGCTGCGCAGCAGGCCGCTCTCCTCGAGGACCCGTAAGTGATAGAGCACCGCCGCTGGCCCGAGGGGAAAGATGTTCTGAAACTCCACCAAGCGCACCTCGCCGTCCTGCAGGGCCTGGAGGTACCAGCGCCTCGTGGGATCAGCGAGCGCCCGGAACTTGGGAGTGAGAGTGTCCTTCAGCACGGGCCCAGTATGAGCCGGAGCGTGGGGGGTTCAATTCCGCATATGTTCTACAAGTATTGAACTTCAGTTCCTGGAGGCCTCGTAGAGGGGCTCCCAGAGGCAATGTTCAATAAATATTGAACTCCGGCTCCTTGCGGCCCTGTATCAGGCCTTCCGGAGGCGAAGCTCAATGATTATTGAACTTGTGTCCCGGGGAACATCACGCGCGCTGCCTTCGGTGCCTGACCCATGCGGCATGCCAACCTGAGGGCTGTTAGGCGCGCGGCTCGGCGAGCAGCTGCACCCAGAAGAGGCCGTGACGCGACGCCCGGCCCGGGGCGAGCCCGATCCCCATCTGCGCGAAGCGCGGATCCATGATGTTCTCGCAGTGGCCGGGACTCGCGAGCCAGCCCTTGACGACCTCTTCCACCGATTGCGGTCCATAGGCGATGTTCTCGCCGACCAGCTTTTCCTGGTACCCGGCGGCGCGTACCCGGTCGGCGGGTGACTGGCCGGAGAGATCCTGGTGCTCGAAGTAGTCGTGCACGGCCATGTCCGTGGCGTGCCCGAACGCCACGTCCGCGAGCGTGCCCGACAGGCTGAGCGGCGGCGCGGGCCCGAACGACTGGGCCCCGCACTGCGCCCCGCGGGCCCGTGCCTGGTTGACGAGCTCCAGCGCGTGCGCCGCCATGGCGGGCGTTGCGCTCAGCGGCGCCGCGCTCACGGGCGCGGGCGCAGGGGCCGGCACCCGCGCGCTCGGGGGTGCGCCATAAGATGCGCCCGGCGCAGTCGCGAGCACCAGCCAGTTATCCGTGCCGCGGCGGTAGAGGCCCACCTCGCGCAGATCGCGGCTCGTGACGAAGCCGCAGTCGGTGCGCCGCAGCCGCTGGATGAGCGCTTCATCCGAGCCGCTGAGGCGCATTCCCTGGGCGTTCTGCGGCAGCGCCAGCCCGCCGGCCCATTGCTCGGCCGCGCGGTCGAGCGAGGGGTTATGCCGGAGCGGCGGGGCGATCGGCACGAGGCCGCCGCAGCCGCCAGCGCGCAGCATCTGTACGACCGACAGGGCGTCGGCCTGCGCCGCGGGGGCGGCGATCAGACCGGCGACGATGACCAGAAGGCTCCACGGCCGGTGGGATTTCATGCAAGTGGCTCGCACGCGCAAGAGGTTAGCCAAGGGAACGCACCGCGGCTGTGCCGGATGACCGCGCCGGAGCGGTACCCGGTCACAGATTCGGCAAGGGACTCCTAGTGCAGCGGGTGAATCTTCGTATTGAAGAGGTACGGATCGTCGAAGCCGGTGTCCTCGCCCGCCTTGCGGCCCGCGACCGGCTGCAGGCGTGCCGCGAGCGGCTTGTGCCACTTCCAGGCGAGCGAGGCCACATCGCCGTAGATGCGCATCAGCTGCGCCTCGCTCACCTCGCCCGGCAGCGGCACCGTGTCGACCCCGGTGGCGCACACCGCCGAATACGCGAGCAGCGAATCGGTGTCATAAGTCCCCTCGGACCAGCGGCGCGCCAGGAGCTTGTCCTCCATCACCGGCAGCATGAGGCCCGAGTAGCCGATCTGCTTCACCGGCACGGCCTTGACGGCGGTCGTGATGACGAGCGCGGCGGTCATGGTGCCGCCGGCGCCGAACTTCGCCCCGGTGAAGGCTTCGATGGCGGCGCCGATCGACACGTCGGCGAGCGGAGCCGGCGTGGGATCCACCCCCATGAACGTCCAGCCGTGGCGGCTCGCCACCTCCGTGCCGACCGTCTCGGCGACCCGGGCATGAACCGTGAGCTGCCGCGTGAGCTCGGCGACCGCGGCGTCGAAGTCGCCATGCGTGCGCGCAAACACCTCCTGCACGACGTTGGCGCCCTCGAAGCCGATCGCGAGTCGCTCGCCGCTGCCGGGATGCCAGGCGCCGGGATAGAAGGGCCCGTAGGGGCCCAGCATCGCGGTCGCCGCGAAGTTGAAGGTCCCCTGGCTGTGCGGGCTGTGATCGGCGACGTAACGCACCAGGCGGGCCGCCTCGCGGATCACCGTCCAGTGAATGCCGTCGTCGCCGGCGATGATCGCGCTCGCATTCAGCTGCGAGAGCGAGGCGAGCGCCTGCGCGAGCAGCTGCATCGTGTGCGGATCGTCGGCGTCACGCAGCATCGCCGGCCCGATGTTGGGCAGGAAGCTCTCTTTGGCCGCGAGCTCATCGAGCGCCTTGAGAAAGCCAAGCGCCTCCGCATCCGACTGGCCGCGCAGCAGCTCGGCGAGCGGCTGCGTCGTGATGCGGACCGACTCGACCGTGTAGCCCCGCTGCTCGAAGTCGCGCTGCGCCTCGCGCAGGATTGCGAGCGTCGCGGCGATCTGCCGGGCGTAGCTCCCGCGCTCGAGGCTCACAAAAGCGGTGATGGCCCGAACCTTGGGCCGGGTGTAATCCTGCGCCTGTGCGCTGGCTCCACAGGCCACCGCCAGCAACAGCGAGAGCGCGGCGAGCCGAGCGCGGGACATGCCCCTCAGATTAGAGCATGAAGAGCTGCGCTGTGCGCTTTGATACGCTAGCCGCCCCGCTTTGAGACCATCCCGGAGCGTCCCGTGAGAGCACTCGCCACGATCCTGGCCGCCGCCGCCGCCCTGACTCTCACGGCCGCCGCACCCGAGCAGCCGGCGATGACCGCCGGCGACCTCGCGCAGCTCTGCAGCGGCTCGGATCACGTGAGCGTGAATGCCTGCCGCATCTATATGCTGGGAGTCACCCAAGGCATCGCGGTGGGCATCCACATGGCTGCCGCGCCGGGCCCGGCCAGCCGCCCGTGCGTGCCACCCGGGATTTCCGCGGAGGAGCTCGAGGCAGGCCTGAAGAAAAAGCTCGCGGCGCTCGATGCGGACTCCGGGCAGCGCGATGCGGCCGGATTCATCGGCGCCGCGCTCGCCGCAAGGTTTCCCTGTGGAGGAGGCAAGCCATGAGTCGGCTCGATGGGCTGCACGCAGGATTCCTCGCGCTGCTCGCCTGCGCCCCGGGTGCCGCGCAAAGTGAGCCCGCCGCCCCCCCGGATGGAATCTATCTGCCGACGGCGGTCGCGCAGACCGAGGCCGACGAGTACACGCGCTACGAGCTGCTCGCGCCCGATACGGCCAGCTTCCGCATCACCTACGAGGTGACCGCGACCACCGCCGGAGCGAAGTTCTTCTACAACCCGATTCGCAAGGGCAGCGTCGCGAGCGACGAGAGTGTCTACGACGCCCACCGCGGCACGCCGCTGCACTTCGAGGTAGTGAGTGGCGCGGCGGCCCGCCAGGACCCGCTGATGCCCGATGCGGATCCTGCGACCGAGTACATCCGCGTGACGCTCGCCGCCCCGGTGCCCGAGCACGGGCAGGCGCGGCTCCTGATCTTGAAGACCTACAAGGACCCGAAGAGCTATTACCTCGACGGCAAGACGCTGGTCTTCGACCGCCCGCTCGGCGTCAAACGCAACAAGGTCGTGCTGCCGCCGGGCTACGAGGTCACCGGCCTCACCGTGCCCGCACAGATCCGCACCGAGCCCGACGGGCGGATCGCCGTGAGCTTTCAGCATGCGGGCGCGGGCGAGGCGCCGCTCAAGGTGCGCGCGCTCAAGGACGCGCGGGTCGCCGCACCGAAGCCCTTCACGGCGCAGCGCAGCTGGGAGTCGCCCTTCGAGGGCGGCACGGAGGAGGAGCGCCTCGCCGAGCGCGCCCATGAGGACCGCGAGATCGTGTATTTCCTGCAGCAGCCCGAGACTCACGCGTTCAGCCTCTACCACGATTACACCGAGACTCGTGCCGGCGTGAACGGCTACGCCAACGTGGTGCGCGCCGGCAGCGTCGCGAGCCACCCTGCCGCCGTCAACCTCGATACCGGGGAAGCGCTCGAGACGCGCGAAGTGAGCGGAGCGGAGCTCGCGGCCGCAAAGATCAACGTCGGCGAGGCGGTACCGGCGGCCGCGCACGTGGTGCTCATTCCGTTCAAGCCGCTCGAGACGGGTCAGACGCTGCGGCTGCGCATCAGCGAGACCTACACGGCACCGGTCAGCTACCGCCTGGAGGCAGATGAGCTGGTGTTCGACCGCAGGCTCGGCCGCCCGCGCAATGCCGTCGTGCTGCCGTCGGGCTGGTACTGCACCTTCAGCGCCGCTCCCGCGACCGTGAGTGAACTGCCAGACGGCCGGGTGCGGCTCGACTACTGGGATGACCGGCCCGAGGCGGTCGAGGTACTGCTCAAGGCGCGCCGGCGCGTCAGCGACTGAAAGCTGACGCGAGCCTCTTGCTCAGTCGAGCTCGCCCTCGTCCTCGCGTACCTGCGCCAGGGTCTCATCTGCCGACATGGGCCGCGCGGCTACCGCCGGCGCCGGGAGCGGCTCGATGCGCGCGGCCACGAACCGCGAAATCGCGGGCCCCGCCAGCAGCAGGAACAGGAATCGGATCGTCTGCAGCGCCATTACGAAGGAGAGGTCGACGCGGCTCGAGGCCGCGATGATCGCGACCGAGTCCGCGCCTCCCGGGCTGGTAGCGAGATACGCGGTGAGCGGATCGATGCCGAACGCCTCGACCAGAACGAGCGCCAGCAACCCGGCAAACGCCATGAGCAGCACGATCGCAGCCAGCGTCTGCGGCAGGGCGCGCACGGCGTGGGCGAGAATCTCGCGGCTGAAGCCGAGCCCGATGCTCCAGCCTACCAAGGCGTAGCTCACTGCCAGCAGCCACGGCGGCAGCTCGAGGCGCACCAGCCCGCCCGAATGCAGCAGCGCGCCGAGAATCATCGGTATCAGGAACACCCCGGCGGGCACGCGCGCGAGGCGGCCGATCAGGCCGCCGAAGAACGCGATCGCCAGCGTCTGCGCGAAGGCCAGCGCGTCGAGTGCCGGGAACCAGGTGAACTGCGTCGCCGCGGCGTGCGGGCCGACCCAGACGCGCGCTACCAGAGTGGCGAACGTCGCGACCAGCACTACACGCAGGTACTGCATGAAAGCGACCAGCCGCGTGTCCGCGCCGAACTCCCCGGCCATGAACACCATGGCGGACGCCGCCCCGGGCGCCATGCCCCACACCGCGGTGGTGCCTGGCAGGACACGCCAGCGGCTCATCGCGGCGCCGATCACGCTGGCGGCGGCCACCACGGCCGCGATCACGCCGAGAAAGATCGGCCAGCGATGCGCGAAGATCCGCAGTATCTCCGGTGTCAGAGCGCGCGCGATCATGCAGCCGATCACCGCCTGGGATACATAAAGGAGTGAGCGCGGCAGGCGGATGCCGCCCCCGCCCGCCTCGACCGCGATCGCGGCCATCATCGGACCGAGCAACATCGCCGCCGGCAGCCTCACCAGCACGAGCAGCGCCGCCAGCAACAGCGAGCCGCCGAGCAGCACCAGCCAGCGCAGCGGCTGCGGCAGCGCTTCGAGGAGCAAGGGTGGCCGGGGCACAGGAGCTTGTAGCGTGACCGTCACACAAGTGCAATGTGGCGACAACGTAACGGCGCTAGCGTGGCTGCCCTTCCAACTAACAGGGAGTGCCCATGAGCACGCAACGACCCATAAGAGTCGCAACTGTGTGGGTGACGACCGTGGTCACCGCGCTGAACCTCGCGGGAATCACTCCGGCCTTCGCGGCCGGGGGCGACTGGGGGGCTCGCCATGAGCCCGAGGTTACGCTCGCGACCTCGACCGGCACCGCCGGCGCTGCCTGGGCCCGCGATCCGTTCCGCGGCCACTCGCTCTCGCAGCGCGAGAAGATCGAGCTGCTCCGCCACCGGGTCAAGTACGTGTTCGTGCTGTTTCAGGAGAACCGCTCCTTCGACCACTACTTCGGTACGTACCCGGGAGCGAACGGCCTGTTCGCCACCTATCCGGGAGCGCATCCGAATGACCCCTACTCCCAGCCGGCGGTCGCCGAGGAGAGCTTCACCTCGGTCATTCGTAACACCGACGGCACCTACGACACCATCAGTCCGTTCCTGATTCCGCGCACGATTCAGAACGTCAACGGTACGACGGTGCAGCTCTATCCCGAGGACACGCTCTCGGTGGACCACAGCCACAGCGGCTATCTGCACGATTTCCACGCCGACCTGGCCACGCAACGAACGCCGAAGAACGACGGCTATGCGCTCAACCTCGAGGGTCTGCACTACTCCACCGATGCCTCCGGTGTTGACGCGCCGATCGTGAACGCCTCCGGCGTGCCGCCGACCTCGAATCCGAATCTGCAGACCAAGCAAAAGGGCGAGGTCGTCATGTCGCACGTCGATTGCGACACGATCCCGTTCCTGTGGCAATACGCCGATCGCTTCGTGCTGTTCGACAACTTCCACCAGACGGCGACCGGACCGTCGACGCCCAATGCGATTGCGATGATTGCCGGCCAGACGGGCGACACGCAGTGGGTCGAGCATCCGAGCCAGGCGGATCCGACTGGCCTCACGCTTCCGAACCTCACCGACAGCGCGCCGTTCCCGGGCAGCATCAGTGACACCTCGGCGGTCAAGCCGCCTTACGGGCCCGACGAGTCGACCAATCCCCTCGGCCCGCCGCCCTTCACCTCCTATCCGCCGCAGATCAATCTGACCTTTGCGACGCTGCCGCTTTCCTTCATGGGCTGGCAGGCCGGCCCGATCACCGCCAGTGACCAGAACGCCGCGGCCGACCTCACGGACGTGCAGCAGGACATCGTCGCCATCACCAACAGCAACCCGTTCGTTCATTGGGGCTGGTACCAGCAGGGGTTTGGCCCCGAGCCCTTCGATGGCGACGCCATCTCGGAGAACGCCGGCAGCTTCCATTACACCGCGGCTCCCGAGCATGCCTCCTACGTCGTGCATCACAACGGCCCGCAGTACTTCGGCTATCTCGGCGACAACGCGGCAGAGCTCGGCAATATGCACGGCCTGGGGCAGTTCTATGCCGACGTCACCAACCGCAAGCTCCCGGCCGAAGGCGGCGTGTTCTACGTGCGCGGCGGCTATTACAACAACGACGGCCTGCTGCCGATCGATCCAAACCCGAACGTCCAGGCCTCGACGCCGGGTAACGACGACCATCCGAACTACTCGGATGCGCAGATCTCCGAGGCGTCGGTCGCCGACTCCGTCAACGCCATCGCGCGCAGCCCTTACTGGAAGGACAGCGTGATCATCATCACCTACGATGAGACCGACGGACTGTACGACCACCAGCCGGAGAGATTCCGCAGCTTCGGTCCGGACGGGCACCCTGAGACCGGCGGACCGCGCATTCCGGCGATCGTCATCTCACCCTATGCGCGCGCGCACGCCGTGAGTCACGTGTACAGCGAGCACAGCGCAGTGATCAAATTCATTGAGCACGTGTTCGGTCTGACGCCGCTCGGCGATCTGCCGGACGAGGCCGCGGCACGCGAGGCCGGCGCCACCAACCCGGCTTTCAATGCACCGGACGGCACCCCGCAGACCGAGCTCGGACCGGGCGACGTCGCTCCGGGGATGGGAGACCTGCTGGAGGCCTTCGATGACGAGCGTCTGACCGGCGAAGCGCCGCGGCTGCCGGCCGACTACGCCGTGATCGCCGACGTCACCGTGCTGCCGCACTACGGCGGCTTCGGCTGCGCGGCGCTCTCGATCACCCCCACCGATTACCCCAACGGCTACTCAGTCGGCGCGGAGATCGATCCGCCGCCGCAGGACTTCAACCCGCGTCCCGTGCAGAGCCCCGGCAATCCGTATCTCAACACCAACAACAACACCGGAGGCGCCTCTACGGGTCCATGGCCGCATTGAGTCGCCACTCACCGCGGGAGGACGGACAGCACCCGCCCTCCCGCGGCTCCGGCCTGCCGCCCCGTCGGTTCCGTATCGCCCCGCTACTTCTGGTCTGTACGGCGGCCTGGGCCGCGTCCCCGGTCGCGGCCGGTTCCACCTACCAGGCCGTGCACGCTGCGTCGAAGCTGCGCTGCGGCGTCATTTCGACCCCCGAGGACTGGAACAAGTCCGATCTGCACGGTCCCCTCACGGCCCTCGACCGCGAGATCTGCAAGGCGGTGGCGGTCGCGGTGAACGGACCCAAGTCCGGGCTCGATATAAGAGAGTACGCGACCGAGCTCGAAGCTGAGGAGGCGCTCAGCAAATCGGCAGTGGAGCTCGTCGTCGGCGTCACGCCCGAGGCCACGGCGATGTGGCACTGGAACATCTCCTTCGGGCCGCCGGTCTTCTACGACGGCCAGGGATTCCTGGTGCGGGGCGATGCGCCGGTCGCAGCGCTCGCGGACCTCGCCGGATGCAAGGTCTGTGTCATCGAGGGCACCGACAACGAGAAGATCCTGCTCGCGCGAACGGTGGCCCGCGGCATCGCCATCAACCCGCTGCCGTTCCAGGAGGAAGGAGAGATGGACGACGGGCTGGTGGTGCGACACTGTGACGCTGTCAGCGCGTACCTCTCGCGCCTCGCGCAGCTGAAGGTCACGTACGCGAAGCAGCTCGGTCACGACAACATTCTGCCTGAGGTCATTACTCTGGCGCCGGTCGCTCCCGCATACCGTCGCGGCGATCCGCAATGGGCGATGATCGTCGACTGGACCGTTTATGCCCTGATCCAGGCGGAGGCCAGCGGAGTCAGGCAGAGCAACGTGGAGGCTGAGAAAGCCAGCGACGATCCGGTCATCCAGCGACTGCTGGGGGTGGACTGGGCCACGAGCCGGGCACTCGGGCTGCCTGCCAAGGATTGGGCCGCGCAGGTCATCGCCACCGTCGGCAACTACGGCGAGATTTACGATCGCACGGTAGGGTCTGGCAGCCCGTTGAAAATGCCTCGAGGTCTCAACGCGCTTTGGCTCAACGGGGGCCTGATTCACCCACTGCCGGTGCAGTGACGCCCACTCACCCAGGATCGATGCGGATCAGCTTGGTGCGGCTCGCCGCGCCGCTCTTGACGGTCACCGCGGCCTTCGGACGGCCGAAATGCCCGGCCACCAGGGCCAGGAGCTCGCTGTTGGCCCGTCCTTCGATGGCCGGAGATTTGACCCTCGCCAGGAAGCTGCCGTCGGCCAGCTGCTCGAGCGAAGTCTGCCGCGCGTTCGCCTTGACCCTTACGCGGATGATGGTCGGCGCCGTCGGCCCCGGCATCAGGAGCGCTCGTGCGGGCGCGCGGCTTCCCGGTAGCCGACGAAGACGTGCTTCGGGATCATGCAGTGCACGCCCTTGCGGATATCGACCACCTGCGTCACGCGGCAGTCGCCGACGATCGAGGTGAGTGCGTAGGCCTCCTCGCGGCTCATCGGCACCATCTTCTGGCTGGCGAGCCAGTTGACGGTCTGCTCGACGGCGATCTTCATGGCCTGATTCAGATCTTCGTCGTAGCCCATGAAGATCCAGTCGGTGCGCGTCTCCACCCACGGCCAGTCGGTTTTCAGGTCCTTGCGCACGATCGGCTGGATCTCGATCTCCTTGTAGGAACATTCGAGCGCGGTGAGATTGACCTCGCCGTTGCCCTGGCGGCAATGCGAGTCGCCGGTCCAGATGAGCCCGCCCGGCTGAAACACCTGCAGATAGATGGTCGAGCCCGCCTGCAGCTCATTGAGGTCCATGTTGGAGCCGTTCTTCCAGGGCCGCAGCGTGCTGGTACGGCCCTTCGCGTCCTTGGTCGGCGGCCCGGCCTTCGGCGGCGGCTCGTTCGGGTCGACGCCGACCGCGAACGTTCCGGGAAACGGCTTGAGGTCGATCATGACCCCCGGCTTGAACTCGGTCTGCATTTTGGCGAGGTCGAGCTTGTAGTAGCGCACGAATCCCTCGGGGAACTCCGGCGCGAGCAGTCCGACGGTCGGGAAGTCCTTGCCCGGCAGGTTGAAGTTGAAGGCGTCGGTCTTGGGAACGATCCTGAGAATGTGAATCTCGAGCGTGTCTCCGGGCTCCGCTCCCGAGACGAACACGGGTCCGGTGATCGAGTGCGGGCCGCCGCCGTCATTCTCCTTGCGAAGCCTCACGATCTCATCCATGTCGGCGCCCGGCTTGATCTGCCCGAGCGAGTGGGAAATCGTCTCGATCGACACGGTGTCGCCCGAATTGACGGTCAGCCGAGGCTTCTCGCCGATGTCGTACCAGCCCCATTGCACGTTGTCGGGAGTCGCGGGCAGCGAATAGTGGGCGGCTTCAGCGAGCGGAACTCCTGCGAGCGTCGCGAGCAGGGCGATGGCGGTTCTCATGCCGCCATCATAGGCCAGTTATCAGACCGAGGTAGGCGCGACGCTGATCGCCGGCGGCTCGAGATAGAAAGCGTACTGGGCGAGACAGCTGCGCAGGAAGCTCGCGGGGTTGTAGCCCGCGCAGCGCAGCACGCCGCGGTGCGTGAGCCAGACGACACCCGCGGTGCCGATGAAGAACGTGCGGTGTGCCAGGCGCACCAGGGCCCGCAGCGGCGCGGGGCGCGCCGCCCGCAGGTTGAGCAGCAGCTGCGACTCGAAGCCGACGTGCGCGAGCTCCTCGCACACCATGACCCGGCAGAGCACCTTGAGGCGCTGGCACCCGGTCGCGGCCTCGAGCGCCCGGTAGTAGACCTTGCCGATCAGCTCGGCGCAGATGAAGACATGCAGGTAGAGCTCGAGGCCGGCGAGCCGCCGCACGCCGCGAAACACCCGGTCGGTCCAGTCGCGGCGTTTCAGCGCGATGCCGTGGTCCTCCATGAAGGCGCGCAGCAGCGCGGCGTGGCGCTGCTCCTCGCGAATGAAGAGCTCCACGATCCTTTCGAGCGATGGCATGTCGTGGCGGCGGGCGAAACGCGCCGCGGCGGCGCGCAGCGTGCCGCCCTCGGACTGCTCGCCGAGCTGAAAGGTCGCGATCGAGCCGGCGATGCGCCAGCGCTCCGCCGCCGTCAGCTCGTCCGAGAGACACGCCGGAATGTGCCGGGCATGCTGTGCGTGGTACTCGAAATGATTCAGCCAGATTTGCAGATCGTCGCCGCCCATGCCGCACCTCCTCACTCCCTGATGCTCGGCAGTCTGGGAGCTCATTCGGGTGAGGCTATGGCGCGATTCGGGCAAATTCTGTCAGCGTAAGCCTGGCGTGACGCGTGGGCCCCGCGCTGGTCCATGCGGCGCTTTCCGGCATCGGCCTCCCGGCTATGAGTGCTGAGCCAGGATGCGTGCCTTACTCGTCTCGTAATCCTCGCTACCTAATACTCCGAGCTTACGCAGACGCTGGTGCTCGCGCATCTCGTCGCGCAGTTGATCGGCCTTGGTGGTCCGGCGGGCCGCCGCGGCGAGCCGCAGGTGGGCGGCCAGCTTGGGCATGAGGCGGCGGATGGCTCGCGCCGTGCCCAGGCCGCCCGTGAACTCGAGCAGCCGCGCCTGACCATGCGCGCTGAGCAGACGCACCGTCTCGGTGGTCCGGTAGGCGGCGATCAGCGTCGCCAACACCCAGAGTCCCGCCACGGCACTGCATGCTCCGAGCGTCCCGTGCCTCCACCAGGGCGCGGCGGCCGAGGAGCCGATGATCGACGCGCTCATCCCGATCGTGAGCGCGAGCAACGCGAGCGCGGCCGTAATCCATCGCCAGGCAACGTGCCTCGACAGTTGCGGCAACCCCGCGACGCAGCGCAGATCGAGAACATACTCGAGCTCGCCGGAGCGCGACCGCGAGCGTACGGCCAGATAGTAGTAGTCGATCACCCGCAGCTGCAGAACGCGGCGGCGCAGGCGGCTGCGGACCTCGAGATCCGCGTGCACCCGGCGCACGGCGCGCAGGTCCGGCACCTCCCGGACGTCTGACTCGAGGACGATGTGTTCAGCCACCGGCACAGGACGATCCTAGGCACCCCGGGGCCGGCTTTCTGCGAATTGCGTCCCGCCCGCCCGATATGTCACAACAGGGGCCGTTGGCTGAGCCCAGGGGAGACCGCCGATGGGACGACTGGTATTCCTATGCCTTTCCGTGCTGCTCGGCCTGCTGTGCGCGACGCCGCTCGCGTCCGCGCAGTCCGCCCCTGCTACCCCCGCCGATCCCTGGTGCCGCTCGACGCCTGAGCCGGCGTTCTGCCACGCGGTGCGCGGAGTGCGCGCCTATGGCTGGCCGGCGCAGAGCCGCTCCGAGATCATGGCCGCTAACGGCATGGTGGTCACCAGCCAGCCCCTCGCCGCGCAAGCCGGCCTCGAGGTGTTGAGGCGCGGCGGAAATGCCATCGATGCCGCGGTGGCCACCGCGGCAGTGCTCAGCATCACCGAGCCCATGATGGTTGGAGTGGCATCCGATCTGTTCGCGGTCATCTACATCGCGAAGGATCACAAGGTGTACGTGCTGAATGCCAGCGGCACTGCGCCGACCGGTGCCACGCTCGAGCACCTGAACGAACTCGGCTACCACTGGGACCCGAAGAACTGGGGACCGGCCTCAGGGATGCCGCCGGGCGGCATCCTGCCGGTCACCGTGCCGGGCGCAGTCTGGGGGTGGCAGGCCGTGCTCGAGCGCTTTGGGACGCTCACCTTCAGGGAGCTCCTCGAGCCTGCGGCCCGCTATGCCGAGGACGGCTTCCCGGTTTCCGAGCGGATCGCGGGCGACTGGATTCTGCCGAAGGCGCTGCCGCTGCGCGGCTGCTGCACCGAGCTCGATCCCGAGTCCGTTAAGACCTGGTACGTCAACGGGCGACCGCCCGCCCCCGGGCAGATCTTCAGGAACCCGGACCTGGCGCGCACCTTCCGCCTGCTCGAGGCCGGGGGCGCCGACGCCTTTTATAAAGGAGAGATCGCCCGGGCCATCGTGGCGAAATCACGTGCGCTCGGCGGCACGATGACGCCCGCGGACCTCGCCGGCTATCGTGGCGAGTGGGCCGAGCCGGCCCGAACCCGCTATCACGGTTACGAGGTGCTGGAGCTGCCGCCGCCCTCGCAGGCCTGGGCCGCGGACGAGATGCTCAACATCCTCGGGGAGTGCGCGCCGCAATGGGCGCCGGGGGAAACGCTGGCATCGCTCGGTCCGCGCAGCCCCGAGTACTGGCACATCCTCATCGAGGCCAAGAAGCTCGCCTACGCCGACCTGTTCCGCTACAACGCCGATCCGGATCGGGTCAACATTCCGCTGGCGCGGCTGTTGTCTCCCGCACACGCCGCCTCGCTGTGCGCGCAGTTCGACCCGCGCCATGCGTCCAGGATACTTCCGCCGAGCGGCGCCGATCTCAAGGGCGACACCATCGTCCTCTCGACCGCCGACAAGGACGGCAACATGGTGTCGTGGGTGAACAGCAACTACAACGAATTCGGCTCGGGCCTCACGGTGCCCGGCTACGGTTTCGTGCTGCATAACCGTGGCACGCTGTTCACGCTCGACCCGAACAGCCCGAACGTGATCGCACCCCACAAGCGGCCGTTCAACACGCTGTCGGCCGGTTTGCTGATGCGCGACGGCGAGCCGGTGATGACGGTGACGCTCATGGGAGGAGACATGCAGGCACAGGGTCACGCGCAGCTGCTCGTCGATGTCATCGACCTCGGCGCCAACGCGCAGGCGGCGGCCGACATGGCGCGTTTCAGGCACAGCGAGGTTTCCAACCTGTCGATTCTCGAGTCCCCGCTCTATGACCTGGTCGGCGCGGCGCTGACTGCGATGGGACATACGGTCCGCCCGGTGACGGGCGCGGAGGTCGGCGGCGTGCAGGTGATCCAGGTCGTGCCGGCGGATGCGGGAAGGCGCTACTACCGTGGCGCTTCCGATTTCAGAAAGGACGGTCAGGCGGTCGGGTGGTGACACGGCGTCGCACCTTCGCCGCGCTGTCCGCGTGCGCCCTGATGTTGCTGACCTCGGCGGCGGCGGCCGCCTCCTTCGACGTGCGCCCCGCCGCGGGCGTGCTGGCGCGGCTCCTGCCCGGGCATGCGGGGCAATTGGAGTTGGCCGCACTCGAATCCGCGGGCGGGCGCGAGCGATTCCGGATCTCGAGCCGCGAGGGCCGCGTCCTCATCGAGGGCAGCACGCCGAGCGCGCTGCTCTTCGGTGCCAACTGGTACCTGAAGTACGTGGCCCACCTGCATCTGTCCTCCGACGGCGAGCAGCTGGGCGCACCCGGCGCCCTGCCCCTGCCGGACGCTGCCATCGAGATCGAGACCCCCTACGCGTGGCGCTACGCGCTCAACGAGAACGTGGACGGCTACACCTCGCCCTACTGGGACTGGCCGCGCTGGCAACGGGAGATCGATCTGCTCGCGCTAGCGGGCGTAAATGCGCTGCTCATCGAGCGCGGCACCGACTCGGTGCTGTACCGGACGTTCAGCGACTTCGGCTACTCGGACCGCGAGATCCGCGCGTGGATCACCCAGCCGGCGCATCAGAACTGGCAGCTGATGGGGAACCTGTGCTGCTTCGATGGCCCGATCAGCCGCCAGTTGCTCGAGAAGCGCGCCGCGTCCGCGCAGCAGATCGTCACGCGTTTGCGCGAGCTCGGCATCACGCCGGTACTGCCGGGCTTCTACGGCATCGTTCCCGGGGATTTCCGCCGCAGGTTCCCGCAGGCGCACGTGATTGCGCAGGGAGAGTGGGCGGGCTTCACGCGGCCGGACTGGCTCGACCCGCGCGATCCCCTGTTCGCCCGCCTGGCGGCGGCGTTCTACCGCCACCAGCGCGAGCTGTTCGGCGACAGCCGCGTCTATGACATGGAGGTCTTTCAGGAGGGCGGCGACCCGGGTGATGTGCCGGTGCCGGCCGCCGCGCGCGCGGTGCAGGACGCGCTGCTCGCGGCACACCCGGGCGCGAGCTGGATGATGCTCGCCTGGCAAGGCAATCCGCGTCAGGATCTGCTCTCCGGCGTCGACCGTGCCCGCCTGCTGGTCATCGATATCGATCACGACCGTGTCCCGCGCGACGACCGCCAGAAGGATTTTCAGGATGCGCCGTTTCTGTTCGGCGGCATCTGGGAGTTCGGCGGGCGCACCACCCTCGGCGCGAGCCTCGCCAACATCACCACCCGGCTGCAGCTCATGGCTCGCGCCAACTCCAACATGGCCGGGACCGCCGTGTTTACCGAAGGCATGGATACCAACCCTTTCGCCCTCGATTTGTTTTCCGAGATGGCTTGGCGCGACGCGCCGCTCGATATCTCGCGCTGGACGCGCGACTACGCGCAGCGGCGCTACGGCTCGGCCGACCCGCACGCCGCGGCGGCCTGGCAGGTGCTGATCGACACCGCCTACGGCATCCGCATCGACGAGGTGCCCTTCAACAGCGAGCGCGACGCGGCGCAGGAATCGCTGTTCGACGCGCAGCCCAGTCTCACGGCGAACCGGGCCTCCAACTGGTCGCCGGAAGCGATGCGCTACGACGCCCAGGACTTCAAACGCGTCCTGCCCGAGCTGCTGCGCGCCACGCCCAAGCTGCGCAACTCCGCCTACGATCTGGTCGACGTCGCGCGCCAGACCCTCGCCAACGAAAGCCGCGCACTCCTGCCGCAGATCAGAGCCGCCTACGACTCCAGGGAGCGCGCCCGCTTTGCTGCATTGACCGCGCGCTGGCTCGAGCTGATGGATCTCGAGGAGCAGCTGCTAGCCAGCCACCGCGCTTTCCTGCTCGGCACCTGGCTGGCCTTCGTGCGGCCCTGGGCCGCGAGCCCGCAGGAGCGCGCCCGGCTCGAGTACGACGCGCGCTCGATTCTGACGACCTGGGGAGACCGCAAGGCGAGCGACGACGCCCGGCTGCATGACTACGGCAATCGGGACTGGGCGGGACTCGTGCACGACTACTATCGCGCCCGCTGGGCGCGCTATTTCCACGCGCTCGACGACGAGCTGCGCACCGGGCATCCGGCCGCGCCGATCGACTGGTTCGCGATGGGAGAAGCCTGGAATCGCGGCCCGCAGCGTTACCCGCAGCGTCCCCGGGGAGATCCCCGGGCGCTCGCGCAACGTGTCGTGCGCGCGCTCGCGCTCGACGAACGCTGAGGCCGCACGACGGCGGCGTGACGCGAGGCCACGGAGGCGTTAGCCTGCCCGCTGATGCCGCGAGCAGCGAGGTGATCCCGTGAGTTCCGCCGGACCAAAATGGACCCGTCGCGAGCTGCTGAGCGCTTCCGTCTGCGCGACGCTCGGCTGGTGGGCCGGCAAATCGGCCGCGGCGGCCGCCACGAGTGTGGCGCAAAGCGCCGCGTCTCCCGGCCCGGCGCGTCCCAACATCATCCTGTTCATGCCCGACGAGCTGCGGGCGGACGCTCTCGGCTGCTATGGAAACCCGCTGGTCAGGACGCCGAACTTCGACCGGCTGGCACAGGCGGGGACACGCTTCGAGAACTGCCACGTGCAGTTCCCGGTGTGCGGTGCCTCGCGTTGCAGCATGGCGACCGGATGGCCGACGAGCGTGCGTGGGCACCGCAGTCTCTATGATTTTCTCAAGCCCGATGAGCCGAACATGTTCCGCTATCTGCGGCAGGCGGGCTATGACGTGTTCATGTTCGGCAAGAACGACCTGCTGGCGCCGGAGAGCTTCGCCAGCAGCGTCACCGAATGGCGCAATCCCCGCAGTCCGGTCGCGGAATTCGCCGCCATCGATAAGCCACAGTTCCCGACCACCATGCTGCTGCCACCATCCGGCGAGCGTCACGCCACGGGTGACTACGGCGCGATCGAGCTTGCCATCCGGGTGCTCGAGCGGCGTCAGCCGGAGCGGCCGTTCTGCATCTTCCTCGCGCTCTTCGAGCCGCATCCGCCCTATACGATCGCCGCTGACTTCTATGATCTGTATCGCCCCGCGGACATTCCCGCGCTGGCACCGGCGGATCTTCCGCGGCGGCCGCTGTTCCACCGGGCGCTGCGCGAGGCGAGCGGCCTGACCCAGGTGCCGGAGTCAGGGTTGCGCAAGCTGCGGGCCGTCTACTACGGACAGGTCAGCTATAGCGACTGGCTGCTCGGCGAATTGCTTGAAG
The DNA here is from genome assembly GCA_035624075.1 of Steroidobacteraceae bacterium. Taxonomy (GTDB): domain Bacteria; phylum Pseudomonadota; class Gammaproteobacteria; order Steroidobacterales; family Steroidobacteraceae; genus 13-2-20CM-66-19. Next base: position 4,625 of record DASPSF010000059.1, on the reverse strand, counting down.
CGCTGGAGCGCACGGCTCATGAGCGCGATACGGCCGTGCTGGTGTGCTCGGATCACGGCGACTACGGCGGCGACTATGGGCTGGTGGAGAAATGGCCGGCGGGACTCGAGGACTGCCTGACCCACGTGCCATTGATCGCGCGCGTTCCCGGCGGGACGGCGGGGCATGTCTCGCGCGAGCTCATCGAGCTCTACGACCTCATGGCGACCTGTCTGGAGCTGGCCGGAACCCGGGCAACACATACCAATTTTGCCCGCAGCCTGATGCCGCAGCTCCACGGTGCGCCGGGGGATGCGCAACGCGCCGCCTTCACCGAGGGCGGCTACAACACCTACGAGCCGCAGGCGTTCGAGCCGATCATCGAGGGATTGTACGGGCCGAAGACCCACCTGCAGAACGCCCGTCCCGAGACGGTGACCCGCTGTGCCGCGGTGCGCACGCAGCGCTACCGGTACATCGCCCGCCCGAACGATCAGAGCGAGCTCTACGATTGCGGGCAGGATCCGCAGCTCAGGAACAATCTGTTCGGCGACAGCTCGCTGCGGGATGTGCAAGCTGAGCTTCAGGCGCGCCTCGTGAACTGGTACATCGACACCTCGGGCGTGCCACCAACCGCACGCGACCCGCGCGGCGCTCCGGTCCTCGACCGTCCGCCTGAGCTCGAGCACGTCGCGCCGCTCGGCACTCTGCTCGATCACTGACGGGCTTCAGGCGCCGGATTTGTGACCCGAGTAGAACCTCTCGAGGACGATCCGTTGGCCGGGGACGATCTTGCGCAGCGCCGCTGACTCGTCAAACCACCCGCCGCGGTCCACCTCTTGGAATTGCGCCGTGCGCCCCGAGCGTGGCGGCCACTCCATCTCAAAGAGGTTGCTGCGCAAGGCCGCCGGATCACAGTTCCCCTCGGCAGCCCACACCTGCAGGCGTTTGCCACTCGGCAGGCGAAAGCTGCCGAGCGGCCGCTCCGAGCCTGCCGGGGGAGGATCGAAGCCCGTCTCTTCGCTGAACTCGCGGCGCGCGCCGGCGAGCTCGTCCTCGCCGGCGTCGACCAGGCCTTTCGGAACCGACCAGGCGCCCTCGTCCTTGCGCGCCCAATAGGGTCCGCCGGGGTGCACCAGGAACACCTGTGTGCCGGTGTCGGTCCGGCGATAGAGCAGAATCCCCGCGCTCACCTGCGGCACCAGCACCACCTCGCTTGCCATCGCAGCATGCCATACGTAGCGATCCGTATGTCGCGCCACGCGAGGCGGTTGCACGCTGATTCCGGTTGTCACGACTCGGATGCACGCCTTGACGACGGTTCCCTGCGCTGCGCTGCCATTGAACGCCGAGATTGCGGACCGGCTCGAGGAGGTTGCGCAGATCCTCGCCGGGCAGAATGCCAACCCGTATCGGCTCGCCGCCTACCGCGCGGCCGCCCGCACGCTGCGAAGCTGGCCGCAGCCGATCAGCGAGGTCGTGCATCGGGACGGCGTTGCGGGCCTGACAAAGCTGCCGGGGATCGGCGAGCGCCTGGCGCGCGCGATCTACCAGCTGGTGGTGAGCGGGCGGCTGCCGATGCTCGAGCGGCTGCGAGGCGACACGGACCCGGTCGAGCTGCTCTCGAGCGTACCGGGTATCGGCTCCAAGACCGCGCAGCACATCCACGAGCGGCTCGGCATCGATACGCTGGAGGAGCTCGAGTGCGCAGCACACGACGGCCGGCTCGAGCGCCTCGGCATCGGGGCGAAGCGCCTCGCTGGCGTGCGCGATGCGCTCGCCGGACGGCTGGGGCGCGTCGGCCACCGCCCGGCGCCCGAGCTCACCTCTGCCCCGGACATTGCCGAAGTGCTGGATGTCGACCGGCAATATCGCGAAGAGGCTGCTCGCGGATCGCTGGCGCAGATCGCTCCACGGCGCTTCAACCCGCGGCGCGAGACCTGGCTTCCGGTGCTGCACACCCGTCGCGGCGGGCGCGAGTACACCGCGCTCTTCTCCAACACCGCCCGCGCTCACGAGCTTGGCCGCACTCGGGACTGGGTGGTGCTTTACTATGACGGCAGCGGCCCCGCCGAGCGCCAATGCACGGTGATCACGGCGGAACGAGGCTCATTGCGCGGGCAGCGCATCGTCAGAGGGCGCGAGGACGAGTGTCTCGCGTACTACCAGCGCGCGGCCGAGCCGCCGGCGGCCTAGGGTCACCCATGGACACCCGGCATCAACTCTCGATCTGGTACTTCGTATTCGCGATGGTGGCGATCCTGGCGCTGCAGAGCGTGCTCTTCAACCGCCATGTGGAGACCCTCGCCTACAGCGACTTCAAGACACTGCTGCACGCCGGCAGGATCAAGGAGGTGCTGATCAGCGACGAAGCGCTCACCGGGAGCGCCGACTTGCGCGCGGCGGACAGCCTGCTGCCCGCCGAGGTGGCGAAATCCCTGCCGCACGACAACCTCGAGCGCCATGCGTTCATTACCGCCCGGGTTCCGGACAACGACCTCATCGCCGACCTTCAGGGCGCCAAGGTGCGGTACTCCGGACAGGTCGAGAACCGCTGGCTCTCGACGCTGCTCGGATGGGTGGCGCCGGCGCTGGTGTTCGTGCTGATTTGGGGTTTTCTCATGCGGCGCATGGGCACCGGGCAGCTCGGCAGCATGCTCGATGTCGGCAAGAGCAAGGCCAAGGTCTTCGTGCAGAAAGAGACCGGGGTGCACTTTGCGGACGTCGCCGGCATCGACGAAGCGAAGCAGGAGCTCATGGAGGTGGTCGACTTCCTGAGGAACCCGGAGCGTTACCGGCGCCTGGGCGGTGAGATCCCCAAAGGCGTGCTGATCGTTGGTGCCCCGGGGACTGGCAAGACATTGCTGGCGAAGGCCGTCGCGGGCGAGGCCGGGGTACCCTTTCTTTCGATCAGCGGCTCGGAGTTTGTCGAGATGTTCGTCGGGGTCGGAGCCGCACGTGTGCGCGACCTGTTCGAGCAGGCGGCGAAACTCGCCCCCTGCATCATTTTCATCGACGAGCTGGACGCGCTCGGCAAGGCGCGCGGGGTCAGCGGTCTCGCCGGAAACGACGAGCGCGAGCAGACGCTCAACCAGCTGCTCGTGCAGCTCGACGGTTTCGATACCCGCAGCGGCGTCATCATCGTGGCCGCGACCAATCGCCCCGAGATCCTCGATCCCGCCCTGCTGCGCCCGGGGCGCTTCGACCGTCAGATCGCTCTCGACCGGCCGGACATCAACGGACGCGAGCAGATCCTGCGGGTGCACGCCAGGCGTCTGGTGCTCGGCGGCGACGTGGATCTCAAGGCGGTGGCGGGCAAGACCGCGGGGCTGGCGGGCGCGGATCTCGCCAATATCGTCAACGAGGCCGCGCTGCATGCCGCGCGCACCAACAAGCCGGCCGTCGAGATGAGCGATTTCGATGAGGCCATCGATCGCGCCATCACGGGTCTGGAGAAAAAGAGCCGGGTGATGACGGCGCAGGAGCGCGAGACGGTCGCCTACCACGAGGCGGGTCACGCGCTCGTCGCCGAGTCGCGTGCGACCGCCGACAGGGTCGCGAAGGTATCGATTATTCCGCGCGGCATCGGAGCGCTCGGCTATACCCAGCAGCAGCCCACGGAGGACCGCTACCTGCTCAAGCAGGGCGAGCTGCTCGACAGGCTCGATGTGCTGCTCGGCGGCCGTGCCGCCGAGCAGCTCGTCTTCCAGGAGCTCTCAACGGGTGCGCAGAACGACCTGCAGCGGGCCACAGATATGGCGCGTCAGATGGTCACGCGCTATGGAATGAGCGAAGCGCTCGGGCCGGCGACCTTCGAGCCCGCACGCCCGGCGCTCTACCTGCCGGAATCCCTACCCGCCGCGCGCCCCGAGTACAGCGAGCGCACCGCCGAGCTCATCGATGCAGAGGTGCACAAGCTGCTCACGGCCGCGCTCGAGCGCGTGCGCGTGACGCTCGGCGCACGCCGGAGCGCGCTCGAGGCGCTCGCGCAGGAGCTGTTGCGCCACGAGACCGTGGACCGCGCCACGCTGACGGCCATCCTGGCAGCGCCGGGCGCGCCCGCGCCGGCGACGCCAGCCGCTGCGGATGCACGCGCCCAGGTGAGCTCCGCCGCCTGACGGCGCTACCGCGGCCTCATAGCCCGTACTGCTGGTGCAGGACTGGCATCTCGACCGCGGTTCCTTGCAGATGTGCGGCCAGTTGCCCCATCACCTCCGGATCCCCGTGTACCAGCCAGGTACGCGCCGCGCGCGTCGCGCCGTGCCAGCGCAACAGCTCCGCCTGGTCGGCGTGCGCCGAGAAGCCGTTGATGGTGTGAATCCGTGCCTGCACCGCAATCTGCTCGCCGAAGAGCTCGACGCTCTCGGCGCCGTCGATAATGCGTCGGGCCAACGTGCCGCGCCCCGCGTAGCCCACGAAGATGACGGCGCAGTTGTGGCGGCCGAGGTTGTGCCTGAGATGGTGACGCACGCGGCCGCCGCTGCACATGCCCGATCCGGCGATGATGACGGCACCGCCGGTGATCCGGTTGAGCGCGACCGACTCGGAGGTCTCGCGCGTCAGATGCAGCCCCGGCAGGGCGAAGGGATCGCTGCCGGAGCGAAACAGCTCGCGGGTCTCGTCCCGGTAGCACTCGGGATAGCGCG
>DASPSF010000025.1:0-16614 GCA_035624075.1 Steroidobacteraceae bacterium | reverse complement strand
CCGGCCACGCGGCCGTCACCGTCGCGGCCGTCGCCCGCAAGAGCGCCGCGGCCAAGAAGCCGCGCGGTAAGCTCGCGAGCAAGCTCGCGCAGGCCGTCGGCAGCCTGGCCGACAACACCGAGGCGCTCGACGAGTCCAATTTCGTCAAAGCGCAGTGACATCATCCTCGACGTAGTCCAACTGCTGCCGGAGAAAGAGTCCGAGCAGGCTCGAGAAGTAGCTGCAGCCGAATAGGGTAGCTTCCTCGGCCCGTCCGGTGATCCGGGGAGGGGCCACAGCAGTGATCGCGTCACTTTTCGCCGCAGCGGTAGTGCTGCTGAAAATTGTCGGGCGGCTTGTAGGCCAATCAGCAGTTTACGTCGGGATTGCCGGGCAAAATATTCAGCACTCGGCGGCGGACAATTGAGCGCCACCCTACGAACCAGGGGGTCGGGAGTCCGAATCTCTCCGGGCGCGCCAAATCACACGTGTCCATTCCGGTTGGATGGGTGGCGTTTTATACCGGAGACATGGGTAACAGTTTCGCGGCGAAGGGGTTAGCCGCGCTCTCGATGCGACATGTCTCGTCGTCGAAGAAGCCTAAGTCATAGCGCATAAAGCTCACCAGCCAGATCTTCTCTTCGACCTGTTTCACTCCGACCTTCTGACCGGCGAAGGCCTGGCTGAGGTTGATCTTCAAGGGCCCCATGCAGATCCTGCCACAGCGCGTGACCGTGATGGTGCGGTCGTGGAAGGGATACTCGAGATCCGGTAAGCCGCTGTAGGGCCTGGGTGAAGGCGAGTAGAGCTCGGCCGGGTAGCGCATGTTGAGGGCCTCGTGAGGCCGCTCTTGGTTGAAGGTGGCGATGAACTGATCGAAGCGCGCCTGCTGCTGCAGGAAGTTCGCGGAGGCGGGCTTGGTCGCATCCTGCTTGAGCGTCAGGTGCATGCGCTCGTGGCGGCCGTTCTGCTGAGGATGGCCGGGCCTGATGCGTTCGATGTCGATCCCGAGCCGCAGCCACCAGACCGAGAGGCGTGTGAGGCCAAAGAGCGAGTTGGCGCTGGCAAAGGGAGCCCCGTTATCGGTGCGAATCGCTCTAGGTAAGCCGAAGTCCTTGAAAGCGCGCTCAAATACGGTAAAGGCATACATCGCCTTCGTGTTGGCGAGCGCCTCACAGCTGATCAGGTAGCGACTGGCGAAGTCGGAGATGGTCAGCGGATAGCAGTAGCGTCGATCGGCGAGCATGAACTCGCCCTTGTAATCGGCGCACCACAGATCGTTCGGCGAGTGAGGGCGCGAGAGAGCAGTCCCCTCAGCCTTGTAAAGCCGTCGTCGGCGACGCCTGACCAGGCCATGCCGATCCAGGATCGCATGCACGGTACTAATTGCCGGGCAGTGCACTTCGGAGTGCTGCCGGCGCAGGCGTTCCCGTATCTTGGGAGCCCCCCAGCTGGGATGCTCGGACTTGAGCTGGATGATGGCCTTCTCGATCTGGAAGGGGAGTTGGCGGGCATGGCGGTAGGGTCGCCGGGAGCGATCCGTCAGCCCGTCCAGCCCACAGTCCTTGTAGCAGCTGAAGATCTTATAGCCGGTCTTGCGGGAGATCCCGAACTCCCGGCACAGCACTGCCATCTTCTCCCCGTCCAGCCGACGGGCCACAAACTTGAGCCGCTCGTCCATCTTGTGACACTCCCGCCACGGCATCTGCGTCCCCTCCGCAAATGCCGAAAAGTGTCACCCATGTCTCCGGAATAAACTGGCACCCTCAAATCAGGAAGGACAACGAGAAGACCGCCGCACTTCGCGCCTGTATTGACGTATCGAAAGCGCACCCTTCGATCGTCAGGCCTGCGTACTATCCGTATTGCGCACGCCGACTGGGGGCGTATGTAGCCATTCGTCATAGGCGCTTTGGAGCGAGGCGAGCAATGTATAAGCGCATGCTGGTTCCGGTGGATGGCAGTGAGGCGGGACGCCGGGGTCTCCGTGAGGCGATCGCGCTGGCGAGAAGCCTTGATGCGGCCATACGTCTCGTCCATGTCATCGACAGGCTGCCCTGGCTCTCGTTGGAGGTCACCGCACCCGCAGTCCAGGAGCTCGTCGAACGGCTGCAAAGCGACGGCGAGTCCATCCTCAACGACTCACTGGACGCGGTACGCGCGGTGGGGGTGGCGGTCGATAGCCGCTTGGTCGACGCGATGGGAACGGCGGCCGGCGAATGCGTAATCGAGGAGGCCGCTTCCTGGCCTGCGGACGTGATTGTCTGCGGCACACATGGCCGGCGCGGTGTTCGCAGAATGCTGATGGGCAGTGATGCCGAGTACATCCTGCGTCACAGCCCGGTTCCTGTCTTGATGGTTCGCAGTCCTGGTCCAACCGAACATCTGTCGCGAGAGAGCGTCACGCCCTGAGGTGAAATTCTCGCGGAACTCACCCTGTGGTCGCGCGGACGCACGCGCCGGTCAGGGAAAACTAACTTGTTGATCCGCCGCTCGTCGGGCGTCAGAGGGCCGAGACTCGCGCCCCGTTCTTTCCGCCTACTCCCAACGCCAGCTCAGGCCGATGGTGATGATGTCGCGGTCCAGGTCATCGGCGGTCACGTCCCGAGTCCAGGTGATGCGGGCCACCAGCGGCTTGGCAAATCGCCAGCTTGCCGTCATGGAAACAACCCCCTCCACGGGGGCTGCCGTTCGACCGTTGACGGCCTCGCGTTGCGTGATCGAGATGTATGCGCCCGCGCCCACGCCAAGAGTGACGGCGCCATTGGCCAACGGGTCTACGACCCAGGCCTCACCGATGACACCGTCGCGCTGACCGCTCGCGTCCGCCTCGTTCAACCAGGCGGCCGACAGCTCGAAATCGGAGGCAACACCCTGGCGGAACTCGATACCCAGATTGCCCGATCGGGGGGAGCTCAGGCTGTTGTCGATCGTCTGCCCCATAAACCATCCCAACTCTGACCCCGAGAAGGGCGTGACGCCGTGATCGATCGACGCGCTGAGCGACTCGGCGAGGCGATCGAGCGCATAACCGGCCCCGAGCACCAGCGTGTGGGTGCTCGCGTCTCCGGGGGTATGAATTTCGCTGAGATTGAGGCGCGCGAACCAGCCGTTCTCCCAGCGGTAAGTCAGCGACCCGGTGAGAATCTCCCCGACACTGTGGTAATCGCGGAAGCCGGTAGTCGAGTCTTCCGCCTGAGTGTCGGAGTAAAAGTACGGCCCGATCCCGAGCGCGAAGTCAACCCGATTGTGCCACCGCGGCGTCACCGCCCACGCCTGCACCGAGACGCCATCGCGATGATGCCCGGGCAGATGACCCTCGTTTAAGTAGGTGAAGGACGCGTTGAAGAAAGGAGTGAGGAGCTGCCGGTACTCCAGCTGCCACGAATAAGAACCAGAGGTGTGATCGTCGGTGTCGGTGGCTCCCTTGTACGCGGCCAGCTCTTCGGCTTGCGCGCGCGGACCCAGGCCCGCGAGCACGAGGGAGGCGATCGCAAGGCAAGCCGTTCGCATGGGTCCGCCGGTGCGGGCCCGACCGTGGCGATGCAAACCTCTCGTGAGTGGCGGCACGCGGACGAACGGGTGTCAATGACCGGGGCATGCTGATTGAGCTCGAGCTGAGCAACTGTGAAGTACGGTCAGAAACTGTCACAGCAAAGGCGCGGTTGCAGCAGGATGTGGAGTGCCACCGGTAAGGGATCACAGTCTTCTGGCGAACCGGATGGTAACGGGCCGCACGGCCCTCATGCGCGGGACTGTGCGCAACCCGTAACATTGTGTAACTCGGCGATCCGCTCCGATGCGCTCATACTTGGCGGTGTCTCTGCAGACGCCACGACTAGGAGACTGCACATGTCGATCGAATCCGAGTTCCCGCTGTCGCGCCGGGGAGTCGTTCAAGCTGGGCTGTTAGCCGGTCTTGTCGCCGCACTGCCGGCTTCGCTGCGCGCCGCAGAAAGCCAGGCGCCGCTGATCCGCAAGGCGATCCCATCGAGTGGGGAGAAGATGCCGGTCATGGGCATCGGCACCAACCGCTTCGGCCGTGCGCCCTACGACGACGTGCGCAGCATTCTCAAGCGCATGCATGAGCTGGGAGGCACGGTCATCGATACCGCCGCGCTGTACGGCGACAGCGAGGTGCAGATCGGTAAGGCGCTCGCCGAGCTCGGACTCACGCAGAAGATGTTCATTGCCACCAAGCTGAATGCGCCGGGCGGCGGTAAGGCGGGGTCTCCAGCCGATGTCGGCGGGATCGAGAGCTTCCAGCGCTCCGTGCAGCGGCTGCAGAAAGTGGACCTGCTGTTTATCCATTTTGTCGACAGCGTCGAGCCGATGATGCCTCTGTTGGCGGACCTGAAGAAGCAGGGCCGCGTGCGCTACATCGGCATCACCTCGATCCGCGCACCGGAATACCCCCGATTGCTCGAGTACATGCGCAAATACCCGATTGACTTCCTGCAGGTGAACTACTCGCTCGGCGATCGCACCGCCGAGGCAGAGGTGCTGCCGCTCGCCGCCGAGCGCAAGATCGCGGTCATGGCCGCCGTGCCGCTCGGCGGCGGGCGGAACCTGCTCATTTCGCAGGCCGGCGATCGCGCACTGCCCCCGTGGGCGGCGGACTTCGGCATCGCGAGCTGGAGTCAGTTCTTCCTGAAATACGTCGTGTCTCACCCCGCGATCACCTGCGCGATACCCGGCTCGAGCAAGCTCGAACATCTCGAGGACAACCAGGCGGCGGGCCATGGCGGGCTGCCCGACGCCGCGGCGCGCAAAATGATGGAGCAGTTCTGGGCAGCGAAGTCGTAGCCGATCGACAGCCGACACTCATTCCAAGCCGACGGTGCGCCCGGGGAAGCCGCCTGCGTCCAGGTATACGGTCTTGCCCACCTGCTGCAGCTCGAGAAGCGTGACCGCTCCCCCGGGCCCAGCCTTCGAGGTGATCACTCGACGCGTGGCAAACAGCGAGTGGGTTTCCGTGCTGTCGTCAGCGGCGAGCGTCTCGGAAAGGATGCGGCCTTCGAGAGCGCCCTGTGGCTTGAGTTCCGAATCCAGCTGAAGAATATGTGCGATCGTTCTGCCGATGTCGGCATTGCTCGCCGGCAGCAGGTCGAGGTAGTGATCGCGGAAATCGGGGCCGCGCGCCGCCATGAAATTCCAGGTATCGGCGCGACTCAGGCTTCCATGCATCCCCTGCCCCTGCTGCAGGTAGGTATCGGCGACCTCCGCCGCGCACAGCTCGGGCCGGCCGCAGCCGGTGGCGAAGGAACGAAAGCTCACCACGATGCTCGGTTTTGGCAGGACCGCCTTGCCGTCCAGGCCGATGTCGCCCAGACCCAGGGCGCCGGCAATTTCGCCGAAGCGTCTCTGGTCGACGAACAGGCCGCTCACGTAATCCTGCTCGATGAGAGTGGCGACGAGCTTCTCGGCAAGATGCCGGGCGTCCTGCTTTGCAAGGCTCGCCGGGATATAGATGAGGTCGGAGCCCCCGTTGGCGGCGATGATCACCTGCGGGGACGACGGGTCAGCGCCGATGAGAGCGTTGCCCCGCTTGGGGTGTTCACCGCGGGTCCAATCCTTCGGAGCGTTGTTGGATTCCGGGTCGAACAACTGAATCTTCGCATCCTCCTGGTGCAAGGCAGATGCGAGATCGATGGCGAGAAACCCGACCGGCAACTCGCTGGCGATGACGTCCGGATAAGCCGCGCGCGCCGCGCCGCTGCTCTGACTCTCCTTGGAGATGGTGGAGAAACCGTGATCCGCCGCCACGATGATGTTGGTGCTCTCGGCAAGGCCGAGCGACTTCAGAGCCTGCTCGATCGAGGCCAGCGCGGCGTCTGCGGCGCGAATGGCCGAGAGGGAAGTCGGGCCGTTGATACCCGGCCGCAGCGCATCAAAGCTGTCGCCCTGGGTGTGCTGTGTGCCGTCCGGGTCTCGCGACCAGTAGACCAGCATGAAGGGCCGTCCGGCCGCCTTGAAGCGCGGCAGGATGACCTTGGTCGTGATCTCGAGGAAGTACTGCTGCTGGGCGTAACCCGGCACCCAGGTTCCGGGATCCCGGCTGTTACCGGGGTTGCCGTTGTCGCCGCGGTCCGGGGTGACGAGGCTCAGGTTGGCGTCCTGGATCGCCTTCTGCCATTCCGGCGAGAGCGGAACGCCGCCTGGGTGACCGGTGCTGTCGTCCACGATCAACGTGCCACTGCCGTCGATCGCTTTGAGGTCGAAAATCGCCGCGGGTCCCGGCTTGCCGAGCAGCGCGGTTGACATCCGCTGCTGCCCGGCCCGCGCCACCGCAACGATCGATTCCTCGTGCAGGTAATTGCCGGCGAAATGCTGATCGATCTCGCGGAAGATCGCATCGTTCTCGAGGAACGGCGTTACCGACCCGCCCGCTGCCTGCACCGGGAAACCCGTGTAGATCACGTTGCTGAAGTCGCCCGTATCGCCGAGCGCATGCCCGGTGGCAAGCGCTGAGGCATTGGCGGTTGTAAAGGTCGGAAAGAGCGAGTGGCTGTTGACGAAGTTGACGCCCTCATCCCGCAGACGCGCCATGGTCGGCGCGGTCTGCGCATCGACGATTCCGGCCCGCAGGCCATCCGGGACGAACAGAATGAGGCTGTGCGGCTGCCCGGCGAACAGAGCCGCAGGGACGAGGAATACGATGGCAGCGACCCAGGCTGATCGTCGGTCCAACGTCATGGCGGTTCCTGCAGGTTGCTGAGCGGGCCTGCATCTTACGCCCGGAATGTTAATTCGCCGCGAACGCTACCCGGCCGCCGGCCCGCGCCAGCGCCAGCAGCTCATCGAACGGGAACGTTGGATGGCTCTGACACCACCAGATCGTAAGGCTCGTGTGCGGCGGCGAAGACGGGTCTAGGCCCCGCTGACTCGCTGCAGCCTGACTTTGATCACCTGGCCGGTGGGCGCTTCGATGCGACCGTTCTTGAGCGTGTTAGCCCTCGGGTTTACCCGGTCGAAATCGAGCGGCACGCCAAGCTCCTTGGGGTAGTGCGGGCTGCAGCTCTGGGGACTCAGCTGCAGCCGCTGCTCGCCGGCCGAGTAGCTGCTGCCACGCGGGTAGAGCTTGCACTCGCCCTCTCCCGATGCCGCTTCGTATTGCAGCGTGCCCTCGATGCCGCCGTCATCGTGCACGCGGCTGATGCTGAGACTCACGACGCGCAGCAGCTGTTTGCCCGAAGCATCGACGTATGCGCCCCGCCAGGTGCCGGCCAGATCCGCACGCGCGGGCGCTGGTGTCGGTGCGGGGAGTGTGGCCGTCGGCTGGTCTGCAGCGGCGGCTACCTCTGCCGGCGGCGCTGCTAACGGGTCGGGCTGCGGGCTCGGGATTGAAGGTGGGGGCGCCGCAGGCTCAGTGGAAGCCGGCGACTGCACGACTGTCGCCGCCTGTGACTGTGTCAGGGTCGGGCCGGCCGATGCGGGCCGGGGGGCCGGTCGCATCGCTCGCAGCCGCTGTCCCTGGGTGATGAGAGCACCGAGCACGAGTATCGCGGCGAGCACCGCCGCGAAACGCAGCGGGTGGGCCGGCCGCGGGGCGACCCGGATCTCGGCAGATGCAATGTCCGTGGCCGCGGGCGGCGAGACCGCGGCGCTCGGCGGTGGCGGATGCAGCTGTTGCCACACCGTTCCGGCCGAGAAGTCGAACTCCACCGAGCCCGGTGGGTCGATGCGCTTCGTCGGCGGATACTCCGTCCTCGTCGTCCCGCCGGGCTCGGAAGGCGGCGAGTACTCAATCGCCACGGTGGCTCCCGGAGCCGCGCGCGCTATCGCCAATGTGCCTGTCGGGCCCACTCGGGGCAGCGCGACTGTGCCGGTTGGGCCCTGGCGCGGCACCGCCGTCGTGCCGGCCGACTCTCTCGGCGGCAGCACCAGCGTGCCGGTCGACTCCTTCCGCGGGATCGCCACCGTGCCGGTGCGCTCCTTCGTGGGCAACGAAACCGTCCCGTTTGCGCCCGCCGCAGCGGCCACGGTGGGAGCGGGCAGATCCGGCAGCGCGGCCATGAACTCATCCGCGCTCTGGAAGCGCGCGTCGGGGTCCTTGGCGAGTGAGCGCATCACCGCATCCACGACCGGCTGCGGAATTCCGTAACGGTAGACCGTCGGCGGCTCCGGCGCGTCGTTCACATGGGCGTCGAGGACCAGGTACTCGGCCTTGCCGCGGGTATTGAACGGCCGCTGTGCGCTCAGGAGCTCATAGAGCGTGATTCCAAGGGCGTAAATGTCGGTGCGGGCATCGACGGGGCGCCCGAGAATCTGCTCGGGCGCCATGTAGAGCGGGCTGCCGATGCTGGTGCTGCTGACCTTGGTCGCCCCCGTCACGCCCTGTCGCTTGGCAATGCCGAAATCCATCACCTTGACGATGTCGTCCCTGGTGACCATCAGGTTGCTCGGCTTGAGATCGCGATGGATGATGCCGGCGCGATGCGCCGCCGCGACTCCGCGCAGCGCCTGTTTGAAGATCGGCATGGCCTCGTGCGTCGGGACCGGCCCGCGCCGGCGGATCAACTGCTCGAGGCTCTCGCCGTCGATGAACTCCATTACCGCGACCGGTGTGCCGTCGTGGATGAAGTAGTCGAACAGCAGCGCGACGTTCGGGTGATTGAGCGCGCCCTGCATGCGCGCCTCCTGACGGAAGCGCTCGACGAAGTCGGGGTCGTTGCGGGCCTCGACGCTCATCACCTTGACCGCGACCTGCCGGTCGAGATTTACGTCGAGCGCCTTGTACACAACGCCCATGGCGCCGCGGCCGACGAGCTCCAGGACGCGATAGTGGTCGATGACCTCGCCGATCATGGACGAAGCCGAAGACTCGCCGGCGCGTCAGCGGCCTCTCGCACGCTCACTGCACCTGTCGGAATGCGTCGAGCGCCGTCGGATCCGGGGTTGCGTTGCCGTCGACAATCAAGGTCGGCTGCGCCCCGCTCGGGGGTCCGTTCGGCCCCATGCCCTTGGAAGCGGCTCGCATCGCCTCTAGCACCTGGGCTTCCTGCTCGTTCTCCATGGCATTGAGGTCGTTGAGCCCGATACGCGTCGCCACACCCTCGGGGCAATCGGACGGCCGGCTCAGCTCCACCACGACCGGGATCATCCAGTCGTCGCTGCTCATTTCGCCGGTGCGCTTGATGTAATCGTTGGCGCTCAACGAGCAGTGACCGTGCGCGGTCGGAACGTCGAGCGGCTGTACGACCTCGAAGAACACGTGGTTGGGTCTGAGCGCCGCCGGCGTGCTCTGAGCCGTGAGAGTCGCGGGTGTCGCGACCGCGGCCTGCTGCTCCCGAAGCTGAACTTTGATCTGAGCGTCGAGCTGCGCCTTGATTTGCGGCGTGATGGCCGGCGGCAGCGCGGATGGCGCGATCGGCGTGGCGTTCGGCTGCGGCGTGGCCGGCTCGCCGTTGGACTGCGGCGCGGGCGATGCATCGCTCGGCGGCGGAGCGGGGGGCAAATCGCCGGGTTGTGGCGCAGGCGCGGGCAAGCTCGGGTCCGGTGCTGGCTCCGGCGGCGTCGGCGCCGGAGTCCATTCCGGGGAGGGCACGGGCGGTGGTGCGGGATTCTGCGCCTGATAGGCCGCTTGCATGCTCTGAGCGAGGATGTAGTCGGTCATCCACAGATCCGGGCTCGTGTACACCGGATAGGGCGTGAAGAGGACGCCATATACCGGATACCACGGCTGCACCCGCCACCCCCAGCCGTAGACGACTGGGCGCGGCCAGGGGGCGAGCGCCCAGCCATAGTAGGCCGCCGGGAACCGTACCCCTGGCACGAACGCCTCATAGGCAAAGCTTCTGCCGAATTGATGCCAGACGTGGCTCTGGTAGACATGCGCGTACATGACATGTCCGCCGCTGACGAACGTGCGGCTCACGAAACCCGGGCGGACGGTGCGCTCGACCGTGCCGCTCGCGGAGTTGCCGTAACGAGTGACGCGCACCTGACCCGCGCCGAAGCCGTGGGACACCTGCGTAACCCGGCCACTGCTGGCGGCACGTGTCTCATGCGCGACGCCAACGCTGGCACTGGGGTGATAGTTTGCGACCGGGTGCTCGCGCACGGTGGAAGCCGGCCGGTTTGCGATGGCATGGGAAGGTTGCGCGCGCGCCGGAGTACGGTGGCTCTGGCGCGCGGTCTGGTGGTGCACGCCTTGCCGCGGTCCCTCGGAGGGCCGCTCATGTCTCTCTCGCGGAGCCTCGCTCCGCGCAGCGACCGGGGTGATACCGGCAAGGCTGGCGAGGGCCAGCAAGGCGATGGGCGCGAAGGCCTTACGATCCGAACTCCACATAATTATGACTCCAGCTGCGGCGGGCCCGAAGTGGCACCGCCCTGGAAGGATCAGCGGATGACTCTAGCGCGCGGAGTACAGAGCGGCGCGAACTATGTCGCGAAACTGGCTCGGGGGCGGCGGTTTGAGAACCGCAGCACACTTCGGCCGGGAATGCGCCGTCGGGCGGCCGTCACCCGCCGTTCGCTCACTCCGGGTCCGCCTGCTCCACCAGCATCACCTCGCATGCGCCGGGTCCGGTGTCGCTGCGCGTGAGCGAGGTATGGATGTATGCGCCGTCATCCCGCACGCCGTCGACCAGAAAACCCGTCAGGTGCACGACCTGGCCGACGCGCAAACGCGCGAGTTGCTGGCGCGTCGCTGAATCCGCGGGAATCACGTGGGTGTTGGCACTGTGCTCGATCACGGCCTGGCGCGGGATGGGCAGGTCGTGCTGCTTCGGCATCCAGGAATAGAAGCGCGCGCCCTGCGTGATCTTGAAGGCACTCAAGACGCGGTTATCCGACATGGGTCCCCAGCCGAGGGCCAGATCCTCCGGAATGAGATCGGAGAGCGCATCGAGGTGATAGTCCTCGCGGCTGAGTATCCGGGCCGTGATGTCGTAGCGCGCCCGGGGCGTGAGCTGCCAGCGACCCAGCTGGGTGACCGCCGGCGTCCCCTCGAGATCCGTCTGCAGCGGGTCTGCCGGGGCGATCGGACCGTCGGGCGGGTGCACCGGCCGCAGCTGCCACCGGTTGACGGCCTGCCACAGCCCCGCTGCGGCCAGCACGCTGAATAGAATGGGACGCACCTGCATGGTTGCCGATTATCCGGGGGCCGCGTGCCGCCCCGCCGTGTGCGCTGCGCACGCTCCCGCGGCCCGCCGCGTGACCCCGCTCACAGATAGCAGCTATGGCGGCTCCGGGAGCCGGCGCCGTCGCGCAAAATCTCCGTATGAGCATGACTCAACTGGTCATTGGAACGGCCTGTGGCTTTCTGGTCGCCCAGGGGCTGTTGTACGGCCTGGGGCGCCTCACCGGCTGGCTGCGGCAGGGCGATCTGCTGGCGCGGGTGCGCGCGGTGCGCGCCACTCCGGCGCCAACCGTGCTCGGCGCCCTGATCCGCTATGCGGCCCCGGTCGGAGTGAGCGTGGCGCTGGTCACGCTGGGCGTCTGGGCGGTGAGTGACTACCTGGCGGCGAAATCCGCAGGCAACGTGGAAGCCAAACTGTTCGATACTGCGTCCGTGGCGGCCGCCGAGCCGAGCGTGCCGCCGGTGCGCGCCGCATCGCTCACACCTGCACCTGCGACCGAGCCGGTGGACGAGCCGGCCGTCGCGTTACCGGACCCGTACGCGGATCCGGAGTTCAAGGTGCAGCACAAGCCGCATCGCAGCGCCGCCGCCGTGAGCCTCAAGGAGACGCTGGTCCAGCAGTCCGAGGCGCGGGCGCGCAACGAGCTGCTGCGCGAGCTGCAGCAGCACGTGCATCGCTCGCAGTACGACTGCGAGGCCGCCGAGCGCGCCGACAAGTACCTCAAGGCCGGCCTCGATGTGTGGGGCTTCGCTACCTGGCAGGTCAAGTACTTCCCCGTCGACAACTACCGCGGCGCCACTCTCGGGCAGTGCCGCGACATCAAGAACGTCGTCGCCTCATCCGTCGACCTGCAGTCGGCGGTCGCGCAGCAGGACCAGGCCGACCCCGAGCGCTGAGCGCGCTTTCCGCGCGGGCGGCGGCGCCCATGCACTAGACTCGCGGGACCTCGGCAACACCGAAGGGGTCTCGCGATGGCCGATGCATGGGGCGAGCGCATGCCGCGCTCGGTGGGGCTGCTCGATGCCGTCGCGGTATCGATCGGTATCACGATCGGCAGCGGCATCTTCCGCGTCCCCGCCACGGTCGCCGGCCTCCTGCATGATCCGGGATCGGTGATCCTCTGCTGGGTGCTCGGCGGCGTGATGGCGCTGTGCGGGGCACTCACCTTCGCCGAGCTCGCCGCCTCACTGCCGCGCTCGGGCGGCATGTTTGCCTACATCCTCGAAGCCTTTGGTCCCGTGCCGGCGTTCCTGTTCGGCTGGGCCGAGCTCACCGTGGTGCGGGCCGCGGCGCTCGGCGCCATCGCCACCATCTTTGCGGAGTACCTGGGCTATTTTCTGCCACTCACCGCCGCCGAGGTGCGCGAGGTCGCGGCGCTCACGATCGTCGTGGTGGGACTGCTCAACTACGTGGGCGTGCGGCGCGCCGCGGCGGTGCTGAGCCTCACGACCTACGCCAAATATGGCGCGGTGCTGGCGCTCGGACTGCTCGCCTTGAGCGCGCGCGGCGCAACGGCCGCGCATTTCACGCCGCTGTGGAGCGGGGCCGTGTCGCTGTCGCTCCTTGCCACCGCGCTGGTCCCGGTCATGTGGACCTACGACGGCTGGGCCGACGTGGCGATGATCGGCGGCGAGATCAGTGATCCGCAGAAGACCCTGCCGCGCGCCCTGATCGCCGGCTGCGCGTCGGTCGCGCTCGTCTACCTGCTGGTGAATCTCGCCTTCATCTACGTGCTGCCGCTCACGGAGATGGCGAGCTCGACACTGATTGCCACCACGGTGGCGACCCGCATCCCGCTGCTCGCCGGCATCGGCACAGGCCTGATCGCGGGGCTGGTGATGCTCGCGACCTTCAGCGGCCTCAACGCCTCGATGATGGTGGGGGCGCGGATCTTCTACGCGATGGGCGATCGGGGCCTGCTGTTCCGTGCGGTCGCGCGCGTCTCACCGCGTTTCGAGACGCCCTCGGTGGCGATCGTGATCTGCAGCGCACTCGGCGTGGTGTACGTGCTCGCGAACGACTTCGCGCAGCTCGCGGACAAGTTCATCTTAGGCATCTGGCCCTTCTACGCGCTCACCGTCGCGGCGGTGTTCGTACTGCGGCGGCGGCGGCCCGAGCTGCCGCGTCCCTACCGCGTCTGGGGCTATCCGGTCGTGCCGGCGCTGTTCCTGCTGGCCTCGGCCGGTATGGTGGCGAACGCGCTCGTGACCGACCCGGCCAACACCGGGGTGACGCTGCTCATCATCGCCGCCGGGCTGCCGGTCTACTGGCTGCGCGGCCGCGTGGCGCGAAAGTCCCCATGAGCTCGCGACCGGCCGGCCGCGCCGCCTTCGTCTTCATCTTCATCGCCGTGCTGGTGGACTCGATCGGATTCGGCATCATTCTGCCGGTGCTGCCGCGGCTCATCATGGAGCTGACCGGCGTCACGGTGGACCGCGCGGCCGCGTACGGCGGCTGGCTCGCGTTCGTGTACGCGTTGCTGCAGTTTTTCTGCGCGCCAGTGCTCGGAAACCTGAGCGATCGCTTCGGCCGCCGTCCGGTGCTGCTGTTTGCCCTGTTCGCCCTCGGGATCGACTACCTCATCATGGGTTTCGCGCCGGCGATCGGCTGGCTGTTCGTGGGGCGTGCGATCGCCGGGATCGCCGGCGCCTCGTTCACGCCCGCGTACGCCTACGTCGCGGACATCAGCCCGCCGGAGAAGCGCGCCCAGAACTTTGCTCTCATGGGCGCCGCCTTCGGTCTCGGCTTCATCCTCGGTCCCGCCATCGGCGGACTGCTCGGGGGCTTGGGTCCCCGCGCCCCGTTCTTCACCGCCGGCGTGATCGCGCTCGCCAACGGTACCCTGGGTCTCGCCGCGCTGCCGGAGTCGCTGCCGCAAGGCTCACGGCGCGCGTTCGAATGGCGGCGCGCGAATCCGCTCGGGACGCTGCGGCAGATCCGCAAATACCCGGCCGTCACCTGGCTGCTCGGCGCCCTGTTCCTCTGGCAGCTCGGCCACCAGGTGCTCCCGAGCACCTGGGCTTTCTACACGATCTCGAAGTTCCATTGGACCAGCGCCGAGGTCGGTTACTCGCTCGCCTTCGTCGGCACGGTCATGGCGCTCGCCCAGGGCATGCTCACCCGCGTGCTGATTCCCTGGCTGGGCGGCGAGCGGCCCGCGGCGGCCGCCGGCATGGTGGCAGCGGCAATCGCCTATCTCGGCTACGCGCTCGTGCCGGCCGGCTGGATGATGTATGTGGTCTCGCTCAGCACGGCGGTGTTTGCCATGACCTATCCCTCGATGAACGCGCTCGCTTCGCGGCAGATTCCCGCCAACGCGCAGGGCGAGCTGCAGGGGGCGGTCGCGAGCCTCTATAGTCTCAGCTCGATCTTCGGCCCCCCGCTGATGACGCAGATTTTCGGTTATTTTTCCCGGCAAGACGCCGCGGTGCATTTTCCGGGAGCCGCATTCCTGACGGCGGCGCTGCTCACGCTGGCATGCGGAGCGCTGTTTCGCCGGGCGATGCGGCTCGTCCCGCCGCACGCGGCCGTATCCGTTCCTTCTCATTCATCCGGAGGCTGAATGTCCCTGCGCGCACTTTTCCCGCTCCTCGGTGTCCTCGGCGCTTTCGCGCAACCCGCCGCCGCGGCGCCCGAGCTCCCGCCGATAAGGCACGTGTTCGTGCTGGTGCTCGAGAACAAGAGCTACTCGCATACCTTCGCTGCGAACTCGGGCGCCCCGTACCTGGCGCACACGCTGCCGGCGCAGGGGGCGCTGCTCACGCAATACCACGCGATCGGCCACGCGAGCCTCGACAACTATCTGGCGATGATCAGCGGGCAGGCACCAAACCACGAGACGCAGCTCGACTGCCCGACCTACAGCGATTTCCGGCTCACGGCGCCTCAGTTGAATGCCGACGGCCAGGCGCTCGGCGCCGGCTGCGTGTACCCGCCGATCGTCAGGACGCTGCCGGATCAGCTCGAGGCCGCGGCCTTGAGCTGGAAGGGCTACATGGAGGACATGGGCAACGATCCGCAGCGCGAGCCCGCCACCTGCGGCCACGTGCCGCTCGGTGCGGCCGATCCGACCAGTGTCGCCCGGCGCGGCGACCAGTACGCCGCCAAGCACAATCCGTTCGTCTGGTTCCACACCATCATCGATGATGCGGCGCGCTGCGATGCGCACGTGGTGAATCTCGACCGTCTGCCTGAGGACCTCGCGAGCGCCGCGACGACTCCGAACTTCGTCTTCATCACGCCCAACCTCTGCAGTGACGGCCACGATCCCAAGTGCGTCGACGGGCGCGCGGGCGGGCTCACGGCGATCAACGCCTTCCTCACGCATTGGGTGCCGCTGATTCTCGGCTCCGCCGCGTTCCGCGCCGACGGCATGCTCATCGTGACCTTCGACGAGGCCGACGGGATTGGCCGCGAGGGCTCGGGTGCCTGCTGCGGCGAGCAGCCGCTCCCGGGGGCGCGTTATGCGCCCGGCTTCAACGGTCCGGGCGGCGGGCGCGTGGGGGCGGTGGTGCTGTCGCCGTTCGTGAAGGGGGGAACCGTGTCGGCGGTGCCCTACAACCACTACTCGCTCCTGAAGACCGTCGAGGCGATCTTCGGGCTCGAGCCTCTCGGCTACGCGGCTGCGGCCGGGCCGCAGGTATTCGGTCCGGACGTCTTCAGCGGCGCCGCGCCGCATCCACCCGCTCGATGAGCTCGTTGACGAGAGGATTCGGGCGGAACAGGGGGCTGAGAACGCTCTGCTGGGGCGAGAAGCTGACCTCACGGCCGAAGCGGCCGGCGGTGCGCAGCGTGAGCGTGATCCGCGGCGGGTTGGTGATTCCCGAGTAGCTCAGGTTGATGATCTCGGCGAGCGGGATGCGCTCCTGGTCCTCGCCGAAGCGCACCCGCAGCGCATCACCCTCATCCCATACCTCGTCCGCCAGGTCGAACACCAGCTTCTTCAGGACGACGTAGATGATTATCGCCACCGCCAGGGGAGCGGCGAACACCGGCCAGGGCGGGGCGTTGGCGTTGCCCCTCGTCAGCAACAGGGGCAGCGCCACGCCGAGGGCTATTACCCCGAAGAGCAGATAAGGCAGAACCCTCTTCTGGAAGAAAGTGTTACGCGAGGAAATCCGCTTCCCGCTGAGCACCCGGGCCTCTCCCTCTTTCGTATAGTCGACAAATAATTGCCGAGGCAGTAGTCTTATCGGCAGTAATTGTAGGTGCGGCGCTGACCCGCCGCCAGCAGGTCGCCCGTGAGTCGCCGAGCCACCATGAAAGCCGAGCCGCTTGGCTCCGCGCAACTCCCGGAAGGGGGACTGAGCGTCGGCTACCTGATGGCGCGCGCGCGGGCCTCGCTGCTGGCCGGGCTCGACGCCGAGCTCGCGCCCTTCGGGCTGAACGCGATGCAGTACGCGGTGCTCAAGCACCTCGTCGACGGCAACGCGCGCACCGCGGCGGACCTGTGCCGCCACATGTATTACGACACGGGATCGATGACACGCATCCTCGACCGGCTGGAAGAGAAGGGTCTGCTGCGGCGTGAACGCTGCCGCGACGATCGCCG
>DASPSF010000019.1:0-11654 GCA_035624075.1 Steroidobacteraceae bacterium | reverse complement strand
TGCGGGTCGCGCAGCCGCGCGCTGGTCGCGAGATAGGGCGCGGATTGCGCCGGCGCCGCGAGCGACATGGCGCCGCGGTGCGCGGCCTCGTCGGCGCAGAAGACGATGCCGCAGTCGTACGGCACGTTGAGCCATTTGTGGCCGTCGGTAGCAACCGAATCGGCGCGCTCGACGCCGCGCACCAGGTGGGCGCGGCTCGGCGCCGCTGCCGCCCACAGGCCGAAGGCGCCGTCTACGTGGAGCCAGCCGCGGTGCCGGTGGGTGAGGCCGGCGATCTCCTCGAGGGGATCGAAGGCGCCGCCATTCACGTTCCCGGCCTGCGCGCAGACGATGCAGGGTCCCTCGATGGAGGCGAGCATGGTCGCGAGCGCATCGGCGCGCATGCGACCCTGAGGGTCGACCGGTACCCGCCTGAGGCGGCTGCCGCCGAGGCCAAGCAACCGCAGCGCCAGGAAGATGGTGTAGTGCGCTTCGTCCCCGACCAGCACTTCGATCGCCGGCGCACCGAACAGACCGTGCGCCTCGACGTCCCAGCCCGCATCGCGCAGCACTCGATGCCGGGCGGCAGCGAGCCCTGTGAAGCTCGCCATCTGACAGCCGGTGACGAATCCGACCGTCATCCCGGCGGGGAGCCCCGCGAGCTCGCGCAGCCAGCCGGCGGTGACCTCCTCGACGGCCGACACCAGGGGCGAGGTGGCGTGCAGGCCGCCGTTCTGATCCCAGGCCGACACCAGCCAGTCCGCGGCGAGCGCCGCCGGCGTGCTGCCGCCGATCACGAAACCGAAGTAGCGCGGGCCGGCGCTGGCGATGCTCCCTTCGGCCCCGATCCGCGCCAGCGCCGCGATGACCTCCATCGGGTTCTCGCCCGCGTCCGTCAACGGGACGTCGAGCGTGCGCAGCAAGGCCGCCGCGTCGAGCAGCGAGCGCACCGGCCGCTCCTCGAGGGACTGGCGGTAGCTGGCGGCGAGCTGCGCCGTGCGCTCGAGCAGCTCACGCGTGGAAGTCTCACTCATGCTACGCGCCTCCTCGATCCGGGCTCCGGGGTGGCAGGAGTAACGCGCCATCCCGCGCCGTGCCATGCACGGCGCGCGCTCGCCGGCTCGGACTGTATGCGAGCCGCCCGGTACGGGCCGCTCCGCCGCCCCCGGGGCTCAGGCGTGGTAGTCGGCCGCCACGGTCTCATCGGCCGCCGGCTTCCCGGCGCTCAGCCAATTCAGCACCAGCGTCAGAACGGCGGCAACGATCAGATTCAGGATCAGCGTATAGAAGGCGGTGTAGCCCGGGAGGCTCCAGTCGCCGAGCTTGAGCGGGTAGGCGGGCTTCAGATCCTGGGAGATGGCCATCGCCGTGCCGGCGTAGGTACCCACCGCCCAGCCGACCAGCAGCGCCCAGTCGTTCAGCCAGCGCGTGTAGGCGCCGATCACGATCGCGGGCAGTGTCTGGATGATCCAGATGCCGCCGAGCAGCTGCAGATAGATCGCATACTTGGTCGGCACGAACAGGATGAATACCAGCGCGCCGGCCTTGACGATCAGTGACACCCACTTGGCGAGCTGCGCTTCCTGCCGCGGCGTCGGGTTGCGGTTGATGAACTCGCAGTGGATGTTGCGGGTGTAGAGATTGGCCGCCGCGATCGACATGATGGCCGCGGGCACCAGCGCGCCGATGCCGATCGCCGCAAAGGCGACGCCAACGAACCAGTCCGGGAAGCTATGCAGGAACAGCGCCGGCACCGCGAAGTTGTTGCCGAACTGCTTGAAGCCGGCGGCGAACTCCGGGAGCCCGGCGACGCCGGCGCCGAGCGCGAAGAAGCCGACCAGGGCGAGCAGGCCGAGCATCAGCGAGTAACCCGGCAGGAGCGCGGCGTTACGGCGGATGGCCCGGCCGCTGCTGGCGCTGAAGATGGCGGTCAGCGAATGCGGGTAGAGCAGCAGCGCGAGCGCCGAGCCGAGCGCGAGCGTCGCGTAGGCGCCGTAGGCGCCGGTGCTGTTCTGTCCCGGCACCGCCAGCAGCAGTTTGTCGTGCGGCACGGCCGCGAAGATCCTGCCGAAGCCGCCGAGCTGGACGGGAATGGCGATCACGGCGGCCAAGGCGGTGATGTAGATGAGGATGTCCTTGACGATCGCGATCGAGGCAGGCGCGCGCAGGCCGCTCGAATAGGTGAAGGCCGCGAGGATCAGGAACGCAACGATGAGCGGCAGGTCGGCAACCCATCCGCTGCCGGAGATGCCGAGTCCGCCGATCACCACCTGAAGTCCTACGAGCTGCAGCGCGATGTATGGCATGGTCGCCACGATCCCGGTGACGGTGATCGCGAGCGCCAGCCAGCGATTGCCGTAGCGGCCGCGCACGAAATCCCCGGCGGTGATGTAGCCGTGCTTGTGGCAGACCTGCCAGAGCCGCGGAAACACCAGGAACAGCAGCGGATACACCACGATGGTGTAGGGCACCGCGAAGAAGGCCACCGCGCCCGCGCCGAAGGCGAGCGCCGGCACCGCGATGAAGGTGTAGGCGGTATAGAGATCGCCGCCCACCAGGAACCAGGTGATGAGCGTTCCGAAGCGCCGCCCGGCGAGTCCCCACTCATGCAGCTGGCCGAGATCCCCCTTGCGCCAATGGGCCGCGGCGAAGCCCAGCCAGGTGATGAAACCAAACAGCACCACGAAAACGCTGAGTGCCACCCAGTTCACGTTCGGCATGGCGGCGCTACTTCTCCGTGATCACGTAGATGATCGCGGTCATCACCGCTGCAACCACTATGCACGCGAGCTGGTACCAGTAGAAGAACGGCATGCCGAGCAGCGTGGGCTCGACCTTGTTGTAAAACGGCGGCCAGAGCACCGCGACGAACTGGACGAGAAACAGCAGGTACCACCAGCTCCAGGCGCTGCGCACGCCGCGCCTGCCCTCCGCATCGTCCATCGTGTGTACCTCCGTCCGGTTGCCGCTACTTCACGTGCCGGTCCTTGGTCTCCGGCAGGAACAGGAAGCCGATCACGACCGTCATGAGCGAGATGATGATCGGGTAGCGCAGGCCGTAGTACATGTCGCCGGTGAGCGCCACGAGGGCGAACGAGATCGCCGGCAGGAAGCCGCCGAACCAGCCGTTGCCGATGTGGTAGGGCAGGGACATGGACGTATAGCGGATCCTGGCCGGGAACAGCTCGACCAGCCACGCCGCGATCGGCCCGTAGACCATGGTCACGTAAATCACCAGGATCACGAGCAGCACCAGCACCATCGGATAGTTGATCTGCGCCGGGTCGGCCTTGGCCGGATAGCCGGCTTCCTTGAGCTTCGCGGTCAGGGCCTTGTTGAAGGCGCCGCTCGCTTCCTTGAATGCCGGAGCGGGCATCCCGGTGCCTTCGACGGAGGTAATTTCCGCGCTGCCGATCTTGACCCGAGCGAGCGTGCCGGCCGGGGCCGCCTCGTTCGAGTACGGCACGCCGGCCTTGGCGAGCGCCGTCTTCGCGACGTCGCACGACTTGAGGAAGGTCTTCTTGCCGACCGGGTCGAACTGGAAGGCGCAGGCTTTCGGATCCGCAACCACCACCACCGGTGAGGCCGCCGCGGCGCTCTCGATCGCCGGGTTGGCGAAGTGCGTGATGCCCTTGAAGATCGGCACGTAGGTAATCGCGGCGATCAGGCAGCCGGCGAGGATGATGTTCTTTCTGCCGATCCTGTCTGACAGCTTCCCGAAGACGATGAAGAAGGGCGTCCCGATGACGAGCGCCGCCGCGATCAGATAGTTCGCCGCCTGCGCGTCCACCTTGAGCACCTGGGTGAGGAAGAAGAGCGCGTAGAACTGTCCTCCATACCACACCACCGCCTGCCCCGCGGTCGCGCCGAGCAGCGCCAGGATGACGAGACGCAGGTTGTCCCAGCGGGCGAAGGACTCGGTCAGCGGCGCCTTGGAGAGTGTCGCGTCCTCCTTCATCTCGAGGAACACCGGAGACTCGTTCAGCTGCAGCCGGATGTACACCGATATGGCGAGCAGTATCGCGGAAGCGAGGAACGGAATACGCCACCCCCAGGTCTCGAAGCTCGGCCCGAGGAGGGAGCGCGTGAAGAGAATCACCAGCAGGCTGAGGAACAGGCCGAGCGTCGCGGTCGTCTGGATCCAGCTCGTATAGAGCCCGCGCCTGTGGTACGGGGCGTGCTCGGCCACGTAGGTCGCAGCCCCGCCGTACTCGCCGCCGAGCGCCAGCCCCTGCAGCAGTCGCAGCGCAATCAGCAACACCGGTGCGAGCAGGCCGACCGACGCATAGCTCGGCAGCAGCCCGATGAGGAAAGTGCCGCTGCCCATGATGACGATCGTGATGAGAAAGGTGTATTTGCGCCCGACGAGGTCGCCCAGGCGTCCGAACACCAGCGCGCCGAACGGCCGCACGAAGAAGCCTGCGGCGAAGGCGAGCAGCGCAAAGATGAAGCCGGTCGTCTCGTTCACACCCGAGAAGAACTGCTTGGACATGATCGCCGCCAGGGAGCCGTACAGATAGAAGTCGTACCACTCGAACACCGTTCCGAGGCTCGAGGCAAAGATGACGTGCCGATGTGCCTTGTCGATTCCGGATTCAGCGGGCAGGTGCGGGGTAGTGGCGACCACGGGGTGCTCCTTGTGCTGTTATGGGCTCTTCGAGCGTCGCGTTATCGTTATTCGGACCCGAACCACGCAGCAAAGCCGCCGCAGTATTCCATACGTGGCGGCCGGAAAGAAACCGTAGGGGGTGCAGGAGTCGGAAAGGGCCGACAACGGACGTCATGGGCCCTCGAGGCGGCCGGCGGCGCGACGCCGCGGCGCCTGTCAGCGGCGGGTGCGGCCGAGGGCGGCCAGCTTGCTGTGCGTACGCGCCGCGTCGTCTTCCTCGCCCGGCGGCTGGTTGGCCTGCGACTGCTGCACCAGCGACACGAACTTCTCGGCGGGGAGCGCGGGGCTGAAGTAGAAGCCCTGGTACTGATCGCAGCCCAGGTCGGCGAGCAGCGCCAGCTGCTCGGGCGTCTCGACACCCTCGGCGATCACCTTGAGGTGCAGGCTGTGGGCCAGCGAGATGATGGCGCGCACGATCGAGGCGTCCTCGGAGCGGCGGGTCATCTCCTCGACGAAGCAGCGGTCGATCTTCAGCTTGTCGATCGGGAAGCGGCGCAGGTAGCTCATGCTCGAGTAGCCGGTGCCGAAGTCATCGACCGACACCAGGACTCCCATGCCGCTGATCGCCTCGAGGATGAGGATCGACTCCTCGGCGTCGCTCATCACCGCGCTCTCGGTGAGCTCGACTTCGAGCAGCTGCGGGTCGAGTTGGGCGGCATCGAGCGCGCGGCGGATCTGATCCACCAGGTTGGTGAGGCGGAACTGCGAGGGCGCAAGGTTGACTGCGACGCGCAGGCGCGGGAGCCCCGCCTGCTGCCAGGCCTTGGCCTGGCGGCAGGCCTCATGCAGCACCCAGTCGCCGATGTTATCCAGCAGGCCGCAATCGTCGGCGATGCCGATGAAGTCCGCCGGCGGCAGCAGCCCGCGCTCGGGGTGGCGCCAGCGAATCAGCGCCTCGGCGCTGTTGATGCGCCCGGTGGCGGTATCGACCTTGGGCTGGTAATGCAGCTCGAACTGGCCGCCGTGCAGCGCCGTGTGCAACTCGCTCTCGAGCCGGACACGGTCCTGCGTGCCGGCGCTCATGCCGGCGGCGTAGCACTGCACGTTGTTGCGGCCGCGCTCCTTGGCGCTGTACATCGCGGCGTCGGCGTGCGCCAGCAGCGTGTCGGCGGTGCGGCCGTCGTGCGGGTAGAACGCCATGCCGATGCTCGGTGAGATGTGCACGTCGATGCCGAGCAGGCGCATCGAGGGCTCCATCAGCTGGATCACGCGCCGCGCGACCGCCAAGGCCTCGGATTGCGTGATCGGCGGCCCGAGCAGGATCACGAACTCATCACCCCCGAGGCGCGCGGTGGTGTCGACCGAGCGCACCGCGGTCTTCAGGCGCTGCGCGACCTCGCGCAGCAGCTCGTCGCCGGCGCGGTGGCCGAGCGAGTCGTTGATGATCTTGAAGCGGTCGAGGTCGATCACCAGCACGGCGAACTCGTGCGACTGGCGGTCCGACTGCGCGATCGTCTGGGTGATGCGGTCGTCGAGCAGCAGACGATTGGGGAGCCCGGTGAGCGCGTCGTGTGAGGCGAGATGGCGCAGCTTACGGTTGGCCGCCTCGAGTCCGCGCGTGCGGTCGGTCACCACCAGCTCCAGGCTCTCGACGTGTTGCTTGAGCGCACGCGCGTTGGCCCACTTGCGGCTGAGCGCGCTGGCGCACTGCAGGATCTCGATGGGCTCGAACGGCTTCTTGACGACGATCAGCTTGTCGGAGTGTCCGAGCCGCGAGAGCAGCTCGAGCCAGTCATAGTCGGTGTAGGCCGAGCACACCACCACCTGGATCTCGGGATCGATGGCCCACAGGTGCTCGATGGTCTCGAGCCCGTCCCAGCCGGGAGGCATGCGCATGTCGACGAACGCGACCGAATAGGGCCGGCCCTCGGCGAGCGCCTGACGGGCGCGCTCGACGCCGTCGCGTCCCTGCATGGCGGAGTCGACATCGAAGCTCGGCCGCTCGACTGCCGGTCGCTGCTCGCCGAACAGCGCCGCTTCCGCGGCCGACATCTTGCCGGCCTCCTGGCCTGCGAGAATCTTACGGTAATCGTCATGGATCGACGCGTTGTCGTCGATCACCAGAATGCGGTGGGTGAGAAGATCCGATTCGCCGGTCATTGGACCGGCTCCTGCGTCGCGAGCGGCAGCGTCAGCGTGAAGGTTGCCCCCATGCCGGGCCCCGGGCTCTCGGCGCGCAGCGTGCCGCCGAGCTCGCGGGCGGCGAGGGCGCTCGAGTGCAGGCCGAAGCCGTGGCCCTCGGCGCGGGTGGTGAAGCCATAGCTGAAGATCCGGTCGAGGTTCTCGCGCGGAATCCCGACTCCCGTATCGATCACCGCGATCAGCACGGCCGAAGTCGAGGCACGCACGCGCACGGTGACCCGCCGGTCGCCGCCGCCCTTGGCCTCGGAGCAGGCGTACTTGGCGTTGCGGATCACGTTGACGAGGATCTGCAGCACCTTGTGCTTGTCGACCCGCACCATCGGAACGTCCTCGAAGTCGCGCACGATGGTCACGCCGTGGCGGTTGAAGGCGCCCTCGTTCATGCGCAGGCTGTCATCAACCAGGACTCGTACGTCGACGGTGTCGGTGATGCCGCCGAGCCGCGCATAGCCCTGCTGCATCGCCACGATTTCCTTGATGTGCTCGACGTTGCTGCGCAGAGCGGTGAGCTCCGCGACCGCCGCGTCGCGCTCGGCGAGCAGCTCGCTCGCGAGCTCCCCGAGATACGCCGGCAGGTGCCTGCCCTGCGGGCCGCCGACAAACTCGCCGAGATCCGCCGCGTGATCCTTGAAGAGTGTCGCCACCCGCCCGAGCCCGGCGCATTTCGAGCGCTTGATGCGCTCCGAGACCATGCTGGCGGATACGTTGACGCTGTTGAGCACGTTGCCCACGTTGTGCAGCACGTTGGTGGCCACCTCGGCCATGCCCGCCTGCCGGGAGGCAGTGAGCAGCTGCTTGTGGACGCGCTCGAGCTCTTCCTCGGCCGCGCGACGCTCGGTGATGTCCTGCACCATGGCGAGCGCGCCCAGGGGCTGGCCTTCGGGGCCGACCAGCCGCTGTGAGCTCGACAGAATGGTACGGGCAGCACCATCGGGCCGCACGATGACGAATTCCACGTCCTTGCAGATCTCGCCGCGCAGCGCCCGCGCCAGTGGCCGCGCCTCGCGCGGAACCGGGGTCTTGCCGTCGGCCAGATACACCTCGGAAGTGATGGGGTAAGGATTGCGCGGGCCGGAGGCGCTCTGCGCGCTGATGCCGAAGAGCTCGCACGCCGCGCGGTTGTAGTGGGTGAGCTGGCCGCGCACGTCGCAGGAGAGCAGGGCGATCGGCAGCTCCCCTACCACGGTCGAAAGCAGCGTCTGGTTCTGCAGCAGCGCTGCCGCCATCTCCTTGCGCGACGAGATGTCGCGCAGGAACTCCACCGAGCATTCGGGCTTGCCGCTGGCGCCCTCGACCACCGAGGTCGTGACCCGCACCCAGAGCGGGCTGCCGTTCTTGCGGATGTAGCGTTTCTCGACGTCGAGGTGAGTGACCTCCCGGCGCCACAGGCGCTCGAGGCCCGCCTTGGTCGATGCAAGGTCTTCGGCGTGCGTCAGGCTCTCGATCGACTCGTGCCGCAACTGCTCGGTCGTATAGCCGAGCATGGCGCAGAAGGCGAGATTCGCATGGCGGAAGCCGCCGTCGGGATTGGCGTAGGCAATGCCGACCGGCGCGTGCTCGACGGTGTTCCGAAAGAGTGTCTCCACCGCAGGCCGGGCCGCGCTCGGCACGCGGAATAACCCCGTGGCGCCGCTGTCCTCGGCCTCAGGCCCCCCCGCGGACTTGGAACTCACGCGTGCTCACTCCGGAAAGTGGTTTTCTGGGGATATACCGTGCGCATAGAGACGCTATCGGCCGCGGAAGCGACACTCCCAAGGCATCGACTTAACAAAACCGGGCGGAATTCCACCACGCCGCGCTGCGTCACACAGCGAACTGGGTCGCACCTGCGGGGCGACTCAATCGTGAACCGGTTCGCGCTTCTGCTGACGCCTATCGCAACCGCCGGGTCCGGACGGGAGCGGGCGGCGAATTTGGTGACTCGCGGCGCGTGCACCACTCTGCACACGGCTAAGCTCGGTTTCCATGAGCAAGTGCATAAGGCACAAGGAAGCCTCAATCTCCTGGTATGTTCTCGTCGCCTGCGGCGTGGCACTCAGCCTCAGCGGCTGCGGTGGCGGCAGTGCCCCGCCTCCTGACCCACCGCCAGCGGCACCACCGACCTATTCGTTGAGCGGTACGGTCAGCGGCTTCAACAGCAGTGGCTTGGTGCTGTCGGTCAACGGTACCCAGGTCGCCGTCGGCAGCAACGCCACGACGATCGCGCTCGCCTCAGGGCTTTCCTCCGGCACCGCCTACAGCGTCGCAGTCGCGACGCAACCCACGGGCGAGACCTGCAGTGTGGCCAATGCCACCGGCACGATTGCTTCGGCCAATGTCGCCAATGTCGTCGTGACCTGCTCGGACCAGGCCTATGCGCTCGGCGGCTCCGTTTCCGGTTTAAATGGCTCCGGGTTGGAATTGGCCAACGGTGCGGACACTCTCCCCGTGAGCGCCGGGGCCGGCAGCTTCACGATGCCCACGCCGGTCGCTTACACCAGCAGCTACAACGTAACGGTCAAAACGCAGCCGCCTGGCCTCGCCTGCTCGGTGAGCCATGGTAGCGGCACGATGCCGGCGAGCACGGTGAACAGTGTGGCGATCAGCTGCACCGATCAACCCTTCAGCGTCGGCGGCACGATCGCAGGCCTGGGCAACAATACGGGCCTGACATTGGTCGATGCGACCGACACCCTGCCGATCAATGCCGGGGCCACCAGCTTCATGATGCCCACGCTGATCGCCTTCGGCTCGCCCTACACCGTGACGGTGCAGAGCAGTCCCGCCGGGCTGACCTGCAGTGTCGCCAACGGCGGCGGCACGATGGGAGCGGGCAGTGTCACCAATGTGGCAATCACCTGCTCGGACCAGTCGTTTGACCTGGGCGGCACGATCGCCGGGCTCACGCAAGCGGGTCTGGTGCTGATGAACGGCTCGGACACGCTGAACGTGTCGGCATACGCCAGCGGCTTCACCATGCCCACCGCAGTGGCCTACAGCAGCAACTACTCCCTCCAGGTGCAGACCAATCCCGCCAATGAGACCTGCTCGGTGGCCAACGGCATTGGGACGATGCCGGCAAGTGCCGTCACCAATGTGACGGTGAGCTGCTCGGTCAACAGCTACACCATCGGTGGCTCGGTCAGCGGCCTGAGCGCCAGCGGCCTGGTGCTGCTGGACAACGGCGCCGATGCCACGAGCATTGCGGCCAACGCCGCGCAGTTCTCCATGCACACCGCCCTGGCCAACGGCGCGCCTTATGACGTCACCATAGGCACACAGCCTTATGGCATCAGCCTGGCCTGCGAGGCTGCCGACGCCAGTGGCACGGTGAGCGGCAACGTGACGACGGTCGCGGTCGAGTGCGTCACGGCTGTCCCCATTCAAACAGCGATTGCGGGGTACTTCTTCAACCCTGGAGGCGTGGCGGTGGATGGCCACGGCAATGTGTTCGTGGCCGACTCCAGCAACGACTCCGTCAAGGAGATCCCGTTCAACAATGGCAGCTACGGGGAGCCGGTGATCCTGGCATCGGGATTCACGGGGCCGGAGGGCGTGGCGGTCGATGGCCAGGGCGATGTTTTCGTGACCGATACCTTCAACAACGCGGTCAAGGAAATCCCGTATAGCAATGGAAGCTATGGCACGCCAGTGGTCCTGGGATCGGGTTTCAGTGATCCCATCGGCGTGGCGGTCGATGGCAACGGCAATGTGTTCGTGGGCGACTGGGGCAACAACGCGCTCAAGGAGATCCCGTACAGCAATGGCAGCTATGGGGCGCCGGTGATCCTGGCATCGGGATTGGCATCGTCGCCGTTCAATGGCCCCACGGGCGTGGCGCTGGATGGCAACGGGAATGTGTTCCTGGCCGTCTCGGGCAACAACGTGGCGGTTAAGGAGATCCCCTTTAGCAACGGCAGCTATGGGGCGCCGGTGATCCTGGCATCGGGATTCAGCAATCCGAGCGGCGTGGCAGTGGATGGCAACGGTAACGTGTTCGTGGGCGACTGGGGCAACCAGGCCGTCAAGGAGATCCCCTATAGCAATGGCAGCTATGGGGCGCCGGTGAGCTTGGGATCCGGAATTAATGGCCCTGAGGGCGTGGCGGTCGATGGCGACGACAATGTGTTCGTGGCCGATGCCTCCTTCGGGGCAGTCAACAACAACGCGATCAAGAAGATCCCGTACAGCAACGGGAGCTATGGGAGCCCGCTGAGCCTGGGATCGGGATTCAACCAGCCTCAGAGCGCGGCGGTCGACGCCAACGGCAACGTGTTCGTGGCCGATACCGGCAACAACGCGGTCAAGAAGATTCCGTACAACAATGGCAGCTATGGGGCGCCACTGAGCCTCGGATCGGGATTCAGCAATCCGATCGGCGTGGCGCTCGATGGCTACGGCAATGTGTTCGTGGGCGACTCGGGCAACAACGCGGTCAAGGAGATCCCGTACAGCAATGGGACCTATGGGGCACCGGTGAGCCTCGGATCGGGATTCAACAATCCGATCGGCGTGGCGGTCGATGGCCACGGCAATGTGTTCGTAGCCGATACCAGCAACGGCGTGGTCAAGGAGATCCCCTACAGCAACGGCAGCTACGGCGCGCCGGTGCTCGTCAGAGCGGGATTCTATTACCCCTACGGGGTGGCGGTTGATGGCAACGGTAATGTGTTTGTCGCCGATCTCTACAACGGCGCGGTCGACGAGATCCCGTATAACAATGGTAGTTACGGCGCACCGGTGAGCCTGGGAGCGGGATTTGGATTCGTCAATCCCTACGGCGTGGCGGTGGACAGCAACGACAATGTGTTCGTCGCCGACACCAACTACAACGCCGTCGAGGAGATCCCGTACAGCAACGGCAGCTACGGCACACCGCTGAGCG
>DASPSF010000153.1:0-44027 GCA_035624075.1 Steroidobacteraceae bacterium | reverse complement strand
GATGTCGAGCGCCGCCTTGCCGCCGATGGTGCAGAAGCCGCTCTCCGGGTCACCGGGGATCGAGCCCTCGACGAGCGCAATGTAGCCGCCCTTGTTCTGCTTCACCGTCGCTTCGAGCACCGCCTCGGCCTGCGCGCCCGCAGCTGCCATCAGCGTCTCGTGATAGTCGAGCGAGATGGTATCGAGGACGAGATCCGCCACCGTCGGATGGCTGGCGCGCAGCAGCGATTCGCTATTGCCTGCGCAGTCCTGGAACTCGAGCCACACGAGGATCGGCCGCTTCTCGCTCTCCACGGCCTTGGCGATCGCGCCTGCGGCCCCCTTCGGCAGGCCAAGCACGGTGGCCATGCTGGCGCAGAAGGTGAGGAAATCGCGTCGCGAGACGCCTTGCCGCTCCAGCTCCTGCATCAGTCTGGTATGCGCCATCTGAGCCTCCCCCCGGCAAACCTAGCCGGATTAATCATCGAAACGCGCGCGCGCGACAATACGTGTATTCCGCAACCCCCTCCCGCACCCGGGGCGTAACATGGCGTTTGCGTCAGACCAAGTCCCGTGCGTCCGTCGGGGGGTTCGCGTGCACGAGCTGTCGATATGCCAGGCGCTGATCGATGAGGTGGCGAAGATCGCCGCCAGCGTCGATGCACGTACCGTCGGGCGCATCACCCTCGAGGTAGGGCCGCTTTCCGGCGTCGAGCCCGAACTGCTCGCGCGTGCCTTCGAGGTGGCGCGCACCGGGACTTGCGCTGCGGAGGCGGAGCTGTCGATTGCGGTCCCGGACATCGTGGTGCGCTGCAGCGACTGTGACGCGACCTCGCCCGCGCAGGTGAACCGCCTGCTGTGCGCCAGCTGTGGCGGGTACCGGACGCGGGTGCTCGAGGGCGACGGGCTCAAGCTGCGCGCCGTCGAGCTCGACGTGCCGGAAGCGCCCCCGGCCGCTTTGCACTGAGCCGAAGAGCGGAGAGAGACCGATGTGCGACACCTGCGGCTGCACCATCACTGCCGGTAATGCGCACCTGGCCGGCGCCGATCGCGCGGCACGCACGGGGACCACCGTCGAGGTGCTCAAGGATCTGCTCGCCGCCAACGACCGCGTTGCGGAGCACAATCGCGCGCATTTCGACGAGCACGGCGTGCTCGCCATCAACCTCATGTCCTCACCAG
Source organism: Steroidobacteraceae bacterium (assembly GCA_035624075.1). Classification (GTDB taxonomy): domain Bacteria; phylum Pseudomonadota; class Gammaproteobacteria; order Steroidobacterales; family Steroidobacteraceae; genus 13-2-20CM-66-19. The sequence continues at coordinate 42,866 of DASPSF010000153.1, read as the reverse complement.
GCGCCGGCAAGACCACGCTGCTCGAAGCCACGATCCAGGCGCTGAGCGGGCGCTATCGCATCGCGGTCATCGAGGGCGACCTCGAGACCGACAACGATGCCGCCCGCATCCGCGCGCAGGGCGTGCCCGCGGTACAGATCACGACCGGCACTGCCTGTCACCTCGATGCGCATCTGGTGCATCGGGCGCTGCACGATCTGCCGCTCGCGGGGCTCGATCTGCTGTTCATCGAGAATGTCGGCAATCTCGTCTGCCCGGCGAGCTTCGACCTGGGCCAGCACCGCAACGTGGTGCTGCTGTGCGCGACCGAGGGCGATGACAAGCCCGCAAAATATCCGGTCATGTTCCGTGCGGCCGACCTCGTCATCCTCAGCAAGGCGGACCTGCTCGGCGTGCTGGAGGATTTCGACCCGGCGCGCGCCGAGGCCGCGCTGCGTGCGCTCGGCCGCGACACTCCGATCATCCGCACGGCCGCCCGCCGCGCGCCCGCCCTCGCCGCCTGGCTCGCCTGGCTCGAGCAGCAGCTGTCCGCGCCGCGCGCCCTGGCCCCGCTCCGCCCGCTCGAGCGCGGCGTCAACACGAGCGTGTAACCTCATGTGCCTCGCGATTCCGGTTCGGGTGGCGGCACGACTCGATGAGTCGTGGATCGAGACCGAGGTCGGCGGGGTGCGCACGCGGGTCTCGGCCTCGCTGATCGATGAGGTCGCGATCGGCGACTATGTCATCGTGCATGCCGGCTTCGCCATCGCCCGCCTCGACGTCGCGGAGGCGGAGAAGACCCTGGCGCTGTTCGAGGAGCTCACCCGGCGTCTCGGGGAGAGCGCCGATGCGTTACATCCGCGCCTTCCGTGAGGGGGCCGCCGCTGCCGCCCTCGCGCGGCAGCTGGCCGCGGAGGTCGACCGCGGGCGCGACTACCACCTGATGGAGTTCTGCGGCGGTCATACGCACGCGATCTTCCGCTATGGGGTCGAGGACCTGCTGCCTCCCAACATCCACCTCGTTCACGGACCGGGCTGCCCGGTGTGCGTGCTGGCGATACCGCGCCTCGATGCCGCCATCGAGCTCGCGCAGCAGCCGGGTGTGACGCTGGTCAGCTACGGCGACATGCTGCGCGTGCCGGCCTCGCGCCGGCGCAGCCTCCTCAGGGCACGCGCCCAGGGGGCCGACGTGCGCATGGTGTACTCCGCGCTCGAGGCTCTGGAGATCGCCGCCAGCGAGCCCAGCCGCCAGGTGGTCTTCTTCGCGGTCGGCTTCGAGACCACGACCCCGGCGACCGCGCACATCGTGCTCGAGGCCGGGCGCCGCCAACTCACGAACTTCAGTGTCTACTGCAACCACGTGCTCACCCCGGCGGCGATCCAGAGCATCCTCGACTCGCCCGAGGTGCGCGAGTGGGGACGGGTGCGCGTCGATGGCTTCATCGGCCCCTCGCACGTGAGCGCGGTGATCGGCAGCCGGCCGTACGAGTTCTTCGCCGAGGAATACCAGCGCCCGGTGGTGATCGCCGGCTTCGAGCCGCTCGATGTGCTCGAGGCGATCCGCATGCTGGTGCGGCAGCTGAACGCCGGCGAGGCGCACGTCGAGAACGAGTTCACCCGTGGAGTCACCCGCGAGGGCAACCGCAAGGCGCAGCGCCTGGTCGCCGAGGTGCTCGAGCTGCGGCCGAGCTTCGAGTGGCGGGGCCTGGGCGAGCTCCCCTACAGCGGGCTGCGGTTGAAGTCCGCGTACGCGCATCTCGACGCGGAGCGGCGCTTCGAGCTCAAGGCAGAGCCGGTCGCGGAGAACAAGGCGTGCCAGTGCCCGGCGATCATCCGCGGCGTCAAGAAGCCCACCGATTGCGCCATCTTCGGCACGGTCTGCACGCCGCACAATCCGATCGGCTCGTGCATGGTATCGGCCGAGGGGGCTTGCGCCGCCTACTACAAGTATCGCCGCGGCGCCGTACGGGCCGCGGGCTGATGCGCATCCTGCTGCTCACGCAGGCCTTCAACAGCCTCTCGCAGCGGCTCTACGTCGAGCTGACGCGCGATGGCCACGAGCTCTCGGTCGAGCTCGATATTCACGACCGGGTGACCCTCGAGACGATCGAGCTGTTCCGGCCCGAGGTGGTTCTCGCTCCGTTCCTGAAGCGCGCCATCCCGGAATCGCTGTGGCGGCGGCTGCCGTGCCTCATCGTGCATCCGGGACCCCAGGGAGATCGCGGTCCCGCGGCGCTCGACTGGGCGATCCTCAGGGGCGTGCCCGATTGGGGGGTCACGGTGCTCGAGGCCGCTGCGGACTGGGACACGGGACCAGTCTGGGCGAGCGTGCCCTTTCCCATGCGCCTCGCGACCAAGAGCAGCCTGTATCGAAACGAAGTGACCGAGTGCGCGGTGGTCGCGGTGCGCGCGGCGCTCGAGCGCCTCACGAGCGGCGCAGGCCCGGTGGCGCTGGAGAACCGCAGCGGCGCCCACGGCTGGCAGCCCCCGGTGCCGGCGGCGCAGCGCTCGATCGACTGGGCACGCGACAGCACCGCGGCCGTGCTGCGCAAGATCAGGAGCGCCGACGGCGCGCCCGGAGTGGAGGACCTGCTGCTCGAGCGGCGCTTCCGCCTGTTCGACGCTCATCCCGAGCGGCGGCTCGCAGGCCGTCCGGGCACGCTGATCGCCCGCCACCACGAGGCCGTCTGCGTCGCCACGCGCGACGGCGCGGTGTGGATCGGACAGTTGAAGGCGCTCGAGGGCCCGCAGCAGGGCCTGAAGCGCCCCGCGGCTCTCGCGCTCGGGACCGCCGCGCTCACGCTCCCTGAAGGCATGCCCTGCACCGAGGACGGGGGCCGCACGGGCGATCTCGAGATCCGCTATGAGGAACGCGGCGCGGTCGGCTATCTGCACTTCGCCTTCTACAACGGTGCACTGAGCAGCGCACAGTGCGAGCGGCTGCGGGCCGCTTACGCTGAGGCCCGTGCGCGCTCGACGCGCGTCATCGTGCTGATGGGCGGGCCCGACTTCTGGTGCAACGGCATGCACCTGCACTGCATCGAGGCCGCCGCCAGCGCTGCCGATGAGTCGTGGGCGAACATCAACGCCATCGACGACCTGACGCGCGACATCCTCACCACCGGGACGCATCTCACCGTGGCCGCCATGCAGGGCAACGCCGCCGCCGGCGGCGTGTTTCTCGCGCTCGCCGCCGACCGCGTCCTGGCCCGCAGCGGCATCGTGCTGAATCCCCACTACCGCAACATGGGAAACCTCTACGGCTCGGAGTACTGGACCTACCTCCTGCCGCGACGCGTCGGCGCGGGAGAGGCGAGCGCCCTCATGGCGCGGCGCCTGCCGCTCGGGGTACACGAGGCGCAGGAGCTCGGGCTGATCGATGAGCACGCCGGCCCCGACGGCGGCGAGTTCCGCGCGCTGGTCGAGGCTCGCGCCGCGGAGCTCGCGGAGCCGGCGCGTTTCGCGCTCCTGCTCGAGGAGAAGCGTGCCCGGCGGGCCCGCGACGAGAGGCAGCGCGCGCTGGCGGCGTATCGGGCCGAGGAGCTCGAGCACATGCACCTCAATTTCTACGGCTTCGACCCGAGCTATCACATCGCGCGCCACCGCTTCGTCTATCGCACGCCGCACGCCTGGACGCCGCTGCATCTGGCGGCGCATCGGCGCATCGGCTTCGCTGCGCGGCAGGGGCCGGCAAGCGCATGAGCCGCGCGCTCCTGCCGGTCATGGAACCCGAGGCGGCAGCGGCGGGCGCGCGGCGCTGGCGGATCGCCGGCCGCGTCCAGGGGGTGGGCTTCCGGCCGTTCGTCTACCGCCTGGCGCACGAGTACGGACTGCGCGGCTGGGTGCGCAACAGTGGCGGCGAGGTCGAGTTGCACGCCGAGGGTGAGGCCGCAGCGCTCGAGGCCTTCGGCGCGGCGCTCCTCACGCGCGCTCCCCCTGCGGCCCGCCCGCGGCTGCTCGAGGAGCGCGCGGCCGGGCACGAGTCGCTCGAGGACTTCCGCGTGCTGCCGAGCGCCCGCACGGCGCAGCCGCACGTGCACGTACCGCCGGACCTGTTCGCCTGCGACGAGTGCCTCGCGGAGCTGCGCGACGTGCGCGGCCGCCGCTTCGCCTATCCCTTCATCAACTGCACCCAGTGCGGCCCGCGCTACACGGTAATCCGCGCCCTGCCCTACGATCGCGCGAATACCTCGCTTGCGGGCTTCCCGCTCTGCCGCGACTGCGCCGCCGAGTACCAGGACCCCCTCGACCGGCGCTTTCACGCCGAGCCGCTCGCGTGCGCCGCCTGTGGCCCGACGCTGCGATGGCATGCGGGCGAGCACCAGATCCGCGGCAATGCCGCCTCCCTCGCCGCGGCGCTCGCGGCGCTGCGCACCGGGCGGATCGTCGCCGTGCGCGGCATCGGCGGCTATCACCTCTGTTGTGACGCGGCCGACGAAGCGGCGATCGCCCGGCTGCGCGAGCGCAAGCGGCGGCCGGGAAAGCCGCTCGCCCTCATGGTGCCATGGCGCGGCGCGGACGGTCTCGAAAGTGCCCGAGCGCTGGCCCGGCTCTCGGCAGCCGAGGCGGCCGCCCTCATCGATCCGATACGGCCGATCGTGCTGTTGGTCAGACAACCCCACGCCGCCCTCGCCGCGGGCGTCGCGCCGGGACTGACGCAGCTTGGTCTCATGCTGCCCTACAGCCCGCTGCACCACCTGTTGCTTCAGGATTTCGGCGCGCCGCTGGTCGCGACTTCGGGAAACCTGAGCGGCGAGCCCGTGCTCACCGAGCCCGAGGAAGCGGAGGCCCGCCTCGCGCACGTGGCGGACGGCTTCCTGCACCATGACCGTCCCATCGTGCGGCCCGCCGACGATCCGGTCGTACGGGTCATCGCCGGCGCGCCGCGGCCGGTGCGTCTCGGCCGCGGCACGGCGCCGCTCGAGCTCGAACTGCCCGCGAGCATCGCAGTGCCGACGCTCGCCGTTGGCGCCTATCTCAAGAACACGGTGGCGCTGGGGTGGGGCCAGCGCGCGGTCGTGTCCCCGCACATCGGCGAGCTCTCGAGCCCGCGCGCGCGGCAAATCTTCGCCCAGGTCGCCGGCGATCTGCAGCGGCTCTACGGCGTGCGCGCCGAGCGCATCGCCCATGACGCGCACCCGGATTTCCCCAACTCCCGCTGGGCGCGTGAAACCGGGCTGCCGACGCTCGCGGTGTGGCACCACCATGCCCATGCGGCCGCGCTCGCCGCAGAGTACCCGTGCCGCTCGCCCACGCTGTGCTTCACCTGGGATGGAGTCGGGTTAGGCCCCGACGGCACGCTCTGGGGCGGCGAGGCGTTGCTCGGCCAGCCGGGCCTCTGGCAGCGGGTCGCGAGCTTCCGGCCGTTCCGTCTTCCGGGAGGCGAGCGGGCGGCGCGCGAGCCGTGGCGCACGGCGCTCGCGCTCTGCTGGGAGTCCGGCTGTGCCTGGCCGGCCGGCGCCGCGCGCGCCGGCCCGCTGCTGCGGCAGGCGTTCGATGCCGGGTTGAATGCGCCCGTGACCACGGCGGTCGGGCGCCTGTTCGATGCGGCGGCGGCGCTCGCAGGCGTCCGGCTCGACACCAGCTACGAAGCCGAAGCGCCCATGTGCTTCGAAGCGTTGTGCGAGAGGGAGGCCGCGCCGCTCGCGCTGCCGCTCGCACAGGATGAGGGCGGAGTCTGGCGCTCCGACTGGGCCCCGCTGGTGCGCTCGCTGCTCGACCCAACACGGACGCCCGCCGCACGGGCAGCGCTCCTGCACGCGAGCCTCGCGCAGGCGCTCTGCGACCAGGCCCGCGCCGTGCGCGAGCGCTCAGGTGTCGAGCGCGTCGGGCTCACGGGCGGCGTGTTCCAGAATCGCGTGCTCACGGAACGCGTCCAGACCCAATTGACCGAGCTGGGGTTCGAGGTGCTGATCCCGGTGCAGCTGCCGGTCAACGATGCCGCGATCAGCTTCGGCCAGCTGGCCGAGGCGGCCGCCGTGACGGCGGGCTGACTCGGAGCACCCGATGGCGCGCCGCGACCAGCACGTGAGCCTCGCGCACGGCAACGGTGGGCGGCTGATGCGCGAGCTCATCGATGAGCTGTTCGCGCCGGCGCTCGGCAATCCGCTGCTCGACACGCGCGCCGATGCGGTGGGCCTGCCGACGCCCGATGACCTCGAGCTGGTCGTCACCACCGACGGCTTCACCGTGCAGCCGCTCGAGTTTCCGGGCGGCAACATCGGCTCCCTCGCCGTGCATGGCACCGTCAATGATCTGGCGGTGAGTGGCGCGCGGCCGCGCTTCATGACGCTCAGCACTTTTCTCGAGGAGGGCCTGCCGATCGCGACGCTGCGCCGGGTGATCGCCTCGCTCGCCGAGGCGGCGCGCGAGTGCGGGGTGGCGGTGGTGGCGGGAGACACCAAGGTGCTCGGGCGCGGCGACTGCGATGGCATCTACCTCGCGGCCACCGGCGTGGGCTTCCGGCCGCGCGGCACAGAGCTGGCGCTCAACCAGGTACGCGCCGGCGACCGGATCCTGGTGAGCGGGCCGGTGGGTGATCACGGCGCCGCGGTACTGCTCGCGCGGCAGGAATTCGGTCTGCGCGGGGATCTGGAGTCGGATGCCGCGAGCGTCCTGCCCGAGGCGCAGGCATTGCTCAGCGTGCCGGGGCTGCGCTTCATGCGGGATCCGACGCGCGGCGGGCTCGCCACCGTCGCGCACGAGGTCGCGCGTGCCAGTGGGCTCAGAGTGCAGCTCGAGGAAGCGAGCATCCCGGTCAACGACGCCGTGCAGTCGGTCTGCGAGCTGCTCGGCTTCGATCCGCTCTATCTCGCCTGCGAGGGCCGGGTCGTCGCGGTGATCGCGCCGGAAAGCGCCGCAGCCGCCGCGGCCGAGCTGCGCCGCGTCGCGCCGCGTGCCGCGCTGATCGGCGAGCTGCACGCGGGACCTGCGCAGGTGGTACTGGACACCGCCTTCGGCGGCCAGCGCGTGCTCGATGAGCTCGAGGACGACCCGCTGCCGCGGATCTGCTGAAGTCTCAGGCGCCCTTGGCGAACAGCGGCGCGTTGTCGATATAGATGCGGTAGGAAGCGACCCGCTCGCCCTCGAGCCCGAACACGTTGACGAACGGAATCGTCACGGTCGAGCCATCGAGGCGGGTGTAGGTCACCTCACCCTCGCCGACCGCCGTGCCGGCTCCGTTCCACGCGCCCCTGAGGCGATGCCGGCAGCCGCCGATCACCGAGAAGAAGCCCGCGACCGCCGCGCGGATCGCTTCGCGCCCGTGCACCGCAGGCGCGTTGCCGAAGCGGAACTCGGCATGCGGTGTCAGCAAGGCGACGAAGCCGTCGGCATCGCGCGCGTCGATGACGGCGAACAGCCGCCCCCACCACGCCCGATCGGGCGCGAACGGCTCGAGCGGCGCTCCCGCTGCGCTCATGACCCGGCCGCCCGCATGAAGAGCCTGTGCTGTCCCCCGGTCACTGCTCGCTGGCGTAATACTGGGCCAGCGCCTCGATATCGGCGTCGGAGAGCTTGCCGGTGACGCTCTTCATGTTCTTCGGCTGGTCGATGCTGCCCTTCTTGAAGGCGGCCAGCGTGGCCTTCATCCAGGTCACGGGCTGGCCGGCGAGTATTCCGGCGTCGTCGGCGGGATCCTTGCCGCCGTTCGAGTGACATTTCTTACAATCGCGGTCGTGAATCTGCTTGCCGGCCGCGGCCTTGGCGGCATCGGAAGGCTGCTTCAGCGCGCCGTAGGGTTTACCGGCGAAATAGGCAGTGAGATCCGCAATCTGCGCGTCCGTGAAGTCCTTGGCGACAGTGCACATGTCGCCTTCGCGCTTGGTATCGCCCCGCTTGTAGTTGACCTTGGGGCAGGGGCGTGCTTTCGCCTTGTAGGCCTTCAGGGCGTCGCTCCCCACGACCGCAGACACCCCGGCGATCGTCGGCACGTCCTGGGCGGTCGTGATGCCGTTGGCGCCGTGGCAGTCCTGGCAGCTCTCGAGAAGCTTCGGGTCGGCAGCGCCGAGCGTAAGTGAGGGAAGCGCTGCGATGGCAGCGAGAAAACCGGCTCTCATGGCTCAAGTCCCCTTTCGCCCGCGGTGGTTAGTTACCGCCCCCCGCAGGACGGGGGGAATCTTATTAGTTTAACGCAAGATTCTGACCGCACACTGGAGGGAGCCGCACGTACGGAAAGTACCTATCTCAATTTCGCCCCGCGAACGACAGACTAGCCCAAACGCCGCGATCCGCGCGGGGGGGCTGCACATATGCATCGGGGATCCCTCGGCTCACGTTCAGTGACACACTCGGCCCGCGCTTGCCTGCCGGGTCTGGCTCTCGCTGCCCTGCTCGCCGCCTGCAGCGGCAGTACCGGGCCACAGGGCCCGGCCGGGGCGACCGGCGCGACCGGTCCCGCGGGCCCGCAGGGTCCGGGCGCCGGAATCGCGGCGCTCGAAGTCACCGCACCCTCGACCAAGGCGATTACCGCCACGATCACCGGCGTGACTTTCGATGCTCCGCAAACCCCGCAAGTCGCCTTCACGCTGGCCGATCAGGATGGAACGCCGCTGAAAGGCCTGACGTCCGGGCAGGCGGAGTTCACGATCGCCCAGCTCATCGACGGCGCGGTGGCCACGACCGGTTACACGAGCAGCGGCGCCAAGGAGTGGGTCAGTTTCATCATCACCCCTGGCAATCCGCCGAGCCCCTGCCCGGTCGCCCAGTGCGCTACGACCGCGACGACTCTCGGAACCACGGAGACCAGTGGCACGCTGGTCGACAATGGGAACGGTAGCTATACCTATACGTTCGCCACCGACGTGACGTCGGTCGTGACGGGGGTGTCCAACAACGGCACGCCGATCGCCTGGAATGCCTCGGCCACCACCCGCGTTGCGTTCGACATCACCGGTCTCGCGCCGGCCAATAATGCGATCTACGACTTCGTGCCGGCGGGCGGTAACGTGACGGACACGCGCGACATCATCGATACGCCGACCTGCAACAACTGCCATGCGGCGCTGACCTTCCACAGCAACCGCAACGACCTGCGCTACTGCGTGATGTGCCACAACCCGCAGAGCGCCGATCCGGCCAGCGGCAACAGTATCGACCTCGCGGTCATGGTCCATAAGATCCATTCGGGCGTCAACATGCCGACCCTGAACCCGGTGACCACTCCCCCGACTCAGCCGCCCGGCTCCGCGCCGCTGCTGAACATCGGATACTGGCTCGCCCCTGCCGCCGCCTTCGGTAACGGAAGCGCGGTGAATAATTTCAACACGGTGCTCTTCCCCCAGGACCCGCGTTACTGCCAGACCTGCCACGTGCAGAGCACGGTGAGCACGGCGACCGCGGACCTCTCCGACAGCTACAAGCTCTTCCCGTCGATCGAGAAATGCGGTGCATGCCACGACAATCTCAACTTCGCGACCGGCGGCACCGCCGCGGCGGGCAACTTCCACGCCGGTGGGGTCGCCAACAACTCTCAGTGCACGCTCTGCCACGGTGCGACTGCGCAGATCAACAACGGCGCCTGGCAGGTGCAAGCCGCCCACGTTCCGCAGGGAGACACCGCGGCCGCGATGTTCCAGTGGGCGATCAACAGCGTGACCTTCCTCACCCCGGTCGCGAGCGGCCCGGTCTACCCGGTCGTGAACTTCCAGATCAACAACCCGAGCAACTCGACCACGTGGAACATCCTGGCCGCCGCGCCGTTCATCTCGAACGACCCCGGCATCGCTGCCGCGACCCCGGCCTGCACCGGCGCGGCCCGCCTGGCCATCGACCTCGCGTGGGACACGAGCGACTACACCAACTGGGGAAGCGCGCCGCTGCTGACTCCGTTCACGTTCACTGCAGCCCTCGCTGCGGGTGCGACCAGCGGAACGCTCTCAGCCGCATGGACCTCGGCGACCGGCTCCTATCTGGTCACCTTCAGTGACGGCGAGAGCGATTCCGTCACTCTCACCAACGGTGCGACCACGGCGACCTGGACTACGGCACTGGCGAATGGCGTCACGGCGAGTGCGAATGCCAATGTCGCAACGGCCTCGAACTGGGGCCAGCCTATCTCGCTGAACCCGATCATCCCGGGTGCAGGCAGTGTGCCGGCCACCTGCAGCGCCTCGACGCTGGTGTACGGCGGAGCCAGCGTGCCGGCCGGGTTGGCCGGATACACGCCGCCCGCTGCGCCGAAGGTGGGCACGCTCTACGGCCCGGACGCGAACGGCACGTTCACGGTCGTCGGCCCTGCGTTGCCGGCGACGCCGGCGGGGAACTGCGCGGGCGGTACCCCGTGTGCGCCGATCCAGAACGTTGCCGCGGTGATCGAAGGCCACCCATCGGCGGTGCTGATGAACTATGCGAGCCCGTCGGTGCCGGTCACGCTTGCCGGGCTGCCGATACCCCCGGCCGGCACGGCGATCGCCTCGGGGACCGCCACCGGAGCCCAGCAGGTGCGCCTCCCGGTCCAGAGCCAGGTTGGCTACGGCAACACGGCCAACGCCTACGGCGCGGCGGCCACCGTCACGCCGGTCGCGCGGCGGGAGATCGCCGACACCGCGAAGTGCGACGTCTGCCACCATGCCCTGACCTTCCACTCGGGCGGGATCCTCGGCACGCCGCACGGCAACAACCGCACCGACAACGTGCAGGTGTGCGTGGTCTGCCACAACCCGGCCTCGACGGATGTGAGCCAGCGCCAGGGCCTCAGCGCCCCGAGCACCGACGATGGGCTCTGGGAGCGCCCGATCGACTTCAAGCAGATGATCCACTCGATCCACGGGGCCAGCGATCTGTTCAACTACTTCGGCGACCTGTACACGATCTATGGCTTCGGTAGCAGCCCGGTCACCTTCACGGACATCATCCTGCCGGCCGGGCAGAACCTGGGCAACTGCGCGAACTGCCACGTCAACCAGACGGGCGGCTTCTTCACGTCGCCCTGGACTGCCCAGACCTTCTACCCGGGCGATCCGGCCATGCAGCCGACGACCTATGAGACCGGCCTGTCGAAGCAAGTGCCGAACCCGACGACCGTCGGCAACCCGATCGCGAGGACGCCGAGCGCTGCGGCCTGCACGGGCTGCCACGTGGAGAGCGACGCGCTCTCGCACATGGAGCAGAACGGCGCTTCGGTCTCGGTCACGAAGGACCCCGAGGGGCGGTGGGTAGGTACCGGGGCGCAGGCAGAGACTTGCGTGGTCTGCCACGGGCCCGGCGGGATAGTCGACATCGCCGTGATCCACAGCGTGTCGGCGCCGACCTCGCCCTGAGTCACCGGCAAGTCGGATGTATAAGAGAGCCCGGGCGGTGGTGATTCCACCGCGCCGGGCTCACTTTTGAAGCTGCGATAGAATCAGCGACCGCGAACTGTCGGCGTCATGAAGGCGCTGTTGAACGGGGAGTCCGACTGCCCATGACTCGGATCAGAGCCTGGCGGACCTACGGCGCAGCGGCGTTGCTCCTGGCGCTGATGGCTGCCGGGATCGCGCCGGCGAGAGCGCAGGACGCAGCAGCGCCCGCCTACAGCCGCAAGGGCGCCGATACCTGTCTCGGCTGCCACGACGACCCCGCGCTGCTGGGCCTGTTTCGCACCCGGCACGCGCGGCCGAATGACCCGAAAGGGCCGTTCGGGCACGGCGGGCTGCAGTGCGAGGCCTGCCATGGCCCGGGCGGCGCGCACGTGCAGGCGCGCGGCAAGGAGCCGGCGGGCATCGTGGATTTCGGCCCGCACGCGCTCGCCTCGCCCGCGCGGCAGAATGCGCAGTGCCTCGGCTGTCATCAGTCGAACACCGCACACGAGTGGGCCGCGAGCCAGCACGCCGCAAGCAATGTCCCCTGCGCGGCCTGCCATACCCTGCATGCGGCCCATGATCCGGTGCTCACCACCGCGACGCAGGTGGAGGTATGCACCAGCTGCCACCAGGCCGAGCACACCGACCTCTACAAGCCCTCGCATCATCCGCTGCGCGAGGGCAAGATGGCCTGCACCTCCTGCCATGCACCGCACGGCTCGCAGGGCCCGTACCTGCTCGTCGGCAACACGGTGACCGAGACCTGCACCAGCTGCCATTCCGAGTACCGCGGACCGTTCCTGTGGGAGCACCAGCCGGTCGCCGAGGACTGCTCGAACTGCCACAGCGCACACGGCTCGGCTCAGCCGGCGCTGCTCAAGACGCGGCCGCCGTTCCTGTGCCAGCAGTGCCACGAGGGCGCGGGTCATCCCTCGATATTCAACGGCCCGCAGGGACTGCCCGGCGGCGCGCCGAGCGCCTACCTGCTCGCCGGCGGCTGCATCAACTGCCACTCCCAGGTGCACGGCTCCAACCACCCCTCGGGTCGCGCTCTGATGCGCTAGGAAGGCGAGCCATGAAATCCCTCCCGCAGCGCCGCCAGCTCTCCCGCGCCTTCGGTGCGCTCGCGATGCTCAGCGCGGGCGCGGTATGGGCCGACGGCGACGCTCCGGACACCAGCAACTGGAAGTGCGAGCAGTGTCCGTTCTTCGAGGGCTACGACGCCAACGTCGAAGCCGGCGCCTTGTACGCGAATGGCGCGAATTTCAGCTTTGGCCGTTACACCGGCATCGACCGCAGCACGGTCTATGCCGACCTCGGGGCTGCCGGGCAATACCGCCGCGCAGACGGCCTGGACGCGAGTTATGAGCTGCGCGACCTCGGCCTGGCTTCACGCGAGGGAAGCGTCGAGCTCGGACAGGAGGGGCGCTTCGACGTGAGGCTCGGTTACGACGGACAGCCGACGCGGCTCTACGACAGCGGCATGACGCCCTTCCTCGGCGCGGGCAGCGGCAACCTGACGCTCCCCGGCAGCTGGGTGCCGGCGGGCAGCACGACGGGCATGAGCGCCCTCGGCGCGACGCTGGCTCCGGTCAGGATCGAGTATGACCGGCGCACGGCCTCGCTCCTCGGATCCTACATCGCAAGCTCCACGTGGACGCTGCACGCGGAATTCCGCCACCAGGAGAAGGACGGCACGGGTCTGATCGGCGGCACCTTCTTCACGGAGCCCACGCAGCTTCCGCAGCCGATCGACTACGTGACGGATACCGTCGAGGCGGGCGCGCTCTGGGCAGGGCACCGCGCCAGCCTGCGCCTCACCTATACCGGCTCCTGGTTCAAGGACGACACGGATTCGCTGACCTTCGCGGATCCCTACCTGCCCATCAACCCGGCCTCGACCCAGGGTCGCCTCGCGCTCCCGCCGGACAACAACCTGCAGCAGTTCGCCCTCGCGGGCAACCTGCCGCTCAACTTCCTCGCGACGTCGTTCACCTACGCTGCGTCCTTCGGCAGCCTGAAGCAGGACGAAGCCTTCCTGCCCTTCAGCACGCTGCCGGGCGCCACCGTGCCGACGCCCTCGGCGCTCGACGGCGACGTGCATCTGTCGCACTACGCGCTCGGGCTCGCCTTGCACCCGCTGCGCAAGCTCTCGCTGCGGGGCGATGCGGCCTACGACGGGCGCGACGACCGCACGACGCCGCTGACTCTCAACTACGTGATCACCGACACTTTCCCGAGCTCGACCGCCTTCACCACGCCGCGCTACAGCGAGGACCGGACGCGCCTCGAGGGTAGCGCCGACTACGAGCTCGAACGCTGGGTGCGTGTCGGTGTCGGTGGCAAGTACCTCGTCAACCACTACGGGCCCGACCAGGTGGTCACCGACACCCGTGACGCGCAGAGCTGGGTGTACGCGACGCTCGCTCCGCTCGCCGGGCTCAGCTTCACTCTCAAGGGCGGCGACGACTCGCGCAAGACCTCTGCCTTCGATGCCGCGGCTTTGCCCGCGGCCGAGAACCCGCTAGTCTGGGCCTACGACTACGCGCCGCGGGACCGCGAGTTCTTCACGCTGACCGGCTCGTGGCAGGCGACCGCGACGCTCACCTGGTCGATCGAAGGATTCTCTGCCAACGACGACTACCGCCTGTCGCAGCTCGGCCTGCAGAGTGTGCACGAGCGGCGTGCTTCGACCACGCTCACCTGGACGCCGCGCGAGACCCTGAGTGCCTACCTCGACGGGGGTTATCAGCGGCTCGACATGCTCCAGGACGGCTTCACCGGAGCACTCACGGCACCCTGGCAGGTCGGCGACTCCGAGCACTTCTGGAACCTGGGCGCCGGCGGCCAGTGGGCGCTTGCCGCGCGCTGGACGCTCGCCCTCGACTACCTGCACGCGCCTTCGTACAGCGATTTCAACACCCAGATAGGCGCTCTGGCCGAGCCCTTCCCGCAGAACTGGAGCCGGCTCGACAGTGTGCGGCTCGACCTGCGCTATCAGTGGACCCATGCCGCACAGCTGCACCTGCGCTTCATCCACGAGAAGTACGACTCGAGCGACTGGGCTCTCGCGGATGTCGGACCCGGCACCATCCCGAACCTTCTGGCTCTCGGCGTGCTGCCCTGGGCGCACGATGTCAATCTGGTGGCCCTCACCTTCCGCTACCAGTTCGGCGCGGCCGCCAGCGCGCCGCCGCCCTGACCATCGTCCGGTCGCCACCATCAACGCTTCCAACAGTCTCGCGTTCCGGGAGGCGGCCGATCCGGACGATCCGGAGGTAACGGTCCCGGATTACCTCGCGCAGACCTACACCTGGGCCTACCTGCGTCCGCGAGCCGTGCGGCTGCTCGATCGCGAGCTCATCGTCAACGCGATCCTGTGGGGCAACTACCCGCGCCTGGTGCGTGCCGCCTGTGCGCAGTTCCGCCCGGGCGAGCAGGTGTTGCAGGCCGCCAGCGTCTATGGGAGCCAGCCCCTCAGGCTCGCCGATCACCTCGGCCCGGCCGGCCGACTCACCGTCATCGATGTGTCCCGGCTTCAGGTCGAGCACCTGCGCGCCAAGCTCGCCACGCGGGCCAACGCCAGTGTCAGGCTGGCGGACGCAACGGCGCCGGGTCACGAGCGCTACGACGGCGTGTGCTGCTTCTTTCTTCTGCACGAGATGCCCGACAGCTACAAGCGCCGCGCCGTCAATGCGCTGCTCGCGCGCCTCAAGCCCGGCGGGCGGGCGGTGTTCGTCGACTACGCGGCCCCGAGCCGGTTCCATCCGCTGCGGGGCCTCATGTGGCTCGTGAACCGCTGGCTCGAGCCCTACGCGGCGAGCCTGTGGCGCAATCCCATCCCGAGCTTTGCCGATGAGGCCGGCCTGTTCCACTGGAGCGAGCGGCGGCTGTTCCTCGGGCTCTATCAGATCGTGGTTGCCCGGCGGCGCGGGCCGGTGAGGCACCGCAGGGCGCATCTGCGTTATGCTGAGCCGAGGCCCGAGCGGAGCTCACCGCTGTGACTGCAACCTCACATCCCCCCGATCGCCCGTCACCGGCACTGGCCGGACCCGGGCCCGGCTTGACTGCCAAGCGCCTGTTTCTCTCGACGCGGCCCGCTTTCTACACCGCCTCGGTGTTGCCGGTGTTCGTCGGCACGGCCTGGGCTGCCGCGGCTACGCGGCACGTCGACTGGCTGCTGCTCGCCCTGGCGCTCGCAGCCACGGTGTTTGCGCACGGCGCAACCAACGTCTACAACGACGTCGGCGATGACGTCATCGGCGCCGACGAAGGCAACAGCGGACGCATCTATCCCTACACGGGCGGATCGCGCTTCATCCAGACCGGGCTGCTGACACGCGCCGAGATGGCGCGTCTGGCGCTCGGGCTGGCCATCGCCGCGCTCATCGTCGGTTGCGTGCTGACCTTGCTGCGCGGCCCCGGTGTGGTGCTGCTCGGACTCGTCGGGCTCGCGCTCGGGATCCTCTACTCGATGCCGGGCGTGCAGCTCTCGGCACGCGGCGTCGGCGAGCTCGCGGTCGCGGTCGGCTTCGGGCCGCTGCCGGTGCTCGGGGCCGCCTGGCTGCAGGGCGCTGCGCTCGACGCCGGCGCCGTGCTGGTATCAATCCCGGTGGGTGCCTGGGTGGCCGCCATCCTGCTGATCAACGAGGTACCGGACCTCGAGGCGGATGCGCGCGCCGGCAAGCGCACACTGGTCGTGCGCTTCGGTGCGGGCGGCGCGCGCGCGATCTACCTGCTGCTGACCGCGCTGGCGCTCGGCGCGAGCCTGACCGCAGTCGCAATCGGCGCGCTGCCGCTCTGGTACCTGCTGCCCGCGGCGGCTCTCGCGCTCGGCGGCCTGATGGCCGCCCGCGGCATCAGCGTGGAACCGGCCGGGCGGCCGCGCCTGCGCAAGAGCATCGAGCTCACCCTGGCCGTGCACGCGCTCGGCAGCATTGCGCTCTGCGTCGGGATTCTCGCGCGCCGCTTCATCTGACCCTCTGCAACGATGAGCGCTCAACCGTACGGCGAGCTGGCGCTGTACCTCGCGGCGCTGGCGGTGCTGGCGCCTCCGCTCGGTGTCTACATCCTGCGCGTCATGCAGGGGACGCCGACGCCGCTCAGCGCGCTGCTCGAGCCGTGCGAACGCGCACTGTATCGCCTGAGCGGCACCGATCCGCGCGCGCCGATGAGCTGGAGTACCTACGCGGCCAGCCTGCTGCTGTTCAATTTTCTCGGGGCGCTCGCCTTGTACGCGCTGCTGCGCCTGCAGCAGTGGCTGCCGCTCAATCCGGCGCATCTCCCCGGCGTAGCTCCTGACCTCGCTTTCAACACCGCGGTCAGCTTTGCCTCCAACACCAGCTGGCAGGCCTACGCGGGGGAAACGACGCTCAGCAATCTCAGCCAGCTGCTCGGAATCGGTGTGCAGGCCTTCCTGTCGGGCGCCACCGGCATTGCGACTCTGACGGCCCTGCTGCGCGGCTTGCGGGGCATCGAGCAGCGCACGCTCGGCAACGCCTGGGTGGATCTCACGCGGGCGACGCTCTACGTGCTGTTGCCGCTCGCGCTGTTGCTCGCGGTGGCGCTGATCGCCCAGGGCAGCATCCAGAGCCTGCACGCCAACCGCGAGGTGGCGCTGCTCGAGCCCATGGCAACCGTCCGCACCCAGCTGCTGCCGATGGGTCCGGTGGCCTCGCAGACGGCCATCGCACTGCTGAGCGGCGACGGCGGCGGGTTCTTCAATGCCAACAGTGCCCATCCATTCGCCAACCCTACTCCGGTCAGCAACTTCATCGAGATGCTTGCGATCCTGCTGATTCCCGCTGCCCTCTGCCACAGCCTGGGCGCCATGGCACGCGATCGGCGCCAGGGCTGGGCCATGTTCACGGCGATGGCACTGCTGCTCGCCGCGATGAGCCTCATCGTCATTCACGCGGAATGCTCCGGACCCGCGTACGCGACGACGCTGCACCTCGATCGCAGTGCGGGGGCGGCACAGGGCGGCGGCAACATGGAAGGCAAGGAGGCGCGCTTCGGTGCCGCCTCGTCGGCGCTGTTCGCGGCGGTGACGACCGGCGGGGGTGATGGTGCCGTCAACTCCATGCATGACTCCTTCACACCGCTCGGTGGTCTCGTGCCGATGCTCCTCATGCAGCTCGGCGAGGTCGTGTTCGGTGGCCCCGGGTCGGGGCTCTACGGAATGCTCCTGTACGCCGTCATTGCGGTGTTCATTGCCTCACTCATGGTCGGCCGTGCGCCCGAATATCTCGGCAAGGCCATCGAAGCCTTCGAGGTGAAGCTGGCCTCGATGGCGATCCTCACCCCGCCCTTTCTCGCCCTGGTGGGCACTGCGATCTCAGTGTCATGCGCCGCCGGCCGCAGCGCCGTCGGCAACCCGGGCGCCCACGGCTTCGCGGAGATCCTGTATGCGTTCTCCTCGGCGGCCAACAACAACGGCAGTGCCTTTGCCGGGCTCGCCGCCAACAGCCTCTATTACAACGTGATGACGGCGATCGCCATGTGGTTCGGGCGTTTCATTCCCATGGTGGCGGTGCTGGGAATGGCCGGCTCGCTCGCCGCCAAGAAGCGCCGCGAGCCCGGAGCCGGGACACTGCCGACGCACGATGCACTGTTCGTGAGCGTACTCATCGCGACCGTACTGCTGGTGGGCGCGCTCACCTTCCTGCCGGCCCTGGCGATGGGGCCGGTGATCGAGCAGCTGCAGTTGCTCGGTACTCCCTGAGCCGGTCACGCGTCAGTGCTCGGGCAGGAGCCAGGAGTAACCCACCCCGATGAATGCTCGCGGCGCAGCGTCCGAAAGGCCCAGCGCCGCGTGTAAGTCGACCTGCTGGTGGGCGGCAATCTTGTAGGCGGTACCGACGTGCAGCAGCTGCTGCGAGCCACCCCGCTCGCGGAAATCTCCGGCGTACTCGATGAACGCATCCCACGGCGCGCTCAGCTGCCGGTCGAGCAGCAGGGTCAGCTCGCCGGTGTAATTGCGCGCACCGGCCACAGTGGGGGCATAGGCGGCCAGCTGGCCGGCGACCGTCCAGCCCCCGGTCAGACTTCGCGACCAGGGCAGCTGCACGCCCGGATCATAACCGCCGCTGCTGACGGGCCGGGCACCCGTGGGCAGGCTCACGAACGCGATCACCGAGAGGTCGAGTCCGCCAATGGGGCCGAGCTGTTGCTTCAGGCCCAGCGCGAAGTCGCCGAAGCCGGCAGCGCCGGTCGCTGCGTCCCGCAGGTCGCGGTAGTAGTCGGGCACCGTGAGGCGCAGCTCGGTTCGCTCGAGGAGTCCGTAGCGCAGATAAGCCTCGGGCAGGTCCAACACGTCCGCGCCTCGAGCGTCGCTCAGCAGCAGGCCGCTCTCGACCTGCAGCGCGCCTGCGGGAACGACCACACTGGACTCGGTAACGGCGGGACGATCGGTATTGATGGTCGTGTCGGGATCGGCCACGACCGATGCCGTCCCGAAGGCACCGAGCAGAGCGACGCACCACCTGACTCTCATGCCCGGATCTGCCGCAACACCCGCGAGACCACATCGGCGCCGGTCGTGTCCGCATCGATCACCCGCAGGCTCTCCGCGACGCTGATCGGCTCGAAACGCGCCATCTGCAAATTGAGCACGGCACGGCCCGCCTCGGAAGCGTCGGTGCCGGCCTCGCCGCGCGCCGCGAGGCGCGCCTCGAGCACGGCGGGCGGAGCATGACAGTACACCACCCACGAGGCAGCGGCGTGATCCGCCGCCAGTGCGGCGAACTGCGCCCGCTGATCCCGCCGCTGGGAGGTGGCATCGACGATGACGGGAAGTGCGCCGGCCAGAGCCTCGGCCGCGCAGGCGCGCAGCCGCGCGTAGGTCGCGACACTCATTGCATCGGTATAAAGACCCTCGCCGAGGCCGGAGCCCGACCGTTGCCGCGCATCGAGCCCGGCGATGCGCCGGCGCTCGAGGTCGGAGCGCAGGTGCACGGCACCGAGCGCGGACGCGAGCTGCCGGGCGAGCCAGGTCTTTCCCGAGCCGGCCACGCCGCACATGAGGATGAGCGCCGGCCGCGCCGCCGCGAGCCGCTCGCCGGCCCACGCGAGGTAGCGGCCGTGCTCCGCGCGCGCGCCCTGCAGCGCTGCCACCTTCGCGCGCACCAGCGCCCGGTGAACCCCGTAAAGGCGCAGCAGGCGGCAGGCGGGGTAATCCCCGCCCTCGAAGAGGTAGCCGGCGAGAAACGCCTGCGCCTGCGGCGCGTGCTGCCGCGCCGAGAGATCCATGTGCAGGAAGGCGATCTCCTCGGCGACGTCGATCCAGCGAAATGCCGGCTCGAACTCCATGCAGTCGAAGGCGACCAGCCGGCCGCCGTAGCGCACGATGTTGCCGACGTGCAGGTCGCCGTGACATTCGCGCACGTGGCCGGCCGCGCGGCGGCTGCCGAGCACAGGCAGGTCGGCCTCGAGCCGCGCCCGGTACGGGTCTGCGAGCGCGCGCACGGTCTCCTCGGTGCCGAGAGACTGCGCAGCCAGCTGACACTCGGCGAGATTCGTGAGCAGCGACGCCCTGATTGACTCGGCCCGGCCCCAGGGCTCGCCCGTCCCGACCCGGGGCAACTGCCGGTGCGCGCGCGCCAGCGCGCCGCCGAACTCCGCCAGTTCCTCCGGCGCGGCGGCTCCGCGCCCGAGCAACGACCCGAGCTCGTCGGCGGCGCGGAACTGTCGCATGCAGACCGCATGATCGATGACCTCTCCCCGGCCGGAGATCCGGGCTGTGCCGTTCTCGAGGGTGACCGGGACGACACCGAGGTAGAGCTCCGGCGCGAAGCGGCGATTCAGCCGCAGCTCTTCCGCGCAGAAGAACGCACGCCGCTCGCGCGAGCGCAGGTCGACGAACGGATAGTGCACCGGCCTCTTGATCTTGTAGGCAAGCTCGCCGGTGAGGAATACCCACGAGATGTGGGTCTCGGTGAGCTGCACCGCGGCCACTGCATGCGGATAGCCCTCGGGCCGCAGCAGCGCCAGCAGTTGCGACGGCAGGCTGGTAGACATCCCTCGATACCACGGTCGCAGTGCGGATGCATGATTATAAGACGCGCGCCGCCTGTGCGATGCTGCTCACATGGACGACCGCCCGCCACTACTGATCTATGACGGCGACTGTGGGTTCTGCGGCTACTGGGCGCGCTACTGGCAGAAGCTGACCGGCGAGCGCGTCCGCTACCAGCCTTACCAGGAAGTGGCGGCGCAGTATCCGGCGATCCCGCTCGCCGACTATCAGCGCGCGGTTCAATACCTCGCCCCCGACGGACGGCGGGCGAGCGCCGCCGAGGCGAGCTTCCTCACTCTGAGCCACGCGCCCGGCAAGGGCCTGTGGCTCTCGCTCTACCGCAGGCTCCCGGGCTTCGCCGCCCTCACGGAGTGGGCTTACGCCTTCATCGCCCGGCACCGTCCGGCCTTTTTTCGCATCAGCCTGCTGCTGTGGGGCAGGGACTACGCGCCGCCGCGCTACCAGCTGGTCCTCAACCTCTTCCTGCGGCTCTTCGGGCTGATCTATCTGGCGGCGTTCGTGTCCTTCGCCGTGCAGGCCCAGGGTCTCATCGGCAGCCACGGAATCCTGCCGCTCACCGGGTTCCTCGACGCGGTCCGCCACGCCGCCGGGTGGGAGCGCTTCTACCTCATGCCGATGGTGTTCTGGTGGAACGCCGGCGATGCCGCCATTCAGGCGGTGTGCTGGGGCGGCGCGGGGCTGGCGGTGCTCCTGACCCTGAATCTCGTGCCACGGCTCAGCCTGCTACTCCTTTATATCCTGTACCTGTCGCTGCTGTACGCCGGCCAGAGCTTCATGACCTACCAGTGGGACACGTTCCTGCTCGAGACCGGCTTTCTCGCGCTGCTCGCGGGCTTCGCTCCCGCCACGGGAGTCTGGCTGCTGCGCTGGCTGCTGTTCCGCTTCATGTTCATGTCGGGCGTGGTGAAGCTCCTCTCCGGCGATGCGAGCTGGTGGAACCTGTCGGCGCTCTCCTACCACTTCCTCACCCAGCCGCTGCCGACGCCGCTCGCCTGGTACGCCGCGCATCTGCCGCCCGCGGTGCTGACCTTCGCCACCGGCGGCACCTTGGTCATCGAGCTCGGCCTGCCATTCCTGATCTTTGCTCCGCGGCGCCTGCGCTTCTGCGCTGCCTGGGGCATCCTGCTGCTCCAGAGCTGCATCCTCATCACCGGCAACTACAACTGGTTCAACCTGCAGACCATGTTGCTGTGCCTGCTGCTGTTCGACGACGTAGCCGCCGCGCGCCTCGTGCCGCGGCGTCTGCGCGAGCGGCCGCCGCTGCGCCAGGCCGCGCTGCAGCCGCGGAAGGCGACCCGGATCGCAGCCGCCGCGGTGGCCGTGCTGCTGGTCCTCTGCAGCCTCATCGAGATGGACCAGCGCTTCGGTGGCAATCCACCCGCGGCGCTGCGCGCGCTCGATGCCTTTCTCGAGCCGCTGCACCTCACCAGCCCCTATGGCCTGTTCGCCGTCATGACGACCGAGCGCAACGAGATCGTCATCGAGGGCTCGAGCGACGGCCTCGAGTGGCGCGAATACCAATTCCGCTACAAGCCCGGCGACCTGTCACGGCGCCCGCGGTGGAACATCCCGCACCAGCCGCGGCTCGACTGGCAGATGTGGTTCGCGGCGCTCGAGGATCCGCAGCGGCTGCGCTGGTTCTGGCTGTTCCTCGAGCGGCTGCTGCACAACGAGCCGGCGGTCACCGCGCTGCTCGCCGGCAATCCGTTTCCGGACAAGCCGCCGCTCTACCTGCGCGCCAGGTTCTACGACTACACCTACACTGATGCCGCTGCCAAGGCCCGCGGCCAGTGGTGGGAGCGCCGGCTGCTCGGACTATACTTCCCCGAGGTCCGGCTGAAGGCCGGCGAGCCGGCGCACTGAACCCGCCCTGGCGCGAAAGCTCTCTTGGCGACTCCTCCCGCACTGCCTGCGATCACAGAGGTGCCCGCATGTCCGACTTAGCCGTGCCCGTCGACGCCACCGATCACACGCTGGGTCCCGAGCACGCGCCGGTCGTCGTGGTCGAATACGGCGATTTCCAGTGCCCGACCTGCAAACAGGCCGCGCCGACCGTGCGGCTGCTGCTGGAACGCTACGCGAACCGCGTGCGCTTCGCCTTCCGGCATTTTCCGCTCGAGCAGGCACACCCCAACGCACTGGCGGCGGCCGAGGCCGCCGAGAGCGCCGGCGAGCAGGGCAAGTTCTGGGAGATGCACGACCTGTTGTTCGCCAACCAGGAGCACCTTGCGGCCAAAGACCTGCACTCGTATGCCGAGCAGCTGGGGCTCGACATGGCGCGCTTCACTGCGGAAATGGACGATCACGTCTACACGCAGCGCATCCGCGAGCACCAGGACAGCGGGCGGCGCAGCCACGTGCGCGGCACGCCCGGTTTCTTCGTCGCCGGAAGGATTCAGGACGTGTCGTTCGGCCTCGAGCGGCTGTTCGACGCCGTGGGTGCGGCGCTACGACGATGACAGGACAAACTGGTTGCCGTCGGGATCCTTGAAGATCGCGAAGGTCCCCCATAGCTGCTGCTGCGGCTCGGAGACGAAGTCGACTCCGCGGCTCTTCAGCTGCCGGTAGGTCGCCGCAACATCGTCACAGGCGAAAGCGCCATTGAAGAAGCTGCCGATGCGGCTTTCGTGCCCTTCCGGCGTGAACAGCACTACCCGTGTCGCAGAGTTGGCGATGCGCAGCTCGATCCAGCGCTGCTTCTCGTCGAAGACCTGGTCGGTGGCGATCTGAAAGCCCAGCTGCTCGGTATAGAAGCGCAGCGCGCGCTGCTGGTCGCTGGTCGGGACGCTGACGAACTTCAACTGAGTAATCATGGCAACCTCCACGGGGCTGTCGGGCGCCATCCTATTCCGGCACGCCTGCAGCGCGCATCGATAACCGCTATAGTATTTATCGCTATGGAACGCTTAGCCCTCGACGCCTACGTAGTGGACGTCCTGATGCCGGACCTCGTCGGGCATGACCGGCGCCCCGCGGCCTTCATTGTCTATCTCTTTCTGCTCCGCGAGGCGGCCCGCAGCCACCGCGACCGCGTCTCGGTCAGCCTGCAAACCATCGCCACGCAGACCGGGCTCGCGAAATCGACGGTGCAGGCGGCGCTGCGTCACCTGCTGCGCAGAAGACTACTCGATCCGAGCGTCACCGCCACGGTCACGGCACCGGCGAGGCAGTTGCTGCGTCCCTGGGTGCGAAGGCCTCCGGGCTAATCCATCGGCACTTCGATCGACTTCGGCAGCGCCGCGGCGGTCACCGCGTCACGCAGCGGATGTGTCCGCTCCGGCCGCTCCGGCCGCTCCGTGCGCCACCAGGGCTCGGGGTCTTTGCCGTGTGAGGGCTCGACCGGCTCACCGAGCCGCGGCATGAGGAGCTGTGCACCCGCCGCGGGCGCGAGTCTCAGCAGAGTCTCCGCCGGCTGATCCCAGGGGTGCATCGCGAGGGCGAAGGTGCCCCAGTGAATCGGCAGGAACGGCCCGCCGCCGAGCAGCGTGTGCGCCTTGAGCGCGTTCTCGGGACCCAGGTGCATGTCGCCCCACGAAGGATGCCACGCCCCGACTTCGAGCATGGTGAGGTCGAACGGCCCGAGCCGCTCGCGGATCTCGCGATATTCGGTGGTGAGGCCGGTATCGCCGCTGAAGAACACCGCGTGCCGCGCCGAGCGAACGATCAGCGAGGACCAGAGCGTCGTGTTGCGCGTCTTGATCGTGCGCCCCGAGAAGTGCTGCGAAGGCGCGGCGCTGACCGTGAGGTCCGCATTCGCCAGCGAGAACGACTGCCACCAGTCGAGCTCGACGATGCGCTCAGGCGCTATACCGAAGGCCTCGAGGTGCGCCCCGACACCGAGCGAGGTCACGAACGGGACCGCGCTCTTTCTCAACTGCCGGATAGTCGGATAGTCGAGATGGTCGTAGTGATCGTGCGAGACGAGGACCAGGTCGATGGGCGGGAGCGCGCGCAGCGCGACCGGCACCGGCTGGAATCGTTTCGGCCCGATGAAGCGCGAGGGTGAGGCGCGCGGGCCCCATACCGGGTCGGTGAGTACGCGCAGCCCGTCGATCTCGATCAACACCGTCGAGTGGCCGAGCCAGGTGGCGCGCAGTCCGCTTGCCGGCGGCTTCGCCCAGCTATCCAACGGGCTCAGCGCGGGCAGCGGCCCCGGCGGCAGCCGCCGCTCGCCGCCGCAGAGAAACTCGCGCAGGCTGGGCATCGGCGTGTTCGCATCGCGCAGTCCCGGCAGGATCGGGTGCAGGTTGCGGAAACGCTCCTCCGCCCAGCGGGGCGAGGCCCTGATGCGCTCGAGCCGGGTGCCTTCGGGTCTTCGTCCCAGGGATCTCATGAGCTGCATGATACCGGGCGCCATCCGTATCCGACGTGGGGCGGGACGAGGGGCGTCTGCCGTGATCAAATAGGCGGGTTATGGACAGCCCAGCCGCCACGAGCGAGTCAGGTGTGGTGCGCATCGCCTCGAGTCATACGGTCGCCGAGACCGTGGTGCGCCTCGAAGGGTTTCTGCGGGAGCGCGGCGTCATAGTCTTCGCGCGCATCGACTTCAGCGGCGACGCCGCTCGCGCGGGGCTCACGATGCGGCCGGAGCAGATGCTGGTCTTCGGAAATCCAAAGGCCGGCACGCCGCTCATGGAGGCCGAGCCCACGGCCGGCCTCGACCTGCCCATCAAGGCACTGGTGTTCGAGGATGCCGCCGGCAAGACCTGGATCGCATGGAATGATCCGCACTACATCGTGAGGCGCCATGGCCTGCCGGCGTCGCTCGCCGCCAATCTCGCCTCGGTCGTGCCGCTGATCGAGCGCGCTGCGGCGGCCTAGCGCTCGTTCAGCGCGCCGCCGGCGCGTCGATGGGCGCACAGTTGGTGCGGCCGGACAGCGCGCAATCCTCGAGCCGTGTGGAGTGCCCGAGCAGCTTCACCAGCACGAGACCGAGCACGATCAGAGCGAGTGCCACCAGGAGCCCGATCACGGCTCCCGCGGGTCCTCAGGCACGAATGCGCTTCATCGCCGGGTCATAGAGCGCCCGAGCGGAGACCACCGCCGGATAGAGCTTGCCGGCGATTTCGACCTGCCACTCGCCACTCGTGAGATACGCCTCATCGACCGTCACCTTCGGCTCGATCATCGCGAGCCCGACGGCGCCGCCCAGCGTGTGGCCGTAGGAGGCGGCGCGCACGTAGCCGACCGGCACACCGTCGCGGCGCACCACCTCGGCGTGAAACATGAGGGGCTCGGGATCCTTCACCAGCACCTGCACCAGGCGGCGCTTGAGCGGGCCGGCGGCTTTTTGCGCCAGCACCGCCTGCTTGCCGATGAAGCCCTCCGGCTTCTTCAGATCGAGCGCAAAGCCGAGGCCAACCTCGTAGGGGACGTCCGTGTTGTCGATGTCGTGGCCATAGTCGCGGTAGCCCTTCTCCATGCGCAAACTTCCCAGCGCCTTGAGCCCGGCGAGCCTGAGTCCGTGCCCGGCTCCGGCCGCGACCAGGCGGTCGTATACATGAGTCGCCTGCTCGGCCGGCACGTACAGCTCGTAGCCGAGCTCACCCAGGTAGGTGATGCGGATGCAGAGCACGCGCGCGAAGCCGATGTCGATCTCGCGCGCGGCACGGAACGGGAAGGCTTCGTTCGACAGATCGGCGCTGGTCAGCTTCCCGAGCAGCGCGCGCGAGCCCGGCCCCTGCACGTTGAGCTGCCCGTAAGAAGAGGTCACGTCGGTGACAAAGGCATGCGCGTCACCGGGAAGGTGACGGCGCAGCCAGGTCTCGGCGTGCCGCACCATGGTATCGGTCACCACCACCAGGTAACGGTCATCAGCGAGCTTGGTGACGGTGAGGTCGGCCTCGAGACGCCCGCTCTCGTTCAGCCATTGGGTGTAGGTGATGACGCCGGCGGGGCCGTCGACCTGATTCGCCGAGATGCGATTGAGGCACCGCCCGGCATCGCGCCCCTGCACCAGGAATTTCCCCATGAATGACATATCCATGAGGATCACGTTCTCGCGCGCGGCGCGATGCTCCTCGCGCCAGCGCGCGAACCAGCTCGGGCGCGCCCAGGTAAGCGGTCCGGGATCGGGCGCGGTCCCGGGCTCGCCGTACCAGCCGGGGCTCTCCCAACCGCTCACCTCGATGAAGTGCGCGCCCGCGGCCGCGAGTCGCTCGTGGAAGGGCGACTTGCGCACGCCCCGCGCGGTCGCGAGCGACATGAAGGGATAGTGGCACTTGTAGACCAGGCCGAGCGATTCGACCGTGCGCTCGCGCCGGTACTCGGGGTTGGTCTGCGTCGGGTGCAGCCGATCGATGTTGAAGCCGGTCACGTCGACGTCAGGCTGGCCGGTGACGATCCAGTGGGCGAGCACCCGCCCGAGGCCCCCGCCGGTCAGCACCCCGATGGAGTTGAGCCCGGCGGCGACGAAGTAACCCTCGAGCTCCGGCGCTTCACCGACGATCGGACGCAGATCCGGGGTGAAGCTCTCCGGCCCGCAGAAGAAGCGTTTCATGCCGACCTCCTGCGCGATCGGCACGCGCGACATGGCGCGCTCGAGGAACGGCGTCATGCGCTCCCAGTCGGGCGGCAGCTCGCCGAAGGAGAAGTCGGCGGGGATTCCCTCGACCTTCCACGGCGCACACACCGGCTCGAACAGTCCCACCATGAGCCCGCCGCCCTCCTCGCGGTAATAGCCGTAACAGCCCGGGTCCTCGAGTACCGGCATGTTGGGGGGCAGATCGCGGATGGGCTCGGTGATCAGGTAGTAGTGCTCGGCGGCCTGGTTGGCGATGGTGACGCCGCTCGCCGCGCCGAACTGCCGCGCCCACATGCCGGCGCAGTTGACGACGATCTCGGTACGGATGTCGCCGAGCGCGGTGCGTACGCCGCTCACGTGCCCGCGCGAGCGCAGCACGCCGCTCGCGGGCACCCCCTCGATGATCCTGACACCCTTCTGGCGCGCACCCCGGGCGAGCGCCATGGTGACGTCCACCGGATTGACGCGGCCGTCCTCCTTCACGTAGAAGCCGGCCTCGATGTCGTCTACGCGCGCGAGCGGAAAAAGCTCGAGCACCTCGCGCGGCGAGAGCTCCTCGACGTCGACACCGCAATAGCGGTTGAAGGCCGCGACCCGCCGGTATTCCTCGAGGCGGTCCTGGTCGGAGGCGACCTCGATGAAGCCGATCTGTGCGAGCCCGGTCGACTGACCGGTCTCGGCCTCGAGACGCCGGTAGAGATCGCGCGAGTACTTGCGCATCTCGGTCGAGGTCTCCGAGGTCGAGCCGAAGGTCACCATCAGGCCCGCGGCGTGCCAGGTGGTGCCGGAGGTCAGCCGGTCGCGCTCGAGCAGCACCACGTCCTTCCAGCCCATGGCCGCCAGGTGGTAGGCGACGGAAGTGCCGATGATGCCGCCCCCGACGACCACCACGCGGGCGTGGGACGGGATCGAGGCATTCGAGGTGGTGTTCAAGCTCTACATTTTGCCGAATCGGCAGCTGAGGCGCACGCCGCAGACGCGCGGCTCATGGTCCATCTACGACCCCAGGTGGCGCGTCAGCACGTTGCGGGTCACACGCTCTACCATGGGGTCGCGCCTCATGAGCGCCGCCACCCATTCGCAGCTGCCCGCGTGGAACACCTCTCCCCGGCCACGCGCGAAGGCGACGATCATCCCGGCGCCACGCTTGACGCGGTCGACCGCCGCATCGCTGCCGTCGCCGAGCAGCGTCTCCGCCACGTACTTCGCATCCTCGTCGGACAGAAAGCGATCGTCGAGCGGGACGTCCGTCCGCTCCTCCTTGAGGCTCGACAGCCCGAGCGCCAGGATCTCGAGGCCCGGCGGAGCGCCGCTGGTCGCCGTCGGCTCGGGGAGCCCCCCGCGGATCAGGTAGTCCAGCCCGTCGACCTCGTAGCCGAACGCATGGCCCTGCGACCCGAGCAGATCTCCGTAGCAAAGCCCGGTGCCGGCGAAAGCCCAATGCTCGGGCCGATACACCGGAAAGCCACGCACGCCGCGCGGGGCGCACGCGCCCCATCCGGCGTAGAGCCCATTGGTGGCGTTCAGACCGAAAGTCGCAGCTCCCGGCCGTCCGGTCTCTGGCGCTTCCCAGGAGCCCGCGGTGCGTGAGGGATCGGCGGATCGGTACACCGGGTCCTCGGCACGCGCGCGATACTTGTAGCAGACCTGGGTTTTGCCGGCGCTCTCGAGGCGGATCTGCCACATGAAATTTCCTGCGAACCGCGCCACGTGTCCGCCACGCTCGACGTAGTGATCGACCGCGTCGCGCATCTCCCACGTCCAGTACTCGTCGTGGCCGACGAACACGACGCAGGCGTAGCCATCGAGAATCTCGGGGTTGAAATGCAGTTCGTGCTGGCTCGCGAGATCGACCTCGAAGCCCGCGCTCTCGGCCCAGCGCAGGAAATGCCGGTCGTAGCTCGCCCAGCCGCTGGAGGCGTACTTGTTGGAGTACTGGTTCGCGAACGCCCATTCGAGATGCGGGTAGCGGGGAGGCGCGCCGGGCGGCGGATCCACCTCGAGCGGCACACGCGGCGCCTCATCCGGCAGAACGACGAAGCCGCGGCACCAGGGGCGCTCGAGGCTCACGCGGGTGGCGTATTGATTGCGCTTCGGCCCGGTGATGCCCTGGTAATGATTCGAGCCACCCCAGGTGTTATAGGCTGTCCAGGTCGCCGTGGCCGCGACCTGCAGGATCCGCCGAGGCCTGGCGACCGCGAGCGGACGCACGATGAAAAGATGATGCGCGCTGAGCTCGCTGCCATCGTGTGCCGGCGCAGTCAGCGTGATCCGATAGGCGCCGGAAGGCCAATCCTCGCCGACCCGAAACTCGAGCGACGGGGCCCAGCCGCAGCCGCTCACCGAGCACTGATCGGGCGTCTCCTGCCAGCGCATACCGCGCACCTCGCGCTCGAGGACCGGCAGCGCCGTCGCGCCGTCGCGCGTTATGTCGAGCCGACAGCTTTGAGCGGTCGAGCATACGTACAGCCGCACGGCTGCTCCCGGCGGGTAGGCGATCGAATCCGTGTAGCACCAGAGCTCGCCGCGCTCGCCGCCCATGCCGGGGCGCTCATAGCGATGGCCGAAGACCGCTTCGCGCCGCTCTGCCTCCGTCAGGCCAAAATCCGGAAAAGCGCTCATGAATTCCCCCTGATGCCGTATGTTAGAGTCGTTCGCCTCGTGTCCGCATCCTCGCGCATCGAACAGCACACGATCTACCAGATTCCGCTCGATGAGCGGCACGGCAAGGCACGCCAGCTGTTCACGCTGTGGTTCGGCGCGAACCTCAACGTGCTGACCGTGGTGACCGGGGCGCTCGCGACCACCATCTTCCATCAGTCCTTTCTCTCCGGCGTGCTCGCCATCCTCACCGGAAACCTGATCGGCACGGTCTTCATGGCGCTGCATGCGGCGCAGGGTCCGCGGCTCGGCGTGCCGCAGATGGTCCAGAGCCGTGGCCAGTTCGGCGCCAGGGGAGCCGGATTCGTGGTGGCGCTGGTCGCCTTCATGTACGTCGGCTATGCGGGCACCGCCTTCGTGACCGGCGGACAATCGCTGCGCTTCATCCTGCCGGGACTCAACCAGCAGGCGGCCATCATCGCCATCGCATCGATCAGCCTCGCGGGCGCGATCTACGGGCACGACCTGATCCACTTCACCACCCGCCTGATGACTTTTGTCTCGGGCAGCGCGCTGCTGCTCGCCTTCATCTGGCTGCTGTTCGTGACTCCCGTCCCCGCACACTTCCTCACGCAGGGATCGTTCTCCGCGGTCGGCTTCTTCAAGATGGTTTCCATGGGAGCTCTGTGGCAGCTCGGCTACGCGCCCTACGTCTCCGACTATTCACGCTACCTGCCGCCGGATTCCGGACCGCGGCAGGCGTTCTGGGCCTGCTATTGGGGCACGGCTTTGGGGGGCATACTGCCGATGATCCTGGGCGCCATGATCGGACCGGCGGTCACCGACGGCAACGTCATCACCGCCATCGCGCAGCTCACCGGCCCGCGCGTGAGCTTCGTGGTCACGCTGCTGCTCGCGCCGGGCGTGGCCGTGGCCGGCGCCATCTGCCTCTACGGGGGAGCGCTGGCGATGATCACGCTCGGGCATACGCTCGCTTCCGGGTGGCATGCCACCCACCGCGCGCGCATCGCGATCGCCGCGGGAATATTCCTCGCCGCGCTGCTCATCAGCATCGCGGGCGCGTCGAACTTCCTCACCCTCTACAGCCAGTTCAACGAGCTGCTGCTGTACCTGCTGGTGCCCTGGACCGCCGTGAATCTCATCGACTATTACCTGATTCGCTACGGCGACTACCACGTGCCGTCCTTCTTCGCCGCCGACGGCGGCATCTACGGTCACTACAACGCCACCGCGCTGGCCGCCTACCTCGTGGGGATCCTGGTGCAGATTCCGTTCATCGCCGCCGGCTTCTACACCGGGCCGCTCGCGCGCTCGATCGGCGGGGTCGACCTTTCCTGGGTCGTCGGCATCGCGGTCGTGAGTCCCGTCTACTATTTCGCGGTGCGCTCGCTGCAACGGCCGCTATTGTCCGCGCGAGGCAGCTGAGCGTTAATAGCACGATGGGGGCTCAACCATGGCAGGCGGCGCAGACCGCTCCCGAGCGCGAGACCGTGCTCCACAGCTGGTGCATCCAGAGCGAATGGAACGCGCCGACCATCGTCGGCGGTGAGGGCGCGCGCCTCCACACCGCCGACGGCCGCACGATTCTCGACATGTCGAGTCTCGCCGAATGCTCGAACCTCGGCCACCAGCATCCGCGCGTGGTCGCGGCGATCCGCGCGCAGGCCGGCAAGCTCTGCTTCGTCACCAATGCCTGGGGCGCCGAGCCGCGCGCCGCGCTCGCCGCCCTGCTGCTCGAGTGCTCGGGCTTTGCCGAGGGGCGGGTGTTCTTCACCCTGGGCGGTGCCGATGCCAACGAGCACGCCGTCAAGTTCGCGCGCCTGGCGGCAGCCAAGCCGCACGGCTGGGTCATCACGCGCGAGCGCTCCTATCACGGCGCAAGCTACGCCGCGATGGCGCTCTCCGGTGACACGCGCACGCAAGGTCAGGTGGACGCGGCAGCTTTCCGCGTGCTGCACGTACCGCCGCCTTACGCTTACCGCTGTCCGTTCGGCACGCGCACTGCCGATGCCTGCGCGGCGGCTGCCGTGCGGCGGGTGACGGAGGTCATCGGCGAGCGGGGTGCGGACGCGGTGGCCGCGGTGATGATGGAGCCGAACGCCGGCACCAACGGCATCGTCGCCCCTGACAGCTTCTGGCCGGCGCTGCGCGCGGCCACGCGCTCGGCCGGCGTCCACCTGATCGCCGATGAGGT
Source organism: Steroidobacteraceae bacterium (assembly GCA_035624075.1). Classification (GTDB taxonomy): domain Bacteria; phylum Pseudomonadota; class Gammaproteobacteria; order Steroidobacterales; family Steroidobacteraceae; genus 13-2-20CM-66-19. The sequence continues at coordinate 11,232 of DASPSF010000153.1, read as the reverse complement.
GATGAGCGCCTTCGGACGTTGCGGTGAATGGTTCGCGTGGCAACGCTACGGCGCGGACAGTCAGCCCGATCTCATGACACTCGCCAAGGGCCTCACCGGCGCGCACCTGCCGCTCGGCGCGGTGGTGATCTCGGCGAAAGTGGCGCGCGAGCTCGAGCCGCAGATGCTCATGACCGGGCTCACCTACTGCGGCCATCCCCTGAGCTGCGCGGCGGGCGTCGCGGCGCTCGAGAGCTATCGCGACGAGGGGCTGATCGAGCGCTCACGCCGGCTCGGGGCCCGGATGCTCGAAGAGCTCGTGTCGCTGCAGACACGCCACGCGGTGGTGGGCGAGGTCCGCGGCGGCCACGGCCTGTTCGCGGTGCTCGAGCTGGTGCGCGACCGCGAGAGCCGCACGCCGCTCGCCCCCTGGCCGCAAATGCACGCGGCGCTGCGCTCGCTGCTCGGACGCGCTCTCGATGCCGGTGTATCCTTCGCCGCGCGCGGCAACCTGCTGCTGCTCGCGCCGCCGCTGGTGATCGGCGAGCGCGACCTCGGCGACGCCCTCGGACTGCTCGACCGGCTGCTCGGCGAGCTCGCGGCGTCATTCCTCCCGGAGCGCAACCCATGACCTTCAAGCTCACCTACGCGACCATGTTCGATCCGCCCGAGGAGCTGCACACGCGCTTCGACGCGGCGATGCAACGCGTGCGCGGCGCGCTCGGCGGCTCGCACCCGCTGTACATCGCGGGCGCCGACCGGCCGGCCGAGCACGCCGCCGAAAAGCGCAGCCCCGCCGACCGTGACGAGCTCATCGGCACCTTCGCGGCCGCCAGCGCCGCGGACGTGGAGCGCGCGCTGCGCGCCGCACAGGACGCCTGGCCGGCGTGGAAGCAGACTCCGGCCAAGGTGCGCGCGCAGCTGCTGCGGCGGGTCGGTGCGCTGATCGAGGAGCGCGTCTACGACATCGCCGCCAGCCTCACCCTCGAGGTGGGCAAGAACCGCATGGAGGCGCTCGGCGAGGCGCAGGAGGCCGCGGATTTCTTTGCCACCTACTGCGACGACTTCGAGCGCGCCGGCGGCTTCGTGCACGCCCTCCCCGACGATCCGCTCAAGTCCTACGCCTCGCACAACCGCAGCGTGCTCAAGCCCTACGGCGCCTGGGTGGTCATCACGCCCTTCAACTTCCCGGCTGCGCTCGCCGCGGGCCCGGTGGCGGCCGCGCTCATCACCGGCAACACGGTGGTGCTCAAGGGTGCGACGGTGACGCCGTGGGCGGGACGGCTGCTGGCGGACTGCATCCGCGATGCGGGGCTGCCGCCGGGAGTCTTCAATTACCTGAGCGGCTCGAGCGCCGAGATCGGCGCCGCGCTGGTCGACCATCCGCTCACAGCGGGCGTCACTTTCACCGGCTCTTTCGAGATCGGCCGGCAGATCGCCGCAAAGCTCCAGAGCGGAGCGTACCCGAAGCCCTGCATCGCGGAGATGGGTGGCAAGAACGCCTGCATCGTCACCGCGCGCGCGGACCTCACGCGCGCCACCGCCGGGATCCTGCGCTCCGCGTTCGGCATGGGCGGCCAGAAGTGCTCGGCGCTCTCGCGGCTGTACGTCGACGCGCGCGTGGCCGAGCCCCTCACCGAGGCGCTGCTCGCGCAACTCGAGGCACTGCGGATCGGCGATCCGGCGCGGCGCGAGAACTGGCTCGGGCCGGTCGCAACCCGCTCGGGCTACGAGGACTACGCGCGCTACGCCGCGCAGCTGCGCACCGGCGGCGCACGGATCCTGGCCGGCGGCGAGCAGCTGCGGGATGGCGCGCTCGCGCGCGGCTGGTTCGTGCGGCCGACGCTGGCCGAAGCGCCGCCCGGCCACCCGCTGTGGGAGCAGGAGATGTTCCTCCCGATCCTGATGCTGCACCGCGTGGCATCGAACGACGAAGCGATGGCGCTTGCCAACGCTTCCCCGCTCGGACTCACGGCGGGCTTCTACGGCGCGGCCGACGAGATCGGCTGGTTCCAGGAGCACATCGAGGCCGGCGTCACTTACGCCAACCGCCCGCAGGGCGCGACCACCGGCGCGTGGCCGGGCTATCAGCCCTTCGGCGGTTGGAAAGGCTCGGGCACCACCGGCAAGGCCATCGCGTCCTTCTATTACCTGCCGCAATACCTGCGCGAGCAGTCACAGACCGTGGTCGACTGAAGCCAGCATGCCGCTGCTGCCGCTCAACGAGGCGATCGCGACACACGTGCACGACGGCGACAGCGTGGCGCTCGAGGGCTTCACGCATCTCATTCCCTTCGCCGCCGGCCACGAGATCATCCGCCAGCAGCGCCGCAGTCTGCACCTGATCCGCATGACACCGGATCTCATCTACGACCAGCTGATCGGCATGGGCAGCGCCGCGCGCCTCAGCTTCTCCTGGGGCGGCAATCCCGGCGTCGGCTCGCTGCACCGCCTGCGCGATGCGGTGGAGCGGCAATGGCCGCGGCCGCTCGCGCTCACCGAGTTCAGCCACGCGGAGCTGGCGCTCGCTTATCAAGCCGGAGCGAGCGGCATGAGCTGCGGCCTGATGCCGCATCACGCCGACACGGATCTCGCCCGAGTGCCGGGCGCGCCGCTTCGAACCGTGAGCTGTCCCTTCACCAATAAGCTCCTGACCGCGGTGCCCGCCATCAACCCGGACGTCACCATTCTCCACGCGCAGCAGATCGATGCCGAGGGCAACGTCCTCATCCGCGGCATCGTCGGCGCCGCCAGGGAGGCCGCGCTCGCGGCGCGGCGCGTGCTGATCACCGTCGAGGAGCGGGTCGAGCAGCTGCGCGCGGATATGAATGCGCTGGTGGTGCCAGCGTGGCTGATCACCGCTGCGAGCATCGTGCCGGGCGGCGCCTATCCCTCCTACGCGCAGGGCTACTACCCGCGCGATAACCGCTTCTATCTCGCCTGGGATGAGATCGCGCGCGACCGCGCGGCGTTCACGGCCTGGATGGAGCGCCACGTGCTCGGCGTGCGCGATCACGCGGCGCTGTTGCGCGCGCTCGGGGTCGCCGCGTGAGTGCACCCGGCTACACCCCGGACGAGATCATGACGGTCACCGCCGCGCGGCACTTGAGGGACGGTGCGGTGTGTTTCGTCGGCATTGGGCTGCCGAGCGCCGCCTGCAACCTGGCGCGCATGACGCATGCGCCGCATCTGGTCCTCATCTACGAGTCGGGCACGGTGGGCACCCGGCCCAAGGTGCTGCCGCTCTCGATCGGCGACGGCGAGCTCGCCGAGACTGCGACCGCGATCGTGCCGCTGCCGGAGATCTTCGCGCACTACCTGCAGCGCGGCCGGGTCGACGTCGGCTTCCTCGGGGCGGCGCAGATCGACCGCTACGGAAATCTCAACAGCACCGTCATCGGCGACTATGCGCATCCCAAGGTGCGCCTGCCGGGCGCGGGCGGTGCCTCCGAGATCGCCACCTACGCGCGCGAGGTGCTCATCATCATGAAGCAGACGCCGCGCAGCTTCGTCTCGAGGCTCGACTTTCTCACCTCCGCCGGCTACCTCGAAGGCAACGGCGCGCGTGCCGCAGGCGGCAGCCCGGGCGGCGGGCCGCGGGCGGTGATCACGGACTTCGGCGTGCTGCGGCCGAGTGCGCAAACCGAGGAGCTCGAGCTCGCCGCGCTCTATCCCGGCATCAGCGTGGAGGCTGCCCGCGCCGCGACCGGCTGGCCGCTCAAAGCCGCCGGGCAGATCGAGACGCTACCCCCTCCGACGGCCGCCGATCTCGCCGTGCTCCGCGACCTCGAGGCGCGCACGCGCACGGCGCATGCGCAGCCGGTCCGCATCAACTTGAGGAACTGACATGGCAACACCACCCCACATCCGCATGCCGCTGCCCGGCCCCAGGGCACAGGCACTCATGGCCCGCGACCGGCCGGTGACGACCCCCTCCTACCCGCGCGACTACCCTTTCGTCATGGCGCGCGGCCGCGGCGCCGAGGTCTGGGATGTCGACGGCAACCGCTTCCTGGATTTCATGAGCGGCATCGGCGTCGCCAGCACCGGTCACGCCCACCCTAAGGTAGTGCAGGCCATCAAGGACGCGGCCGACGACTTCCTGCACATCTCCTCCGACTACTGGCACGAGCGCATGACGCGGCTCGCCGAGCGGATCAACGAGCTCGACCCCATGCGCGAGCCGGTGCAGGTACTGGTCTGCCAGAGCGGCACCGAATCGGTCGAAGGCGCGCTCAAGCTGGCGCGCTACGTGACCGGCCGGCCGCGCTTCATCGGCTTTCTCGGCGGTTTTCACGGCCGCACCATGGGCGCGCTCTCCTTGACCTCGAGCAAGGTCACGCAGCAGGCGGGGTTCTTCCCCACCATGCCGGGCGTGACGCACGTGCCTTACCCCAACCCCTACCGCCCGCTGTTCGCCGGCGCCGACCAGGGCCGCGCGGTCCTCGACTACATCGAGATGCTGTTCCAGAGCAACGTCCCGCCGGCCGAAGTCGCCGCCATCGTGGTCGAGCCGATCCAGGGCGAAGGCGGCTACCTGGTGCCACCCGACAGTTTCCTCCCGGGCCTGCGCGCGCTGTGCGACCGCCACGGGATTCTCCTGATCTTCGATGAGGTGCAGTGCGGCATCGGGCGCAGCGGCAAGATGTTCGCCAGCCAGCATTGGGGCGTGTCACCGGACATCATGACGCTCGCCAAGGGCCTGGCCTCGGGGCTGCCGATGGGACTGGTGGTCGCGCGCCGCAGCCACATGGAAAAGTGGAAGCGCGGAGCGCATGGCAACACCTTCGGCGGCAATCCGCTGTGCTGCGCGGCGGCGCTCGCGACGCTGGAACTGGTGGAGCGCGAGTACGCGGCCAACGCGGCGTCGGTCGGCGAGTACTTCATCGCGCGCCTGCGCGAGCTGCAGCAGCGCTTCGCCTGCATCGGCGACGTCCGCGGCAAGGGGCTGATGATCGGCATGGAGCTGGTCACCGACCGCTCGAGCCGTGCGCCCGCCAAGAAACTCTGCGATGCGGTGCTGACGCGGGCCTTCCATCACGGCTTGCTGCTGCTGTCCTGCGGCCAGAGCACCGTGCGCTTCATCCCGCCGCTGATGATCGAGCGCAGCCACGTGGACGAAGCCCTGACACTGCTCGAGCCGGCGCTCAAAGAAGCGCTGGCGTCGGCCTGAGGGGGATTGCGCATGTCAGGCACCGCCGCCGAGCAGCCGCGCGCCTTAGGCCTCCTCATGTGCACCGCGCTGGTCGTGGGCAACACGATCGGCGTCGGTATCTTCATGCTGCCGGCCTCGCTCGCACCCTACGGACTCAACGCCGTTCCCGGCTGGCTGATCACGACCGTCGGCTGCGTCTTCATCGCCTGGGTGTTTGCGGGACTGGCGCGCGCCTTTCCGCAGGACGACGGGCCGTACGCGTACGCAAGCCGCGCCTTAGGCGGCGGCGTTGCGTTCGTCATCATGTGGTCTTACTGGATCTCCACGGTGGTCACCAACGCCGTGCTCGCGACCGGCGTGGTCGGCTACCTGTCCTCGTTCTTCCCCGTGCTGGCGACCAATCATCTGCTCGCTGCGGTGACGGCGGTGGCGCTCGTGTGGCTGTTCGTGGTGGTCAACGTGCGCGGCGCGCGCACCGCCGGGTGGGTGCAGGTCTGGACCACCGTTCTGAAGCTGGTGCCGCAGCTCGGGATCGTGGCGCTCGGGGTGTGGGCGGTGTTCGCGCCGCATGCAACTTCGCCGGTGCACCTGCCGACGACGCCCACCTCGCTGAACGGCGTAATCACGGCCTCCACCCTCGCTCTCTACGCCATGCTGGGCGTCGAGTGCGGCGCCATGCCGGCCGGCCGGGTGTGCGATCCCGGCCGCACCATTCCACGCGCCACGTTCATCGGCACGCTGACGGTCGCCGCCGTCTACATCTGCGTGTCGCTGATTCCGATGCTGCTCATCCCACAGGGGGAGCTCGCCGTTTCGAGCGCCCCGTTCGCGGAGCTGTTCGGGCGCTTTCTCGGCTCGGGCTCCGCAAAGCTGATCGCGGCGTTCGTGATCGTGGGCGGCCTCGGGTGCCTCAACGGCTGGACGCTGATCCTCGGCGAGCTCAGCGTGAGCTTCGCCCGGCACGGTGGCTTTCCCCCGGCCCTGGGAAAAGTCAACGCACACGGTGCCCCGACGCGCGCCTTCGTGCTCACCGCCATCCTCGCCAGCCTCATGATGCTCACGAGCTACAGCGACTCGACCGCCGGCGCTTTCACTTTCTTGAGCCTGGTCGTCACCGCCACCAACCTGCCGGTGTACTTCGGCTGCGCGATCGCGGTACTGATCCTGTGGCGCCGCGGCGAGCTCGGCAGGCTCGGGAGCCGCGAGTACCGCTGGCTGGCGGCCGCCGCGCTCGCGACCGTTTACTGCATCTGGGCCTCGGTCGGGATCGGCGGCCGATCGCTCGCCTGGGCGCTGGCGTTATGCGCCGTCGGAATCCCGGTGTACTGGTGGTACGCGGTTCTGCGTCGGCCCGCGCTAGCCACCTGAGGATCACTCACCATGTCGAACCGTCTCGTCGTCAGATCAGCCCTCGGCGTCCTGATGCTGGTGCTCGCCGCCGGCGCACCGCTCGCGTGGGCGGACGGCAGCACGCCGCTCAAGACGCGCAACGTCGTGCTGATCGTCAGCGATGGGCTGCGCTGGCAGGAGATCTTCACCGGTGCCGACCCGCTGCTGCTCAACAAGGAGAACGGCGGCATCTGGGACAAGGAGGCGGACCTGCGGCGCGCGTTCTGGCGCGACGACGTCAACGAGCGCCGCAAGGCGCTGTTCCCCTTCATCTGGAGCACGGTCGCTGCGCACGGCCAGATCTTCGGCAACCAGCGCAAGGGCAGCATCGCACGCGTCACCAACCCCTTCTGGTTCTCGTATCCCGGCTACAACGAGATGCTCTCGGGCCACGCCGATCCGCGCATCAACTCCAACGAGTTCGGGCCGAACCCCAACATCACGGTGTTCGAATGGCTGAACGGCCTGCCGGATCTGCACGGCCAGGTCGCGGCCTTCGCCAGCTGGGCCGCGTTCATGGACATCTTCAATGTCGGCCGCAGCCATCTGCCGGTGTGGGCCGGCCAGGATCTGCCCTACAAAGGCGAGCTGAGCCCGCGCGAGGCAGTGGTGAACGAGCTGTTCCGCACCACCACGACACTCGAGGACGGCAGCATCTACGACTCGTTCGTGCAGGTCCCGCTGCTCGACTCGTTCGCGAAGGCGCAACCGCGGGTGCTGTTCGTCGGCTACGGCGAGACCGATGATTGGGGCCACATGGGACGCTACGACCTGCTGCTGCACGCCGCCCACTCCTTCGACCACTACGTCGAGGAGCTGTGGAGCAAGCTGCAGAGCCTGCCCGCCTACCGTGACCAGACCACCTTCATCCTCACCGCCGATCACGGCCGCGGCAGCGGGCCGGTCGAATGGAAAGAGCATGGCGTCGAGGAGAAAGGCTCCGAGAACGTCTGGATCGCGGTGATGGGCCCCGACACCGCGCCGCTCGGGGAGCGCATGCGGACGCACGAAGTACACCAGGCGCAGATCGCCGCCACCGTCGCGGCGCTGCTCGGCAAGGATTACCGCCAGGCGGTGCCGCAGGCAGCGCCGCCCATCGGGGAGGTTCTACCGGGGACGCGCTGAGCGGCCCTCGAGCGCCGTGAGGATCCCCGTCAGCAGCCGCGTGGGATCCGGCGGACATCCCGCCACGGCTACGTCCACCGGAATGACATTGGCGATGCGGCCGCGGCTCGCATAGCCCGCGCCGAATATGCCGCCCGTGCAGGCACAATCCCCGACCGCCACCACCAGCTTCGGGTCGGGTGTCGCCTCATAGGTGCGGCGCAGGGCGATCTCCATGTGCCTCGACACCGGACCGGTCACCAGCAGCAGATCCGCGTGCCGCGGGCTGGCGACGAAGCGGATACCGAGGCCTTCGAGGTTGTAGAGCGGATTGTTGAGCGCGTGGATCTCGAGCTCGCAGCCGTTGCACGAGCCCGCATCCACCGCACGCACACACAGCGCGCGCCCCAGCACCGCGAGGATGCGCGTCTGCAGCGCCTCGCGCAGGCGCAGCGCCTCATCGGCGGCGGGCGCGGGCTCGCTCGCGATTCCGACCGAGGCAATCTGGCGCAGCGTCTTCAGCATGATGCGCTCCTAAAGATCGTGCCCGCTGTAGGACAGGTTGAAGGACTTATTGATGAGCGGGAAGTCGGGCACGATGTTGTCGATGATCGCGTGCTCGAGCACCGGCCAGTTCTGCCACGAGGGATCGTGCGGGTGGCAGCGGCTGATGGTGCCCGCGGGGCCGGCCTCGAGCGCCACCAGCACCGGCCCGCGCCAGCCCTCGATGGCGCCGATGCCGAGGGCGCCGGCCACCGGCACGCCGACCACCTCGAGACGCGATCCCGCGGGCACGCCCGCGATGATCGCGTCGATCAGCCGCAGCGACTCGGCCAGCTCGTCGAATCGCACCGCGACGCGCGCCGCGACGTCGCCCGCGCTGCTGCCGATCCTCCCGACCGCGAGCTCCGCGTACGGCGCACACGGCCAGTCGATCCGCAGATCGAATGCCTGGCCACTGGCGCGCCCCGCGAGCCCGGTCAGGCCGAGCCGGGCGGCGAGCGGCGGCGCGATGATGCCGGCACCGTTGAAACGGTCGCGCACGCCGGCGTGCTCATCGTAGATCGCGCGCAGCCCCGAGGCCTCGTGCGCGATCGCGGCGGCGCACGCGCGCAGCTCGTCTGCACCCGCGCCGGACAGGTCGACCGCGGTGCCGCCCGGCACGATTGCGCTCATCAGGTAGCGCTCGCCGAGTACCGCGGCGCACGCGCGCAACAGCCGCTCCTTGAGGCGCGAGAACTGCATGAGGCCGAAGGCGAAGCCCGCATCGTTGCCGAGCGCGCCGAGGTCGCCGAGGTGATTGGCCACGCGCTCGAGCTCGAGGCACAGTGCCCGCAGCCAGGCAGCGCGCGCCGGGATCGTGACGTCCGCGAGGCACTCGAGTGCCTGGCAGTAGGCCCAGGAGAACGCCACGGCCGAGTCGCCCGAGACGCGCGCCGCGAGACGGTGGGCCTCGAGGAGCGGCAGCTCGGTAAAGCGCCGCTCGATGCCCTTGTGAACGTAGCCGAGCCGTTCCTCGAGCCGCAGCACCTTCTCCCCGACCACCGAGAAGCGAAAGTGTCCCGGCTCGATGATGCCGGCGTGTACGGGCCCGACGGCAATCTCGTGCACGCCCTCGCCCTCGACCCGCACGAACTCGTACGTGTCGATTCCGGGCTCCGGGACGGATGCCGGCAGCGGATCGATGAGCGGCCGGAATCCGGGCGGCCACGCGTTGTGGCGCAGCCAGGGACGGGTGTCGGGATCCGAGGCGCGCAGCCCGCTCATGTCCGCCGCCGCCCGCTGCATGCGCGCGGCGCACGGGAAGAGATCCTCGAGCCCGGGGTAGCCCGCCGTGTCGGCGTCGAGCGGGAGATTGAGGAGCAGCGGCCCGGTGGCGGTGAAGAAGGCCGCCCGCACGGTGAGCGCGCCCTGCCCGGCGCCGCTCACCCAGAGCGCGGCGAGCCGGGCGCCGCTCTCGGAGAGCTCGCGTGCGGCGCGCCGCCATTCCTCAGCGGAGACGTTTCGCGTGCTGAAGTCCCGCTGCGCCACCTCAACCTCCGCCGATCAGACGCGCCGCCGCCCGGTACCAATCCGCGAGGTAGGGCGGGATGTAGAGGCCGAGCCCGAGCACCAGGCCCAGGTGCACGAACACCGGCAGCAGCGCCGGCGGGTGCGGCAGGCGCTTCGCGGTGGTCTCGCCGAACACCATCGGCTGCACCCGGCCGAAAATGGCGGCGAACGCCACCGCGAGCGCCGCGAGCAGTATCGGCGTGGCCCAGGGCTGCTCGCGCATCGCGGTGGTGAGGATCAGGAACTCGCTCGCGAACACGCCGAAGGGCGGCAGCCCGAGAATGGCCAGCGATCCCATCATCAGGCCCCAGCCGATGGTCGGACTCAGCGTGATGAGGCCGCGGATCTGATCCATGAGCTGCGAGCCGGCCTTCTGCGCGGCGTGGCCCGCGGCGAAGAAGATGGCGGACTTGGTGAGCGAGTGCACCGTCATGTGCAGCAGCGCGGCGAAGTTGGCCACCGCGCCGCCCATGCCGAAGGCGAAGGTGATGATGCCCATGTGCTCGATCGAGGAGTAGGCGAACAGCCGCTTGATGTCGCGCTGGCGCCAGAGCAGGAACACCGCCAGCACCACCGACAGCAGCCCGAAGCCCATCAGCATCCGCCCGGGGAGCGGCGAATGCAGCGAGCCCTCGACCAGCACCTTGCAGCGTACGACGGCGTAGATGGCTACGTTCAGCAGCAGGCCCGAGAGCACGGCGGAGATCGGCGTCGGGCCCTCGGCGTGCGCATCCGGCAGCCAGTTGTGCAGCGGTGCCAGCCCGACCTTGGTGCCGTAGCCGACCAGCAGGAACACCCACGCCAGGCCGAGCACCGCCGGCTCGAGCTGGCCTTTGACGCCGTTCAGGTGCGTCCACAGCAGCGCGCTCACGCCACCCTCGGCGCCGATGGCGTGCTCGGCCGCGAAATACAGCAGGATGGTGCCGAACAGCGCCTGGGCGATGCCGACGCCGCAGAGAATGAAGTACTTCCAGCCGGCCTCGAGGCTCGCGGCGGTCCGGTAGAGCGTCACCAGCAGCACGGTCGAGAGCGTCGCGGCCTCCATGGCCACCCACAAGAGGCCCATGTTGTTGGTGGTGAGCGCGACCAGCATGGTCGACATGAAGAGCTGGTACATGCTGTGGTAGAGGCGCAGCTGCGTCGCGCTCACCCGGCCGTGCTCCATCTCCACGCGCATGTAGGGGCGCGAGAAGATCGCGGTCGTGAGTCCCACGAACGCGGTGAGTGCCACCAGGAATACGTTGAAGGCGTCGATGAAGAACTGCTCGTGGGCCACGACCAGGTGGCCCTCGGCGACGACGCGTACCGCGAGTGCGCCGGCGGCGAGGAAGGTGAGCAGGCTGAAGCCGATGTTGAGCCCGGGCGCGAAGCGCCGCGCGCCGAGCAGCCCGAGCGTCAGCGCACCGGCCAGCGGGGTCGCGAGCAGGATGAGGAGCTCCATACTAGCCGCCCCTCCTCTGCGCGGCTTCCTCCTTGAGCGCCTCGAGGTGATGCAGGTCGAGGCTGTCGAACTGCTCGCGGATCTGGAAGAAGAAGATGCCGAGCACCAGCAC